>JASBTC010000051.1 GCA_030148625.1 Sphingobium sp. | reverse complement strand
AACCCAGTCCTGCAATCGCACCAGTTCATGCTGCAGCCTGAAGAGCTCGCGGAAATAAACGCGCCGTTCGAGCTGCTCACGGTCGGGATGGTCGGAAAGATCGCCGAGCAGCGCCTCAAGCCGGCTCTCGTCGATCTCCATCTCCAGCTCCTCGTCGAAGCTGTCGGCGATCTCCGCCTTGATCCGGTCGAGTTCGAGCGAAGGGGTCTGGTCGGATGTGCTGTGCATGCGATCTTTCCTGCAGTGACGCAGCATCTTCGCGACGGACGGTGACGGACATGTGACGGCGCTGGTGCACGGCACCAGGACCGCCAATGCCACCCTCTTTATCGACCCTAAAACGAATATCCCGCCGACACGCCGAACCAGCGCGGCTTCTGATAGGAGATATTGTCGGCGAAATTGGTGATGATCGCGCCGGCATAATATTTCTGGTTGGTCAGATTCTGGCCGAACACCGACAGGCGCCAATGATCGTCGGGCGAACGCCAGGCCACCGACGCATTGACGACCTCATAAGCGGGCTGCTTCACGCGATTGGTGAGTTCGACGAAGTAACGGCCGCTGAAAAAGGCCGATGCGTTGAACGTCAGCGTCCCGCCAGCAAAGGGCGTGTCGTAGTTCGCGCCGAAATTGAGCGTCCAGCGCGGTGCGCGGATCAGGTCGTTGCCCGAGACATCGACCGGCCCGGCCGTCGAATTGCCAGCGGGCAGCCCGCCGACGAAGATCGGAATATTGACCGAGGCATTGACGAAGTCGACGATCCGGGGGCGCAGCAGCGACAGCCCCGCATTAAGGCGCAACCCTTCGGTGACGCGCGCGCTCACGTCCATTTCGAAACCGTCGACCTCTGCCTTGGGCGCGTTCTGGAGCAATGTTGCGATCTGGTTGTTGACGGTGGTGACCAGGCTCACCTGAAGATCGGTGTAATTATAGTGGAAGGCAGCGGCGTTCACAGTGATGCCCGGCGCCGGCTGCGTCTTCACCCCGATCTCGAATGCCTCGATCCGTTCGGGATTGGCCGGAATCAGGGTTCCGTTGATGGTCGTCGCATTGAAGGTGCCGGCCTTGTAGCCCTGCGTATAGGACGCATAGACATTGGATCCGCGGCCGAATTCATAGCGGACAACCGCGCGCGGGGACCAATCCTTCCAGCTTGCCTTCCCCTCTGTCACCACGCCCGTCGCGAGGGGACGATTATAGGATTGCTTCTGATCCCAGCTGTAACGGATGCCGGCGGTCAGGAAGAGGTGGTCGATCGCCTCGTATGTCGCCTCGGCGAAGCCGGCGATCGCCTTCGATTTTTGTCCATAGACGAGTCGCGTGGTCGTGGTGGGCGAAATGCTCGTCAGCGGATCGTAGAGCGTGCGGCTCTGGAATCCGGTCGCGCCGACCAGCCAGGACAGCCGGCCATCGGTGTCGCTGGTGAGCGTGATCTCTTGATTATAGGCGCGGCCGCGCTGCCGGAAATCGTTGATCGACAGGCTGAGCGGCGAGATATCGGTAACCGAGTGCGAGAAACCATGGGTCTCCGACCAGGATGCGAGACCGCTCAACACCGCACCGCCCAGATCGACCGAGACATGGCCGTCGACGAGATACTGGTTGAGCCGGAAATAGGGGACCGTCGATGTCGAGCTCGTATAGGCTTCGGTCGGCACCCGGATATCGATCGGCAGATTCTGCGGGTTCTGGGCCGCCGTGGCGCGGCGCGCTTGCGAATTGCCGGCGAGCGGCTGGCCCGAATAGGTGACGTTGTCCCAGCTGTAATTGTAAAGCCCGTTGAGCTGGATCTCGACATCGTCGCTGGGCACGAAGAGCAGCTTCGCGCGAATGATCGCCGCCTTGCGCTGGCCCTGGCGCGTATCGAGATAGATATTGTGGATATAGCCGTCGTCGCGCAGCCCGGTCGCAGCGACGCTGGCCGCCAGCGTGTCGGCGACGATCGGCCCGCTCAGATAGGCGGTCCCCTTGAGATAATCATAGCGGCCATAGGTCAGGCCCGCATCGCCCGTGGTCTCGAAGCTCGGCTTCTTGGTGACGATGTTGATCGCGCCACCCGTCGCGTTGCGGCCGAACAGCGTGCCCTGTGGCCCCTTGAGCACCTCGATCCGCTCGACATTCGACAGTTCCTGCGCCGTTGTCGCCTGTTCTGGCTGGTAGACACCGTCGATGAAGGTCGCGACATTCGGCTCGTCGCCGGCGCTCGCATTGCGGCTGCCGATGCCGCGGATCGTCGGCTGCGAATTATTGCTCGATTTCGCCCAGAGCAGGCCCGGCGTCGCGAGTGTCAGATCCTGGGTAGAGGCAACCCCGGCGGAAGCGAGCTGGTCGGCGGTCAGTGCGGTGATCGAGATCGGCACATTCTGCAGCGATTCCGAACGCCTTTGCGCGGTCACGACGATCTCGCCATCGAGCGCGGCCTGGTCGTCCGCCTCGGCTGCGACATCCGGCGCGGGCTCCGTGGACTGGGCGGCAAGCTGTCCCGGCACGAGAATCGACAGGCCAACCGATATGAGCAGGGCTGTTTTGGTCATCGTCTTCCTCCCCCATGCATCACGATCGGGAATCGACCGTTTCCCACATGTCACCACGCCGCCGCATCCTGTTCGCCGGATGCGTGCACACGTCATGGGCATGGAAACTAGCCAGCCCCCCTTTCCACAGAAACTTGGAACTTCTGACGAGCTATTGCGGAAAAACCGTCGATGATCCTGCGATCGGATGATGCATGATTCGGTCCGCACTGCTGCGCCGACCTCCGGCGCGTCGATGGAAGGACTCCGATGAACGCCCCCGCAACCTTGACCCGCAGCGGCCTGGAAGGCTCGCTGCTCGACTGCGACGCACATCTCTATATGGAACCCGAGGTGATGGAGGACATCGTCCGCGATGTCGGTGCCGGCTTCGTCATGGATTTCCTCAAGCGCTTCTCCGGCTCGCCGGACGATGTCGCCGCCCGCGCCCGCAATCGCGACAATGTCTGGTCGGTCAAGGGGATCAGCGCGCTTGGCGCCACCGAGGCGATCGACCGGCTGGAGGCGATGGACCGCACGGGCATTGCCGCCCAGCTCGTCTTTCCCAACACCGCGCTGATCGAGCTGCGCGTCGATTCGCCCGCCGCGCGCGAGGCATGCCGCCGCTACAATGATTTCGCCATTGCCTGGACCCGCAAGGCCGGCGGTCGCGCCCGTGTCGTGTGCCAGATCAACATGGGCGATCCGGCATGGGCGATGCAAGAACTCGCGCGTGTCCTGAAGCTCGGCGCAAAGGGCGTGCTCCTGCCTTGCGCGTCGCCGCCGGGCGGCGTCTCGCCCGCCAACGATATCTGGGATCCCTTCTGGGCGATGCTCGAAGAGGCCAATGTGCCGGCATTGATCCACATCGCGGCCGGCGGCGTGGTCAATGGCGGTGGCCCCGACGATCCGATGCTGCCGCCGCGCGAATATGCCTATGCGAAATCGCTGCGGATGAGCTTCGACGGGCGCGCCGGCGGCGAGGAAGCAATCGGCCCCTATTTCGTCCTGGTCGCGCACCTGGCCGCAGAGGTCTTTCTGCTCACCATGGTGATGGGTGGGGTCTTCCAGCGCTTTCCGCGTCTGGCGCTCGGCATCATCGAGGTCGGTGCCGGCTGGCTTGGCCCATTGTGCGAGCGTATGGACCAGCATGCCGATCTGATGGCCAAGATCGGCATCACCTATCCGCTGAAGCCGAGCGAATATGTCCGCCGCAATGTCCGCGTCTCACCGATGTGGGCGGAAAATCTGGAAGCGATGGTGCATCGTTACGGCCTTGCGGAAACCTATGTTTTTTCGAGTGATTATCCGCATATCGAAGGCAGCAAGGATCCGGTCGGCAAATTCCGGAAATGGACGGATCGGCTCGATGCCGCGTTCGAGCGGGCCTTCTATATCGACAACGCGGCCATTCTGTTTCCGGAATGAGACCGCAAGACGGGTGAGGTGAGGATGACTGACAGGCGCGCACATTGGTCGACCGAGGCATTGTTGCTCGGTTCCGGCATGTTCGCACCATTGGCGATGAGCGCGCTCTCGCCGGTGCTGCCCAAGATCCAGCAGGCATTTGGCGGGGCCGGCGATGCCGCGTTCATGACCAAGGCCACGGTCATGGTGGTCGGCATCGCGATGATCATCGCCTCGCCGCTCAGCGGCATGCTTGTCCGGCGCTTCGGCCCGCGCAAGCTGCTGGCCGGCTGCTATGCCCTGTTCGCAGTGGCTGGACTGACCGGCATGTTCCTGCCCACCCTGCCCGGCATCGTCGCGACCCGGCTGTTCGTCGGTGCCGCCGCGGCGGTGATCGTTGCGCTCGCGATTTCGCTGATCGGCACGCTCTATGAAGGGCGCGCGCGCGAACGGCGGATCGGCGCGATCCACGGCCTCGGTGCGGCATTGCTGGCGATGCTCGTACCGCTCTCGGGATTGCTCGGCGATCTTGGCGGATGGCGCATGGCGTTTCTCGTCCACCTGATCGCGCTGCCCTTTCTCGCGCTCGCGCTCATCAGCCCCGATCTGGCGACGGTGCATCAGGCGACCAGTGACCGGACGAAACCGCCCTCGTCGATCCGTCCCGTGCTCGGGATCGCGCTCGTCGCGGTGCTCGCGGGTTCGATCACTTTCAGCATCCCCGTCTTCGAACCCTTCCGTCTCGTCGAGATCGGCGTGCGCAGCTCGGCGATCGCAGGCGCGATGTTCTCGATCACCGTCGGTTTTTCGGTCCTGAGCAGCTTCGCCTTCGGCGAACTCCGCCGCTTCGCACCCAACGCCGTGCTGTTCCTTCTCGCCTTCGGCTTTTGGGGGTTCGGCCTGACCATCGTCGGTTTCGCGCCGACGATCACCGTGATCGCGGCCGGCATGGTGATGATCGGCCTTGGCGGCGGGCTGGTCGGGCCGACGATCTTCTCGCTCGTCGCATCGCTCAGCAGCGATGCCGATCGCGCGCGCAACACCGGGCTGGTCAAGGGCGTCTATTATGCCGGCCCGTTTCTCGGGCCGACCGCCCTGCACCTCGCCTTTCCCGATGAACCCGCTTCGACCAGCCTGTTCGCGCTCGCCTCCCTCGCGGGGCTGCTGGCGATCAGCGCCTGTATCATGGCAACCCGCGCCAGGGGGCGTGAAGCAACCGTATGACCTATGAAACTCCAGGCGCTTCGCTGGCTCGCAGCAGGGCCGATCTGCGCCAATTCTTCATCCCCGGCCGAGGCATCGCGATCATCGGCCGCGTCGACAGCGATGCCGGCGTGGCGCACCTGATCGCCCGCTACGGCCCCGATGCGAAACTGTGCTTCGTCAATCCGAAGGGCGGCGAAATCGCCGGCATCCCTGTCTATCGCACGATCGGCGAGGTACCGGAGGCGTTCGGCGTGGCGCTGCTGCGCGTCGGCCCTGCCAATGTTCCGCAGGTCGTGCGCGACTGCGCCGCGCACGGCATCCGCAGCATCGTCATCTTCAGCGCGGGCTTTTCTGAAACCGGCCCCGAAGGCGCGACTCACGAGGCCGCGCTCGCCGCCGCGATCGCCGAGACCGGAGCGCGCGTCATCGGCCCCAACACCGCGGATAATATGTTCGAGCGCTTCGCCGTGCCCGAGGGGCATCGCGGCGGGCTGATCGGCCTGGTGACGCAGAGCGGCGCGATGGGCCGCCCGATCGTCGAAGGCATCGCCATGGGCGCCGCATTCAGCCGCTGGATCACCGTCGGCAACGAAGTCGATATCGAGATTGCCGATGTGATCGGCCATTTCACCGCCGACGATCCCGCCCGCGTGATCGCGGGCTATGTCGAGGGCTTCAAGTCGCTCCCGCGCCTGCGCGCCGCGCTCGAAGCAGCCAATCGCGCGGACAAGCCGGTGGTCATGCTCAAGATCGGCGAGAGCGAGCGCGGCGCGCGGATGGCTGCGTCGCATACCGGGCATCTCTCCGGCAACGACGCGATCGTCCAGGGCCTGTTCGACCAGCATGGCGTCACCCGCGTGCGCGATCTCGACGAATTGCTGGAGACCGCCAATCTCTTCGCCAAGCTGCCGGCCGATACCGGTCCGGGTGCGGCGCTTTATTCGGTTTCCGGCGGCACCGCGACGCTGATGGCCGAGATCGCGGGACGCTATGACGTGGACGTGCCGCCGCTGAGCGATGCGACATGCGAACGGCTTGGCCGGCTGCTGCCCGGCTATGTCTCCTTTGCCAATCCGATCGACAATGGCGGCCAGTTCACGATGAACGCAGCGGCGGACGATCGTCGCGCGGTGTTCGACATCATCGCCGAAGACCCTTCGGTCGACGTCATCATCGTCGGCTTCAACGCGGCGTTCGGCATGTTGTCCGACAATATGGCGGCCGACGTCCGCGCCTGGGTCGAACGCGGCGCGAAGAAGCCGGTCATCGCGGTGTGGAGTTCGGTCCTCACCGAAGGTGCGGGCTATGCCGATCTCGTCGCCTCTGGCGTGCCGATCTTCCGTTCACTCGACAAGGCGTTCCGTGCGCTCAAGGCCTTCTCCGCCTATCGCGAATCCCGCCGGCATTTTCGCGATCGCCCATCCCACAGCCCCAGGCTCGACATCGGCGCGCTCGGGACCACGGGCATCGTCGATGATGCGGCGACCGCCGCGCTGCTCGACGACGCCGGGGTGGTTCTGGCACGCCAGGTCCTCGCATCATCCGCCGATGCGGCGGCGTCAACAGCGGCGGAAATGCGCTTTCCGGTCGTCGTGAAATTGTCGTCGCCCGATTTCCCGCACCGATCGGATCTCGGCCTTGTCATGCTTGGCATCGATACGCCGGAAAATGCGGCCGGGGCCTTCACGCAGATCGTCGAGCGTGCCCGCGCGGCAAACCCCGATGCGCGGATCGAGGGCGTGTTGATCCAGGAGCAGATATCGGGCGGCGTCGAGATGCTGATCGGGCTCACCCATGACACGCATCTCGGCCCGGCGCTCACAATCGGCGCCGGCGGCATCCATGCCGAGATCCTGCGTGATGTCGCCGTGCGCCCCTTGCCCGTCGATGCGCAGGATATTCGCGAGATGATCGCGGGACTGCGCATCGCGCCGCTGCTCGCCGGCGCGCGCGGCCGTCCACCCGCCGATCTCGACGCGCTCGTCGCCATGGGGCTTGCGGTCGCCGGTCTCGGGCTCGCGGCCGGACCACGATTGGCCGAGCTCGATCTCAACCCTGTCATCGCGCTGCACGATCGCGCCGTCGCCGTCGACT
>JASBTC010000049.1 GCA_030148625.1 Sphingobium sp. | reverse complement strand
GGGCGGCCCGCGGCCCGGGGGCGACACGAGACCAGGGAGGTGCCGCCCCCGCTCTGAAGCGACACGGCAGGAGACCGTGTTGGGAACGCATATTACCTAGCAGGGTGCGTGCCAGATGCGCCAGTCGGCGGAATTGCTGCGACACGATGGTTCGCGGAAATTAACCATATGTATCATTTGTAAGAAATTCCGACGTTTTCGGCGCAGCTTCCTGCCGAATATGTGCCGATCAATCGTTCATCCAGCGTTCAGCGGTTGCATGACTACAACTGTAGTCGTAATGAGATTACGCCTGTAGTCAGCCGGAAGGGGGCTAACAAATGAGCGAGCGGATCAGCGAAGCGGAACATGCCGTGATGGAGGTGCTCTGGGAGGAGTCCCCGTTGACGGCGACCGAGGTGCATGAACGGATCGACCCCGCGCGCGGCTGGAGCGACCGCACCGTCAAGACGATGCTGTCGCGGCTGCTCGCCAAGGGTGTGCTCATCCATGAAGAGGATGGCCGCCGCTATCTCTACCGCCCCGCCGTCGCCCGCGAAGATTATGTCTCCAACGAATCGCGGCGTCTGGTGGATCGGTTGTTCGGTGGCCGCGGCGCCGCGCTCGTCGCGCACCTCGCCGAACGCGACGAACTGAGCGACGATGACATCGTGGAGATCGAAACCCTGTTGAAGGCGCTGCGATCATGAGCGGCTGGATCCTCGAAACGCTCGTCGCGACGACTGCCCTGATGGTCGTCGTCCTTCTGGTCCGCGCACGCGTTGCCACCCTGTTCGGCCCGCGGATCGCCTATCTTCTGTGGCTGTTGCCGGCGTTGCGCATGGTGTTGCCGCCGCTTCCGGACAGTTTCGGCCCAGCGCCGATCGAGCAGATTCCCGGCCTCGCCCGATTGTCGGTCGCCGATCTGCCGACGATCGATCTGTCGGCCTTCCAGCCCGCCATTGCGGCGAGCCCGGTGGTGCCGTCGATCGATTGGCCGGTGCTGTTGCTCGGCATATGGCTAGGCGGCGCGATGCTGATGATGGCCTGGCATCTGATCGCCTATCATCGGTTCGTTCGGTCCGCGTTGCGCGACTCGATCGACCTGCCTGAAATGGACAGCAACGGGATCGAAGTCTGTGCCAGCAAGCTGGTCGAGGGCCCGTTCGCCGCAGGCGTGCTTTTGCCGACCATCGTGCTGCCCCATGACTATCGTACCCGCTACAATGCGGAGGAGCTTCGGCTGGCGATGACGCACGAAGCGGTCCATCATCGCCGTGGCGACCTGTCGACCAACATGGTCGCGCTGGGCATGTTGTCGCTCCACTGGTTCAATCCGATCGCATGGCGGGCCTGGCGCGCCTTCCGCGCCGACCAGGAACTGGCCTGCGATGCCGTCGTGCTCGATGGCGCGACGGTGGACGAGCGGTGCAGCTATGCCACGGCGCTGGTGAAGTCCGCCTGTTCGCGGACGCCTGTCGCAGCCTGTTCGCTCAATCCGCGCGATCAGCTCAAGACACGTTTGCGCATGATGCGCGATGTGCGGGAACGCAGTATCAGCGGCCGGGCTCTCGCGGTCGCGCTCGTGGGCGGCGGCTTGGCGCTGACCGCATCCGGCGGTATCGCCGCCGAGACCACTGCGGGTATCCGCGACAAGATGCAGGCACGCATGATCGAGCCGGTCGTCGCGGCCGTCACGACTGGCGTGAACGGCCTTGCGGACATCGAACATGTTGTTGCGCCAATCCCGCCGATTCCGCCTGCGCCGCCGGCGGCACTCACCCATGTCGATGCGCCGCTTCCGCCTGCGCCGCCATCGGCTCCGGCCGTGGCCGCAATTCCGGCAATTCCCGCGATCCCGGCCATTCCTCCAATCCCCCCGGTGCCTCCGGTTCCGCCGGCGCCCGCGGTCGCCATGAGTTTCGACGATAACGGGATGGCCATGCGCATCGCCGCGGCCGACGCGATGCAGCACCGGGCGGAACTGGTTCGGCTTGCCGTCACGACCACGCACAAGGCGACGGCCTGCAACGGCAAGAGCGGGGCGATGATCGCGATCGCGGACGACACCCGCAACGAACGCCGCAGCGTCACTTTCTGCGGCAAGGGGATCAGCGATGTCGAAGTGCGCAAGCTGCAGATCGACGCGATGATGCAGGCCCGTAAGAGTCTGGTCGAAGCACGCCGGATCGAGCGCGACCGGTTGCGTGAAGCGCTCGAAGGGCTCGATGCCGAGATCGAGCGGCTGAAGGATTCGATCGAGGATATGGATTGAAGCGAGCGCAGGGAGGAAAGCGCATGAGGATGATTGCCAAGATGCTGATTTGCGGCGCCGCCGCCGCGATCTCGACTGCCATGGTGCAGGCTCACCCGCACCCCGATGGCGAGACGCCGGAAGCGGGGCAGGTCAAAAAGATCGTCATCCACAAGCGCGACGGCAGCACGTCGGAGGTCGATGTCGATGCCGTCCGCGAAAAGGCGATGCTGGCGCAGGCCGAACATTGCAAAGGCAAGCGCGCTCAGGTCGACAATGACGACACGCCCGATGCCGGCGGCAAGGCGCGTAAGAGCCGGATCGTCGTCTGCGCGCCGGACGACGGCACGTTGATCGCCGCGCTCGAAAAGGCGCGCACCGAGATTGGCGGAGAGAAGATGCTGAGCGATGCGCAACGTGAAAAAGTGATCGCCTCGCTCGATCGGCAGATCGAACAGCTCAAGGCCGGTGGCGCCAGCAAATAAATCCTGTCTGGGGGAGGGAATCGGGCGGTGCCGCGGATATGCGGCTCCGCCCGATCTTGTTTCGTGCGGCGAAGCTGCCACATGGGGGCATGGACGATTTTCCCACCGGCCAGACGATGCGGCTGACTCCGCTGGTGCGGCGCATCCTGGCGCCCAACCCCAGCCCGTTCACCTATAGCGGCACCCAGACCTATGTGGTCGGCGCGGGCGAGGTCGCGGTGATCGATCCCGGCCCGGACGATCCGGCGCACATCGAAGCGATTCTGGGTGCCGTCGCCAATGAGCGGGTGATCGCGATCTGCTGTACGCATACCCATCGCGACCATAGTCCGGCGGCCGCCCCCTTGCGTGCGGCGACTGGAGCGCCCGTGATCGGCTGTGCGCCGCTGGTGCTCGACGATAGCGGCCCACGCGCCGATGCCGCGTTCGACCGCAGCTATGCGCCCGACCGCGTGCTTGGCGACGGCGAAAGCGTTTCGGGTGCGGACTGGGCGCTGACCGCGGTCGCCACGCCGGGGCACACCTCGAACCATCTCTGCCTCGCGCTGCCGCAGGAGAAAGCACTCTTCACCGGCGACCACGTCATGGGCTGGTCGACCAGTGTGGTCTCGCCGCCCGATGGCGACATGGCGGCCTATATGAAGAGCCTGGCTTTGCTGATGGAGCGCGACGACGTCGTTTATTATCCGGCCCATGGCGAGCCGGTCGAACGTCCCCAGCGCTTCGTCCGTGGCCTGATCGGGCACCGCAAGCAGCGCGAAGGGCAGATATTGCGGCTGCTCACGGCCGGTACGGGAGAGATCCCGGTGATGGTCCAGCATATGTACAAGGGGATCGACGAGCGGCTTTACCCCGCTGCCGGTCGCTCCGTGCTGGCGCATCTGATCGACATGCGCGACCGTGGGGTGGTCCGCGAGGCGGGTGAGGCCTGGGAACTGGTCGTTTGACGCGTCATTCCTGCGAAAGCGGGAATCTCGCTTCTTCTTCCGGTGTTGGAGCATTAAGGGCTGCAGAATCCCTGCTTTCGCAGGGGCGACGTACGAGTTGAGGGACACGAACGACATGGACGCACGCGGTGGAATCGGGGGAAGCTTGGCAGGACTCGACCTGCGCGCGGAGATCGATCGGCTGCGCAAGGAGCGCAACGCCGTCATCCTGGCGCATTATTATCAGAAGCCCGAGATCCAGGACCTGGCCGACTTCGTCGGCGATTCGCTGGAACTGTCGCGCAAGGCCGCCGAAACCGATGCCGATGTGATCGCCTTTTGCGGGGTGCGCTTCATGGCGGAGACCGCGAAGATCCTCAGCCCGCAGAAGATCGTCATCCTGCCCGATATGGAGGCCGGTTGCAGTCTCGAGGATTCGTGCCCGCCCGAGACGTTCAAGGCGTTCCGCGAGGCCCATCCCGATCATATCGCGCTCACCTATATCAATTGCTCGGCGGCGGTGAAGGCACTGTCCGACATCATCGTCACCAGTTCGTCGGCAGAAAAGATCCTGAGCCAGATCCCCAAGGACCAGAAGATCATCTTCGGCCCCGACCGGCATCTCGGCGGCTATCTCACGCGCAAGGCCGGTCGTGACATGGTGCTGTGGCCCGGCGTGTGCATCGTCCATGAAGCCTTTAGCGAAAGCGAATTGCTGAAGCTCAAGGCGCAGAATCCCGGCGCGCCCGTCGCTGCGCATCCCGAATGCCCGCCGCATGTGCTCGATCACGCCGATTATGTCGGATCGACCAGCGGCATCCTGGAATATGCCAAGACCATGGCGGGCAACACGCTGATCGTCGCGACCGAACCGCATATCATCCATCAGATGGAAAAGGCGGTTCCGGAAAAGACCTTCATCGGCGCACCGGGCGCGGACGGGAACTGCAACTGCAACATCTGTCCCTATATGGCGCTCAACACGATGGAGAAGCTCTACGTAGCGCTCCGCGACCTGCAGCCGCGCATCGAG
>JASBTC010000037.1 GCA_030148625.1 Sphingobium sp. | reverse complement strand
TCGATCGAGACCAGGGGCTCGTCGGTGAAGGCGAGAATGCCCTTGAGCGGGCCACTCTCCGACGCCGCCTTGAGGATCGCATTGACCTCGTCGCGCGTGGTGTCGCGGCTCGGCGTGAAGGTCAGGTCGACCAGCGAGACGTTGGGGGTCGGCACGCGAACCGAAGATCCGTCGAGCTTGCCCTTCAGTTCGGGCAACACCTCACCCACCGCACGCGCGGCGCCGGTGGTGGTCGGGATCATCGACATCGCGGCGGCACGCGCACGGCGCGGATCGCTGTGGATCTGGTCGAGGATCTTCTGATCGTTGGTATAGGCGTGGATCGTCGTCATCAGACCGCGTTCGATGCCGATCGAATCGTTGAGCACCTTGGCGACGGGCGCCAGGCAGTTGGTCGTGCACGACGCGTTCGAGACGATGGTGTGCTCGGCGGTCAGCTTGTCGTTGTTCACGCCATAGACGACGGTCAGGTCGACGCCCTTGGCGGGCGCCGAGATCAGCACGCGCTTGGCGCCGGCATCGAGATGCTTCTGCGCGCTTTCGCGGTCGGTGAAGAAACCGGTGCATTCCAGCGCGATATCGACGCCCAGATCGGCGTGCGGCAGGTTCGCCGGATCGCGTTCGGCGGTGACGCGGATGCGCTTGCCATCGACGACGATGTCGTTGCCGTCGACTTCGACGGTGCCCGGATAGGGGCCATGGACCGAATCGCGCTTGAACAGCTGCGCGTTCGACTTGGCGTCCGCCAGGTCGTTGATCGCAACCAGTTCGAGCTCGCCGCCGCCACGCTCGAGGATCGCGCGTGCCACCAGGCGTCCGATGCGTCCGAAACCGTTGATCGCAACCTTGACTGCCATGTCATACTCCTCGTTGAAGACCCGCCCGGCCGCTGGGGCCGGTGAACATCATGCTCGGTCGTTGAGCGCCGCCAGGATTTGCGGCGCGATCTTGGGCGCGGTCAGCCCGAAATGGTCGTACAGCACTTCCGCAGGTGCGGAGGCGCCGAAGCTCTCCATGCCGAAGCGCAGCCCGTCAATTCCCGTGTAGCGTTCCCACCCCATGGTGGAGCCCGCCTCGATCGAAACGCGCAGCACGCCGTCGGGCAGCACGTCGCGGCGATACTCGGCCGGCTGCGCATCGAAACGCGACCAGCATGGCATCGAGACGACGTCTGCGCCGATGCCCTGGGCTTCGAGCACCGTGCGCACCGCGACCGCTATCTCGACTTCCGAACCGCTGGCGATGAGCACCACGCGGCGCGCGGCCTCGGCCGCGACGAGCCGGTACGCGCCCTTTGCGCTGTAATTCTCGCGCGCATCGGTGCGGAGCTGCGGCAGATTCTGGCGGGTCAGTGCGAGCAGCGACGGACCGTCGGCCTTTTCGAGCGAGAGCGCCCAGCATTCGGCGGTCTCGACCACATCGCACGGGCGATACACGTCGAGATTGGGAATGAGGCGCAGCGACATCACATGCTCGACCGGCTGATGGGTCGGGCCGTCTTCGCCGAGACCGATCGAATCATGCGTCATCACATAGACGACGCGGATCTGCTGGAGCGCCGACAGCCGGATCGCCGGCCGGCAATAATCGGAAAAGACCAGGAAAGTGCCGCCATAGGGAATGACGCCGCCATGCAGCGCCATGCCGTTCATCGCCGCGGACATGCCGAACTCGCGAATGCCGTAATAGACATAGCGGCCCGAATAATCGTCGCGGGTCAGCGGGCCCGTCGACTTGGTCTTGGTGTTGTTGGATCCGGTGAGATCCGCCGAACCGCCGATCGTTTCCGGTACGACGGCGTTGATCGCCTCCAGCGCCATTTCGGACGCCTTGCGCGTCGCGACGGTCTTGGGATCGGCGATCAGGCCATCGATATAGGTATTGATCGCGGCGCCTTCGGGCAGGATGCCCGCCATGCGCCGTTCGAATTCGCCGCGATCGGCATGGCCGGCCAGGCGGCCTTCCCACGCCGTGCGCGCATCGGCGCCGCGTACGCCGGCCTTCAGCCATTCGTCGCGAATGTCTTGCGGCACTTCGAAAGGCGGCCAGCTCCAGCCCAGAGTCTCGCGCGCGGCCGCGATTTCCTCGGCACCCAGCGGACTGCCATGGGTGGCAGAGGTGCCCTGCTTGTTAGGCGCGCCCTTGCCGATAATGGTGCGGCAGCGGACCAGCGACGGACGCGGATCGGCGAGCGCGGCATCGAAAGCGCGCGTGATATCGTCCATGTCATGGCCGTCGCACGCGACGGTGTGCCAGCCCGATGCGTCGTAGCGCGCCTGCACGTCCTCGCTCGACGACAGGTTCACCGCACCGTCGATGGTGATGCGATTATCGTCCCACAGCACGATCAGGCGGCCCAGGCCGAGATGACCGGCAAGGCCGACCGCTTCGTGATTGATTCCTTCCATCAGGCAGCCGTCGCCGGCGATCACCCAAGTGTGATGATCGACGACATCGTCGCCAAAGCCGGCGTTCAAATGCCGTTCGGCCAGCGCCATGCCCACCGCGGTCGCGAGCCCCTGGCCCAGCGGTCCGGTGGTCGTCTCGATCCCGGCCAGCTCGAAATTCTCGGGATGCCCCGCGCAAGGGCTGCCGAGCTGGCGGAAATTGCGGATGTCGTCGAGCGTGGGACGCGCATAACCGGTGAGATGGAGCAGCGAATAGGCCAGCATCGAGCCATGGCCCGCCGACAGCACGAACCGGTCGCGGTCCGCCCATTTGGGCGCTTGCGGATCGAACTTGAGATAGCGGGTGAACAGCACCGTCGCGACGTCCGCCATGCCCATCGGCATGCCGGGATGGCCGGAATTCGCCGCCTGCACGGCATCCATCGACAGCGCCCGGATGGCGTTGGCGAGTTCGCGAGGCGAGACAGTCATGATTTTCCCCGATGGGCCCGGAAAGGGTCGATGGCGCAGACGCCGAGTCGCGCCGCGCGGTTCCTTTGTCTGCTGAGCGCCGAGGCGTCAACCTGCCGGGGCCGGCCGCCTGTCATGTTTCTGCCACACTTGCTCCCCGGCGCAGCCGTGGTATTTCACACAGAATGTCAGAAGACCGGCTTATCCTCGCAATAGGACGGATGGAACGGGCGCTGGCGCGGGTCGAGGCGTCCGCCGTCAGTCCCGCCGTGCCCGCCATCGAAACGAACATGGTGGACGAAAGCGCCCATCGTTCGCTGCAGGATCGGCACGATCGGCTCAAGACGCGCGTGGAGGCCGCGATCGCCGCACTCGACGGAATCATCGCGAAAGGCTGAGGGGATGGCCGAAGTATCGATCCAGATCGGGGGGCGCAGCTACTCCGTTCATTGTCGCGACGGCGAAGAAGAGCATCTTCGCCGCATCGCCGGGCTTGTCGACGCCAAGGCGCAGGACGCCGAGCGCGCGGTCGGCGGCATCAACGAAACGCGGCAATTGCTGCTCGCGGCGCTGCTGCTGGCCGACGAACTCAACGACAAGGGCGCAGCGCCTGCCGCCGCCCACCCCGCCCCGCTGGCGGCCGAGCCACAGAAACCGGCCATTTATCAGCCGGATTTCGCGCCGATCATCGAAAAGCTCGCCGCCCGGCTCGAAAGTCTGGCGGAAAGGCTTGAGGGTGATCCCGGCAATCCCTAGATTGGAAAGTGGCGGGCACTGCCCGATACGAGCCTTTGAACATCCCTGAGGCGATTATCCATCCATGGGGGCTGTCCCTGAGCAGATCCAGGTCTGTCTTATATGGTCCCCACCTGACGTTAACGGCGTCAGAGGATATTCCGGCAAACGGTCACGGTGGTCCCGCCAACCACTCCAGCCCCAATGACCGATAAACGGCCGATCCGCGCAGCATTGCGCGCGCGACGCGATTCGTTTGTCGCGGCGCTCGACGATTCGGATCGCATGACCGCCGCCGACGCGGTCGCACGGCTGCTCGAAGGGGAGATCGCGCAGGCACGATGCGTCGCGGGCTATATGCCGCTCGGCAGCGAATTTCCCGTACAGGCCGCGCTCGAACGCGCCGCGGCGCTCGGTCGCGCCACCGCGCTGCCCATCGTCACCGCCCGCGATAGTGCCATGCACTTCGCGCCATGGCGCCCCGGCGACGCGCTGACAGCCGGTTGGGCCGGGCTGGCACAGCCCGACACCGACGTCGGCGTCGTCCCGGACCTGATTCTCGCACCGCTCGTCGGATTCGATCGCACACTCGGCCGGCTCGGCCAGGGTGCCGGATTCTACGATCGCTATTTTGCGGAAGCGCCCCATGCGCGGCGAATCGGCATTGCCTGGGCATGCCAGGAAATGGATGCAATCCCGGCCGATCCATGGGATGTGCCGCTCCACGCGATCGTCACCGAACTGGAATGGATTGGACCACCGACATGACACCAAGCTGGCGCAAGCCTGTCGGAATGCTGCTGATCCTGCTGATCCTGGTCCTGTGGTGCGTGATCACCGTCACATTGGTCGAGGCCGTCGCCCTGCCCGTCTGGGCACAGGGAATCGCGTTCCTCGCCATGGGCCTTGCCTGGCTGTGGATCTTTCCGATGCGACGCATGCTGCGCTGGATGGAACTCGGCCGCTGGCGCGATTGAGCGCCTTCGAGATGGCCGGCCTCACTGGTCGGCTCACGATCAGAACCAGTGCCTAGAGCATCGTGCGGAAAAGCGGGAACCGGTTTTCCGCAAAAACGATGCGATCACAAATAGCTAGAGCAAGCCGCGCGATTCACATTTCGCGCAGCTTGCTCTAGATATTGATTCGCCCGGATCGAGGCTTCCTTTGCACTGTCATTCCCGAGAAAGCGCACAGGTGTCCGGGATTTGTTGCGGGTCTGCAGCATGAAGCCTGATAGCTCCGGGGGATGCACGGGGTCACCGGGTGTTGAGACAGGATTTGCCGTCCATATTCCCGGCACACCCACAGACCCGCACATCCTGAGGAACCGTTGAGCCTGGCGAAACGGTGCCTCGAAGGACGCACCATGCATCCAGCGTCCTTCGAGACAAGCCTTCGATACGCTGCTGCGCAGCTACTCAGTCTTTCCTCAGGATGTGCGGGTTCAGAAGAGCGCTAAAGATGAGGTCGCATCTGTCCGAATCGCCGGGCCGCCATCTTTCCAGAATCCCGGACACCAATGCGCGAACGCGGGAATGACGCGGCTCAAGTCGACCCAGCTGGATCAGACCCTAGCGAACGAAATCCACGGTCGATCGCGTGACGGGCCGCTCTGCGGTCTCGTGTCTGACTGATGCTTGTCCGGGGTATCCTCACCCCGGCGGACTGCGCCAAACCTTTTCATAAGTCCTTGAAAAGGTGGCGCGAGTGACGGGGCTCGAACCCGCGACCTCCGGCGTGACAGGCCGGCGCTCTAACCAACTGAGCTACACCCGCTTGCGCGGTGAGGCGTGGCAACTAGGCGAGGCATCGGTACCTGTCAAGCGCCTCAAACAGAGCTTGTTGGATAGACCTCCTGAACCTCGTCTTCGGCATGGGTCAGCGTGCCTTCCTCGAACAGGAAACCCGCGATATCCGGGCGTCCGGCGGCGGCCATCACCGTCTTGACGATGATCAGCAAAGGCACGGCCAGCAATGCGCCGGGCGTGCCCCACACCCATCCCCAGAAGCTCAACGAGATCAGAATCAGCAGAGGATTGATCGTGAGGCGCCGCCCCACCACCATCGGCGTGATCACATTGGCCTCGATCAGGTGGAACAGAATCTGGATGACCGCCGGCAGCAATGCCCACCACAGATCCGAAAAGGTCATCAGTCCGCCCATGGCGAGCAGCAGCGCCGCCAGAATCGGTCCGAGATAAGGAATGTAGTTGAGCAGCGCGACGATACCGCCCCACATCAGCGGCGACGGCATGCCGACCAGATAGAGCGCGAGCGCGACGCACAGGCCGAGCACCAGATTGATCGCGGTGATCGTCCCGAGATAGGCCGATGTCGCGTCGACCAGATTCTGGATCACCCGCGCCGTCGCGAGCGCGCCGTCGAAACTGCCGCGGCTGGTGATGGTGCGCTCACGCAGGCGCGTCCATCCGGCGAGGAAAAAATAGATCAGCAGCAGCGCGAAGAACATCTGGATCAGCGCATATGGCGCGGACGTCGCGACCAGATCGAGCAGCGAGCGTGGCGCCGTGACCGCCACGGTCTGCGCCGCCGCCACCGGGCCGCTCGCGATCATCGCGATGCTGTCGTCGATGAAGCGCTGCAGATTCGAATAGAAATCGATCAGCGGCGCAAGATTCGCCTGAATCAGGCCGATTCGTTCGGGCAGCACGCGGAACCATTCGGCGGCCGGCACGACGATCGAGACAAGCACGAGATTCGCGGCGACCAGGAACAGCAGCACGCACAACAAAGCCGCCAGCGACGAAGGCAGGCCGCGGCGTTGCAGCCATTCGAGCCCTGGCACCATCGCGATCGCGATCACCAGCGAAGCGGTGACGGGCAGGAAGAATTCGGATCCGGCGCGCAATGCGAAGGGCAGCCCCAGCAACAGGCCGATCCCGGCGATCAGCGTCAGCGCGGCAAGCAGCCGGTCGCGATGCCAATCCACGCGATGAGGGTGACCATGCGGCGTTTCGACGCCTTCATTCTGCTGGTTTTTCTCCCTGCTCTCCATCCCCCGAAACCTAGCCCTGCGCATCCGCGCTGTCATCAGCGAACTCGGCGGCGAAGTTGGGGTGATAACAGGGTTAATCCTTTGTTTTCCAATTTCTGGCATCCCGGTTCTGGGGTTCGCCCCACGGGGGATTTCGAAGTCTGACCGGATCGCCGCGGGCTCTGCGCCCGCCGCATCCGCACGCGCGCCGTCCACCGATTGAGTATCGATCGACGGAGACCGCATGAAGAAGCCCTTTCTGTTTGCCCTTGGCCTGATCGTTCCCGGCACCGCGCTGGCGGCCGATCCGGTGTCGCTCACGAGCACGGTGTTCGTTGAGAAGACGTCGACAGGCACCCAGGGCCGCAACCGCGTCGTGCTGGAACCGCCGGGGCGAATGTCGCCGGGCGACCGGCTGGTCTTCATGCTCAATTATCGCAGCGTCGGCACGCGCTCGATCGGCGATTTCGTCGTGACCAACCCGATGCCCGCGGCCGTCGCCTATCAGGGCACCTCGGATCCCAGCGCGGTGGTTTCCATCGATGGCGGTCGACGCTGGGGACAACTCAGCCAATTGAAGGTCACCGAACGCGACGGCAGCATCCGAAGCGCGCGGCCCGAGGACGTCACTCATGTCCGCTGGACACTCAATCCCGCCACCGGCAGCGCCGGGCGGCTGATGTTCCGCGGGGTCGTGCGGTAAGCGAACGGTAGGACAAATGCCGTCGCTCCAACGAAAGCTGGTTCCCCAGCGATTCAAACACCATCAGTGCGGGTTTAAAGCAGCCAATAATACAGCGTTAGCTGGGTCGACAAACGGTTG
>JASBTC010000028.1 GCA_030148625.1 Sphingobium sp. | reverse complement strand
GATCAATGGCCGGCGATCCCGAATTGGCAGGCCGGTCGCTGCGTGCGGCGTTTCGACGGTCGAGCCACGCGCGGAGCCCAGCAGGCTTGGGCGCAGGGCGAGGAAGATGATCGTGCCCAGCGTCATGCCGACCATCGCGGTGACGAAACCCCATGCCCAGCCGAACAGCTCGCCGATCGTGCCCGCGACCAGATTGGACAGGAACGATCCCGCCCACACGCCTGCCATGAAGATCGCATATCCGCCGTCGCGGCGCCGGTCGCCGGGCGGGTACAGAAATCCGACGGCCGCGGACACGGCGGGCTTCAGCAGCGCGGTGCCGCCGACGATCAGCAGCAAGGCGCTCCACAGCGCCGCCGTAGCACCCTGGGCGTCGGGCCCGCGCCATGCCGCCAGCGCCAGCAATCCCTGGCCCGCAGCGATCGCGATTCCCCCGGTGACGATCGCCGGCTGCTCGCGGAACCAGCGGCTGACGAGCCAGCCGCCAAGCGCGGGCGCGGCAAAGGCTGCGCCGCTGATCAGCCCGAAGAGCTGGACCGCCGTATCGCTTCGCCACCCGAAGCCGCCCTCCGACACTGGCGACGACAGGAACAAGGTGAGCATCCCGGCGAGTGCATAATAGCTGAAACGCTCCCACAGCTCGGTTGCCGACAGCAGGTAGACACCGGGGGGATGCCGCGTCACCTCACCGGTCCGCGAATGCCGGGCCGAGCAGGACGGCGTTGAGCAGCAGGCGCTGCGTTCCCAGCGAATAGCCCCGGAAGACCGGATCCCAGGCGAAGCTGATGATCTGGCCGTGCCCGCATCGCTCGCGGACCAGGCAGGGGGAGCCGGCGATCATCTCGACGGCTTCGGGCCAGATCATGCCCGACAGCGGCAGATCCCCGGCGTCGGCGAAACGCATGACGACCTCGGCCCCCGCACCTGCACGGATGATGCCGTCTTCCCGGAACAGCACGGGGATCCTCTCACCGATACCGTGCGTCAGCCAGTGGCCGGGTTTGGCATCGGCGCGCACATAGCAACCGCGCGGCAGATAGCGGGCAGCATGGCCGCCCCGGCCTTCACCGTTCCAGACCGGATAGTCGGGGGGCAGGAAGTGCCGGGCGGCGGCCGATGCCGCGATCGCATGGTCGCGGCTTGTCGCTGGTGTCTCAGCGATCGGCTCGAGTTTCAGTCCAAACTGTCCGGATCGCGCAGCGCCGGCCAGCGCGACCAGTGTCCCGCCATTTTCGATCCAGCCCCGATCGAGCCAGGTTTCGGGCAGGCCCTCCGCATGGCCCGCGACGATCACGTCGTAGCGGCGCAGATCATGGCTCGCGATCCGGCCGATATCGATCAGGCTGACCGGAATGCCGAGCGTCCGGTCGAACAGATGCCACAGTGCGCCGACGCTCGGCGCGTCCATGCCCTGGCCGGTCAGCAATGCGATCGATGGCCGGCGCAGCAGCGCGAAATCGTCGCCGCCGGGATCGAGCCCGTCATCGCCCAGCGAACGATCGAGCGCGATCATGTCCCCACGCGCCGCCAGGGCGGCAAAATGCGCGAGGGTGGTTTCGCCCTGATCCTCACGGCGGATCAGGAGTGGCCGATCGACAGCGTTCGGAGACTGGCGGATCGTCAACCCGCCTTCGAGCAGCGCGGCCGTGACGGTGAGCGAGGGATCGTCGTAGCGATAACCGAAATTCGCTTGCGCGCTGCTTGGGATCGCGCGGTCGGGCGCGTCGGTCACCCAGTCTCCCGGTGGTGCGTCGTCGCTCCAGAATATCCGCGCGTCATAGGCCATCGACACCGCCCACGCCGTGCAATCGTAAAGCTGGGTCTTCTGGTCGAGATCGAGGCGGCGGCGTTCGGCCTTCACGAAATCCGCGGTCATCGGCATGTGGAAGTCGAAGAGATTGGCGATCAGCGCACCCAGTGGCTGGTGTGCGGCGATCAGCAAAGCGCCGGACTTCAGCTCCACGCCTTGCGCGTCGGCGCTCCAATGATCGTGCAGCGCTTCCGCCCGCACCGGTCGGGCGAGATGGCTGAAGGCGATGCCGTGCAGTTCCAGCAGATCGACGATGCGATCGCGCTTCGGCCCGGTCTCGTCGACGATCCAATAGCGTTCGGCAACCGGCGCTTCGCGCGCGCGATGCCAGCGCGCCACATAGGTGTCGGCGCGGCGAGCGGCGGCGCGCAGCATGGCGCGCGACGCGCAGAGCTGTGCCGCGACGGCGTCCGCAAAATGACGCTGGCGTCCGTTGGGAAGGTCAATCGTCCCGCCGAAACTCGTCGCCTGTTCGAGCAGGATCGGCACCGCCCCGTGATAGGCCGGCCAGATGTCGAAAAAGCCGGGAAAAAAGACCTCGTTCCAGGCGCCGGTATAATGGGCGATGCCCGCGCCATCGAGCGCGGCGCCGATCTCGCCCCGCAGCTCCGCCCAGCTTTCGTGGATGGCGGGGGCAAGCCGCGGATTGAAGGGTTCGGCGGGACAGGCGAACAGGAAACTGTCTTCCGCCGCCATTTCGTGCGCGTCGAGATAGAGATGCGGCGATGCTGCGCGGATGGCGGCGATGCGCAATCGTGCCTCGTGCTGCACGCCGAACATCGCGTCTCGATTGAGATCGAACAGATAGTGATTGCCGCGCCCCTTGGGCCACGGCACCTGATTGTGCAGCGCCTGCAGATCGGGATTGGCGGTTGCGCCCCTGAAGCTTTCGAGGTGGGAAAGGCTGCGCTCGCGGCCGTCCGGATTGGCCATGATGTCGATATGGACGATCAGCGCGCCGCGTATCTCCCGCACCTCGGCCGTGTCGTCGGTCGCCAGCCAGTCGACGAGTTGCATCGCGGCGTCGCTGGGCGAGAGTTCGCTGCCGTGGATGCCGTATCCCAGCCAGATCGTCGCGACCGATGGTGCCTGTTCACCGTCGAGACTTGCCAGGTGATCGGGGTGCGAGACGATCACGCGCCACAGGTCGCGCCCCTCCAGCGATTTGCCATAGGGGGCGATGCGGATGCGATCGCTGCGTGCGGCGATTTCGGCCAGCTGGCTGCCGACCTCGTGATGGCGGATGGGCGAGGCCATGGCTAGCGAACTGCCAGCGCCCGGTCGACGGTGGAGAAGCAGTCCGCGCCCTGCGGTGTGACCTGAAAGGTTTCGCTCAGCTCATATCCGCTGTCCCGGCCCCACAGACCGAGCATGAGGTGGAGGACCATATTGTCCTGAAGCGGCGTCGCGTCGCTCGCGATCAGGCTGACGGTCCGCTCGCCCCAGTCCGGTGGATAACCGATCCCGACCGAATAGCCGATGCGCGACGGCTTCTCGATGCCCGCGCGCGCGATGACCGCGTTCCAGGCATGGGCGACGTCGCAGGCCAGTGCGCCGGGGCGCACCGCATCGAGCGCGGCGGCCAGGCCCTCCTCGACGACCAGCGCCAGATCGGTCAGTTCGGACGGCGGCGGCCCGACATGAACGGTGCGCGCCAGCGGCGCATGATAGCGCAGGCGATTGGCGCCCAGTTCGAGCGTACAGGCGCTGCCGGTCTCATAACGCTCGTCGGTCCAGGTGAGATGCGGTGCGGAGGTGCGCGTGCCCATCGGCAGGGTCTGGAAATCCGGCACGTCGCCGCAGAAATCGGGATGGCCGCTGATCAATGCCTGATAGATCGCACCGGCAACGTCGCATTGGCGCACGCCGGGGGCGATCATGTCGATCGCGCGGCGCATCGCGATATCGGTGATGGCGCCGGCCTGGCGCATCACTGCGATCTCGGCGTCGGACTTGATCAGCCGGATCCAGTTGACCAGCGTGTCGGCGTTCACGAGCGTCCGGCCGGGCAATCCGCGTTCGAGCCGTGCACCATATTGGGCGGTGAAATAAGGCGAGTCCCGCTCGACGCCGATCGAGCGCGCGCCCGGACAATGCGCAAGGATCATCTCGGCGATGAAATCCGCGCCGTGCCGGTCGGCGGATGTCAGATAGGAATCGTCGTAACCGAGCAGCGCCTCGTCCGGCAAAACGCTGGTGTGGCGCGCGCATTCGAGGTCGATTGCGCGACCAGCCCACAAAGGCTCGCCGGCCAGCGGGATCAGAACCGCCTGCGGGATATAGAAGGACCAGGCGTCGTAGCCGACGGTATAATGCATGTTGGGCGGGTTGGTGATCACCAGAAGGTCGAGCTCGGCGTCCTCCATCGCACGCCGCACCGCAGCCAGCCGGTGTTGATATTCTTCGCGTTCAAATGCCGCCACGTGTCTCGCCCCGATCGTCAATCATCGGGATCTGAATAGACGGCCGCTCAGGCCGGACAATTTCGTGGACTTGTTCGAGTTTACGCGGCGGAGCGAAACCCGGCTTTATCGATCGAAGGCTCTAGCCGCCCTCGCTCAGCAGATAGCCGCGAATGCGGGCGTCGATCTGCGGGCTGTCTTCGGGCAGCAGCCCGCAATTGCCGACCAACTGGCGCGGCGGAACGGCGGTCCCCAGAAATTCATAGACGATCGGGGTGAGATAGGGTTCGCGCGACAAGCCGCTCGAAACGCCGATCGCCTTGCCGAATAGCAGCGACATCGGATTCTTGTGATTGGGATAAAGGATCGTTTCGGTGATGCCGCTGTTGAGGATCGTATCGGTCTCGATGATGAAGATCCGGTCCGACAGGTGCATCAGCACGCCGTTATATTTATAGACGTCGAACCCCTCGTCGCGCGGCGCGCCGGGGATTTTCATGCGCTCTATGGCCTTCAGCCAGATGCGCCCGCCATTTTCGAAGACGCGGACACAGGCCTTGATGATCGAGCCGCGATATTCGATCGACCGCAGATAGCGATAATAGCAGCCGATATAGCGGTGCGAGAGATGCCCAGCATCGTCTTTGACGTGTTTCGCCAGATCCCCCAGCGACGTATCGAAAGGCGCGATCGGTTGCCTGGTCCGCACGACGATGATGTCGCGAAACTGCTCGGCGGGCATCAGGATCTCATGCTCCTCGACCCCGAAATAATCGCAGATCTTCCGGATATTGCCGCCCGACGGGATCGTCTCCCCCGTCAGATAGCGTGCGAATTGCTGCCGATTGATCTGGAGTCGCCGGCAAACCTCGGACACGGAGCGTTTGTAGCTGCACAGCAGGCGGAGATTTTCCGCCAGGGATTCGTTTCCGCTACCTCTTGCCGTGGCACGCATCGTGACGCTTCAACCCCCTGCCTCAATTGCGATCGTCCGGATGCACGGTCCGGAGTCTTTTCGCGGCTCGACAGCATGAGCCCGGGGTTTCCCACCACGTCAACCGATGAATCGACCCTAGACGGTTCAGCGTGCTTGCAAAGCGGCCGGTAATGCGTCCGCACCATGGCTCCGGCGTGCGATCCAGCCGGAGAGGCCGGCATAGGCAAGCCCGGCGGCCAGCGCGACGATCGCCAGCACCGAAAGCACCGCGCTCAAGGGCAAATGGCTGGTGCCGGCGCCGATATAGCCCGATGCGAGCGCGCCCAGACCAACGAACACGAACCAGCCGCTGACATAGAGAGCATTGCGGTGCGACGGCGCCAGTCGCGTGGCGAGCGCGACCTGTGCCGGACCCAGCAGCGCATCGCCGAGACCGAACAGGCTGTATGCGACGACGAACCAGAGCAATGTCGGGCGGGGATCCTGAACGGCGACGGCGAGGATGCCGAACCCGGTGGCGAGTATGATCAGCGCGGCCACGCTTTTCATCGTTGCGCCGAAATGGATCGACGCGCGTGCCAGTCGGCGCGTCAGCCAGCCGATACAGGGTGTCCAGATCAGGAAGAGGATCACGCTGACATTCTGGACCCAAGTTGTCGGGACCGCGAAGCCGAGGACGTCGCGGTCGACAGTGTCACGGATGAACAGGCTGAGCAGGCCGATCACCTGATAGAAGATCGCCATGTAGATGATCGTGAAGATGCCGTGGACCAGATAGGCGCGAAACCGGTCGCGGATCACCAGCCGGTCGATCGCGGGCTCGTCCCCGTTCGCGCGCAGGACGGTGCTGCCGACATCGCCGAGCAAGCGTTTTTGAAAGGCGAGATAGACGGTCAGGCCGATCGCCATGCCGAGACCGGCGACGCTGAAACCGAAATGCCAGCCGAGCCGCTCGCCGAGCAGGCCGGGCAGGGTGATGCCCAGCGTGCACCCCAGATAGAGGCCGAAGAACAGCAGCTGGAAACCCTCGCTGCGCCGCGGATCCTCCGGCCGGTAGAAGCGGGCGACGATCGACGAGACGGTCGGCTTGATGAGTGCGGTTCCCGCGAAAAGGAAAGCGATCGCCGCGTAGAAGAACAGCGCATTGGCGCGATAGGCCCAGATCACCGTTTCGATCGCGCCTGCTCCCGCCGATGGCGCGGCCTGGGCGAGAGTTTGCGAAAGCAGGGCAAGCTGCTGGGCGTCGGGCGACACGGCGCCCAGTTCCAGGCCCGGCGTGGAGAGGATGTGCGCAAGGTCCAGCCCCGCGAATTGCGCGATTGCCGCCGGCGCATAATGTCCGGCGAAGAAGAGGACATGGCCGACCATGATGAACGCAGCGCCCCATGCGATGCATGTCCGTTCCGATATGTAGCGCGTCGAGAGCCAGCCGCCGAGCAAGGGCGCCATCATCAGCGCCCCCATATACCAGCCGTTGAACAGCAAAGCGGATTCCTGCGACCAGCCCCAGCCGCCCGCCGCGCTGTTGCCCGCGAGGAACAGGACGAACAGGCTGGTGACGCCGTAGAAGCTGAACCGTTCCCAAAGCTCGGTGAACGCGACCAGGAACACGCCTCTGGGGTGACCGAACCAGTGCCGGTCGCTCGCGTTCACTGAAGTCTGGTCTGTGGGCATCGTCGCACCTTATGGACAATCTGGTCGGTGCGCGCGATCGCGTTCGATCGACAGCCGCCGCAACGGATATTGGGTATTCGCCGGCGAGGATCAGCGCTTATGCCGCGGTTGTGAAGAACAATTGCGACCGGAAATTTATCGATATTGCGCGTCATCCGCTGCAAAGCGCGCAAAGCCTTGCGCTTGATCGATCATGGTCCCGGCGCTTGATGCCCCCCGGGGGCGCCGGGATTCGGCGCCGGAGACACAAGATGATCAAGGCGCTGTTCCTGTCCATCCTCTGCGGCTGCCTGGCGATGCCGGCAGTTGCCGAGACGCGCCGTCCGCTGCCGCCCGGGCTGGATGCCTATGTGGAAAAGATGCGTGCGCAATGGTCGATCCCCGGCATCGCGATCGCGATCGTGCCGGAGGACGGACCGGCGATGGTCCGGACCTATGGCAAACGGCAATGGAACCGGCCGCAGGCGATCACGCCGACAACGATGTTCGGCATCGCATCGATCACGAAGACCTTTGTCGCCGCCGGCATCGCCAGGCTCGTCGACGCCGGCAAGCTCGACTGGGACGATCCGGTCATCCGCCACCTTCCCGAATTTCGGACCGCCGATCCCTATGTCAGCGCGCATGTGACGATCCGCGACCTGCTCAGCCATCGCAGCGGCATCGATGCCCGTGGCGACTGGCTGGAGGAGATACCGGGACTGAGCGAGGCGGGTCTCGTCGCGCGGCTGGCGCATGCCGGGCAGTCGACGCCGTTCCGTGCGAAGCCGGAATATAATAATTACGGTTTCGTCGTGCTGGCGCAGATCATCGAGCGCAAGAGCGGCATGCCCTGGGGGCGATATCTGACCGAACAGATCTGGCGTCCGCTGGGCATGACCAGCACCTATGCGCATGCCGACGATTTCGTGCCGGCGCGCAACATATTGCCGTCGGGCGACGGCTGGTCGGATACGGTCCCGAGCGGGCAGGACGCCGTTTCCGCCAAGGTCGATGTCGCGTCGCCCCATGTCCAATGGGAAGCCTATTATCAGGGCCAGATCGTCTATGATGCGCGCGAACTGGCCAACCGGACCGCGCATTTCCATCATACGGCGATCGACCCTGCCCAGTCGGTCTTTTCATCGGTGCAGGACATGGCACGCTGGGCGCAATTGCTGATGCGGGCGGAGGACGGCCCGGTGCTTTCCGCCAAGGCGATCCGGGCGCTGCGACAGCTCAACGGCATCAGCGGCAATGGCGACTGGCTGGTCAATGGCGAAAGGCCGAAATTCCGGCAGATCGGTTATGGGCTGGGCATGGAGATGTATCGTTATCGCGGGCGCATGCTGTTCGGGCATAGCGGCGGCGAACTCGGCTTCGGATCGCAGATGGTCGTCGATCCCGAAGCCAAGGTGGCGATCGTCGTGCTCTTCAACAATCTGACGCGCACCTTCGTCGCGAACGACGCGATCGTGCAATATCTGCTCGACGATCTTTACGGCCTGCCACCCACCGACTGGTCCACGCAGCTGCTCGACAAAGGCCGGGAGGATCATCGCGAATATCAGCAGATGTTCGCGGCGATGGATGCCGAGCGTCCCAAGGGCGCGCCGCTGTCGGCGCCGCTG
>JASBTC010000027.1 GCA_030148625.1 Sphingobium sp. | reverse complement strand
GCGATCGCCAACCCGCTGCTCGACGGCGTCTCGATGCGCGGCGCCAAGGGCGTCATCATCTCGATCACCGGTGGTGAGGACATGCGCCTGATGGAAGTCGACGAGGCTGCCAACCACATCAAGGAACTGGTCGATCCCGATGCCAACATCATCTGGGGTTCGGCGTTCAACAACGACCTGCAGGGCAAGATCCGCGTTTCGGTGGTCGCGACCGGCATAGAGGCTGAAACCTCGGTCCAGCCCGAACCCGCCCGCGTCTTCGCATTTCCGACCGCGCGCGACCGTGCGCCCGAACCGGTGAAGGCCGCGCCCGTCCAGGACGCGCCGGAGATCGCGACTGAAGTGGCGGAGCTTGCCGCTCCCGAGCCCGTGGCGGCCAGTGCCGAAGACGAGCTGCTGCTCGACAATGGCCGGATCGTCGAGGACGAAGCGGACGCGCCGCTCGACCTGACCGTCGAAGCGCCCGAGGCGGCGGAAGCCGCGCCCGAACCCAAGCCCGCCACGCCGAGCTGGCTCGCTCCCGAGGTCGAAGCCGCGCCTGAGCCGCGCGCGCCGCGTGTCTCGACCGGTGGTGGCACGCTGTTCGAGCGCATGTCGAATATCGCGCGCGGTGCGGCGAAGGGCGACGAGGGCGATACCGAGGGCAAGGCCGATCCGCTCGACATCCCGCGATTCCTGAATCGCCAGAACAACCAGTAAAGGGGGCGTCCACCGCTTGCGGTGGACGATCGGAGGGGCCGGACGATCGGGAGCTTCGCTCTCGCCGTCCGGCCCTTTCTGTATCTGCGCCATGATCGCTCTTCGGCTCAACCGATCAGGCTCTGGAGACGGCTGGGCGGGATTGCGCTTGCAATTCATCCGGGCTTCATCGACACCGCGCTCAGTGCGGGATCAGCCATGACAATCATCCAGACTTTCCGTGCGACCGCGGCGGCGGCGCTCGTGTTCCTGACGCCATTCGCCGTGCATGCGCAGTCCCAGGCCATTTCCGATGCCCAGGCTGGCCGCGCTCTGTCCGAGGCGCTCAATACGCTATCGTCCGATCCGCAGAATGTCAGCGCGCTGATCGAGGCTGGCAATGCCGCGCTCGCGCTCGAGGATCCCAATGGCGCGCTCGGCTTTTTCGCGCGCGCCGAACAGGTCGACCCGCGCAATGGCCGGGTGAAGGCCGGACTCGCGCGCGCCATGCTGATGACCGAAAAACCACGCGAAGCACTCAAGCTGTTCAATGACGCGGTCGCGCTCGGCGTCACCGAGGCAGAGATCGCGGGGGATCGCGGGCTCGCTTATGATCTGCGCGGCGACACGCGACGGGCGCAACGCGACTATGCGTCGGCGCTTCGGCACGGCCCCGATGCGGAAGTGACGCGGCGGCTGGCGCTGTCGTACGCGATCAGCGGTGAGCGCGAGCAGGCGATGCAGACGCTCGATCCGTTGCTGCGGAGCCAGGATCGCGCCGCGTGGCGCGCGCGCGCTTTCGTCATGGCGATCGGTGGTGATGTCGATGGCGCCAATGGCGTGGCGCGGACGGTGATGCCGGCCAATCTTGCCCAGCCGATGGCGCCGTTCTTCGCGCGCCTGCCGTCGCTGTCGGCGTCGCAAAAGGCGGCGGCGGTGCATTTCGGGCGTATCCCGTCCGATGGCAGGACCACGCAGAGCTTCGCTGCGGCGGATATCGACGCACGCTTGCCCCAGCCTTCGGCACGTGGGCAGGTGCCGATGAGCGAGCCGATGGATTCGGGGCATGAAGCCGATGACGACCTGCCTGCCAATGTGCAGCCGGCGCCGGTTTCGCGCGAACCGCGGCGGCGGCCGGGTGCCCCGGTGGCGCTCGCCGCACGGGCCGATCCGCCGCGCCCGACACCCGCGGCATCGACGCCGACCCGGGCGCCGTCACGGATCGTGACGCCGGCTGCATCGGCGCGATCCGATCTTGCGCCGGCCGTTCCGCCGACTGCTTCGGCAACCGCGCCGACCGTACGCGACAATGCGCCGGCGCCGGGTTTCAGCGAACCCGTGACGGCGCCAATCAGCCAGAGCGAGCGGGTGCGGCTCGCCCAGTCGACACCGTCATCGAGCGTGGCCGTGACTGCCGCAATGCCGGTGCGGACCGAGGCGCCTGCGCCGACACCTGCCGAGATGGCGCCTCCAGCCAGCCCGCCGTCGTCACCACCCACCCCGCTCGAGCGTTCGCTGGCCTCGATCGTCCAGGGATTGGAGCTCGAACAGGCCGAGGCGGTTCCGTTGCCCGTTCCGGCGGAGCGCAAGCCTGCTGCGGCCGTGGCCGTTGCGGCGAAGGGCGCGGACGAGAAGCCCGATGACAAAAAGGCGGCTCTCGAAAAGAAAGCGGCCGACAAGAAAGCCGCGGACAAGAAGGCGGCCGACAAGAAGGAAGCCGACAGGAAAGCCGCCGAAAAGAAGGCCGCGGCGAAGCCCGATCCCAAAAAACTTCATCCTGAGCGGATCTGGGCGCAGATCGCGACCGGCGCGAGCAAGGGCGCACTTGTCACCGACTATGGCAAGCTGGTCAAGAAGGCGCCGGCCGCGTTCAAGGGCATGACCGGCTGGAGCGTCCCGTTCAAGGCGACGCGTCGCTTGCTCGTCGGACCGTTTCCGACCGCGAAAAAGGCGGATGAGTTCCTGAAGAAGGCGGGCATCACCGGATTCGCCTGGACGAGCCCGGCCGGCACGGAGATCGAAAAGCTCGGCGGACGATGAGGCACCGCGGATGAGCGTCCTCGCGCCCTATGCCGCCACGCCCGCAGCGAGCCGGGGGCGGCTGCACCGCGAGGCGGATGGCGCCGCGCGTGGCCCGCGTGACGCGTTCCAGCGCGACCGCGACCGGATCATCCATTCGATCGCCTTTCGTCGGCTGCGCCACAAGACCCAGGTGTTCCTGGCGCCCGATGGCGATCATTTCCGCGTTCGGTTGACGCACAGCCTCGAAGTCGCGCAGATCGGGCGGACGATCGCGCGCGCGATCGGCCTCAACGAGGATCTGACCGAGGCGCTGTGCCTGGCGCACGATATCGGCCATCCGCCATTCGGTCATGCCGGCGAGGATGCGCTGAAGGCCGCGACGCTGGCGCAGGGCGGCTTCGATCACAATGCCCATACGCTGCGCACCCTGATGCGGCTGGAGACGCCTTATCCGCGCTGGGACGGGCTGAACCTGACCTGGGAGACGCTGGAAGGGCTCGCCAAGCATAATGGTCCGATCCGGACGCCGGGCTGGGCGATGCGTGCGGCGGACGCCGAATTCCCGCTCGATCTTGATCGTTGGCCGTCGCTCGAGGCGCAGGTCGCGGCACTCGCCGACGACATCGCCTATGACAATCACGACATCGACGACGGCGTACGCGCCGGTCTGCTCGATATCGACCAGTTGCTCGCGGTGCCGTTGATTGCCGAAGGCTGGGCCGAGGTGACCGCGCGTTGCGAAGGATGCCCCCCGGATCGGCTGCGCGCCGAACTGGTGCGCGTGCAGATCGGGCGGATGGTGAACGACCTGATCGCCGAAACGCAGCGACGGATCGCCGAATCCGGCGTGACGAGCGTCGATGACGTCCGCGCCGCCGGACGCGCGCTGGTCGGCTTTTCGATCGGCATGCGCGACGGCGAGCGTGCGCTGAAGCGCTTCATGTACGCCAATCTCTATCATCATCCGAGCCAGCTCGCCGCGGCGTCGGCGGCGCGTCACGTCGTTTCCGGCCTGTTCGCGGCCTATCGGGACGATCCCACGCATATGCCGGCGGAATGGCTGGCGACCCTGCCGGCCGAAGAGCCTGGACGCAGCCGCCACATCGCCGATTTCGTGGCCGGCATGACGGACCGTTATGCGATCAAGCGCTATCGCGAGGTCGTCGGCCCGATGGATATGCCGGACGGTTTCTGAAACGCGACGGAAATCCTGTCCTGACATAGTTTTGCGACAAGTTGGACCTAGCTTGGCAGGATCGTTGATCGGCCGATGAGGCAGCCATGGAATTCGCCATCGCCCTGAACCGCTTCGGGCTCGGCGCGCGACCCGACGAGGCTTTGCCGGCCAGTCCCAGGGCCTGGCTGAAGGATCAGCTTCGGCGTTTCGAGCCGCGTCCGACAACATTGGCCGAGCTCCCGACGCGAAGCGAGGTCGCTTCGGCCTTTGCCGATTATCTTGAAGAGGTTCGCGTACAGAAGGCGCAAAGGCTGCAGCCCATGTCTGGGAGCGCACCCGACATGGCCGAACGGGCGGGTGTCGAGGTCGGCAAACAGCTTCGGCAGACTGCGCGGCAGGTCGCGCGTGGCCATTATGCCCTCCAGGTCGGCGCGCGCGTTCGCACTGCGCTGATCGGCCCCACGCCGTTCGCCGAGCGCCTCGTACATTTCTGGGCCAATCATTTCGCGGTCTCGGCCGACAGGTTCGTCGCGACCGGCTTGGCCGGCATGCTCGAATTCGAAGCGATCCGGCCCAATCTGCTCGGCAGCTTCGCCGATATGCTGCTTGCCGTCGAACGGCACCCGGCAATGCTGCTCTATCTCGATCAGGCGCAATCGATCGGCGCCGATTCGATGCTCGCCAGCCGCCTCGCGTCACGCGACGGCCGTAAGCTCGGCCTGAATGAGAATCTGGCGCGCGAGATATTGGAACTGCATACGCTGGGCGTGCGCACCGGATATCGGCAGCAGGACGTGACCGAGTTCGCGCGAGCGTTGACCGGCTGGACCGTGGCCGGCCTGGCCCGCGGTCCCGGCGCGCATGTAATCGATCGACTGGGGGGAGAGCCGGGCGGTTTCGTCTTTGCCGATCGCCTGCACGAACCCGGCGAGCGGACGATCCTTGGGCAACGATATGCCCAGGCCGGCGAGGATCAGGCCCAGGCCGTCCTCGAAGATCTGGCGGTCCACCCTGCAACGGCGCGCCACATCGCCACGAAACTCGCGCGCCATTTCGTCTCCGACGATCCACCGCCGGCGCTGGTTGCGCGGCTGGCCGCGGCGTTCAGCGCTTCTCGCGGCGATCTGCCGACGCTTTATGCGGCGCTGATCGATGCGCCCGAAAGCTGGTCGCCCGATGCCGTCAAATTCAAGACGCCCTGGGACTGGAGCGTTTCGGCGTTGCGCGCTGTGGGAACGCAGACAGTTCAGGACAAGGCTTTCATCGCGATGATGCAACAGCTTGGGCAACCGGTCTGGCAACCCGGCTCGCCGGCGGGATGGGAGGATATCGCACCAAGCTGGATGGGTCCCGATGCGCTTATGCGTCGAGTCGAGGTTGCTGAACGACTGGCGCAGCGCGTGGGCAACATGCCCGATCCCCGAACGCTTGCGCCTCGGATCTTGCCGGAAACGCTCGGCTCGTCGACGGCACAGGCGATCGCGCGCGCCGACAGCCCCGAGCAGGGCCTTGCCTTGTTGCTCGTCTCACCGGAATTCCTGCGGAGATAGTCATGATCGATCGGCGCGCATTGATCGGATCGGCGATGCTGGGCGCGGGCATGGTCGCATTCGTCCCGCGCCTGGCCTTTGCCGCGGCGCCTACCGACCGGCGATTCGTCTTCATCATCCAGCGCGGTGCGGCTGATGGTCTGGCGACTGTCGCGCCGGTCGGCGACCCTGCCTATGGAGGCGCACGCGGAGCTCTGGCTGATCTGGGTGGCGGAGCAAAGCTCGATGCGACATTCTCGTTACACCCGGCGTTCTCCGAAACCGCCAGGCTCTATGGGGCCGGTGAGGCGCTGTTCGGCCATGCGCTCGCTTCCGCCTATCGAGACCGGTCGCATTTCGATGGACAGAATATCCTCGAGACCGGCGGCCGCGCCGCTTATGCCGAAAAGACGGGATGGATGAACCGGCTGGCGGCGATGTTGCCCGATGGCGAGTCAAAGGCACTGGCAGTCGCGCGTGCCGTGCCGATGGCGCTGCGCGGTCCTGCCGCGGTGGCGAGCTACGCGCCGGCGGCGCTGCCCGATGCGTCCGAAGATCTGCTGATGCGTGTCGGTGGGTTGTACGAGGGAGATACCAGGCTCCACGCGCTGTGGCAGAGCGCGATGGAGACGCGGATTCTGGCCGGCGATCTTGCCGGTGAGAAGAGCAAGAATGGACGGGCGACCGGCGCGCTTGCGGCGCGGCTGATGGCACCCGCCAACGGCGCGCGGCTGGTGATGATCGAAACCGGCGGATGGGACACGCATATCGGCCAGAAGTCGCGGTTGGCGCTTCAATTGGGTGGGCTCGATGCGATGATCGGCGCGTTGAAGGCCGGCTTGGGGCCGGCTTGGGCAAAGACCATGATACTGGTCGCCACCGAATTCGGCCGTACGGTGGCGGTGAACGGCACGGGCGGCACCGATCATGGCACGGGGAGTGCGGCGATGCTGATCGGTGGTGCAGTGCGCGGTGGCCGTGTCGTCGCCGACTGGCCGGGGCTCGATCCGGCTTCCCTTTATGAAGGGCGCGATCTTCGTCCGACCGCGCAGATCGAGGGTTTCGTGGCGGGCGCTTTGGCGAGCCATTTCGGGCTGGAGCCCATGCGTGTCGCCCGATCCATCTATCCGGCGATGGCCGGCCTGAAACCGGTGGATGGGCTGGTGAAGGTATAGCCGGCACCGCCCATCCGAACCAATCCGCCTTGCGCCTTCGGGTCAGCGTGAGGCTAGCGCTTCGCCGCGATCGATGCTCTCGACGTCGCTCAGGCGGAACTCGACGGTCTTGCCTGCGCTGGTGCCGCGGACGCGGCCATTGCTGACGATGAGGCGGAACGAGTCGGCGCCGGGATAGCGCTTGCCCGCGATGATCTTGGCCTTGCCCGCGTCGCGCGCGGTGAACACATAGGTAAAGCCGTCATGTTCGAAGCGCGTCTGTTCGGGCTGGGCCAGCGCGACAGCAGGCACGGCAAGGGCGAATGCGGCGATGGCAGCGGTCACGAACTTCGTCATTTGTCGTCCTCCATGTTGAAGGCCGATCAGCACCCCGTTCTGTTCTGTGGCGGATCATGCAGGGCAATGGCGCGATTCCCGATCGCAAATGACGCCTGGGCGATTGCGTTCCACGCATGTCTGCGCCGCGTCGATCGGGCGCAAGGATGGACGCCCGACGGTGAACTCCGCTATGGGCGCACGCTTGCCGCAACCAAAGGTTGATCTGTGACACTTTACGCCCGTTTCGCCGCGCATATCGATGCGGTGCTCGACACGCTCACTGCCGCCGGGGATCTTCCGCAGGGGCTGGAGCGACGCGCCGTGACGGTCGAGCCGCCGCGCGATCCCTCCCATGGCGATCTGGCGACCAACGCCGCGATGGTGCTTGCCAAGCCGGCAGGGACGAATCCGCGCGCGCTGGCGGAGAAGATCGCGGCGGGGCTGGGTGCGATCGACGAAGTGGCATCGGCGGAGATCGCCGGACCGGGTTTCATCAATCTGCGCCTGCACGATGCCGTGTGGCGCGACGAGCTTCAGGCGATCGCGGCGGCCGGCGACGATTATGGTCGTTCCACGATGGGCGCTGGCGTCACCGTCAATGTCGAATATGTCTCGGCCAATCCCACCGGTCCCATGCATATGGGCCATTGCCGCGGCGCCGTCGTCGGCGATGCGCTGGCGACGCTGCTGCAATATGCCGGCTACCAGGTGATCCGCGAATATTATGTCAACGATGCCGGCGGGCAGGTGGACGTGCTCGCCCGCTCGGCGCATCTGCGTTACTGCGAAGTGCTGGGCATCGAGATCGGCGAGATCCCCGAGGGGCTCTATCCGGGCGACTATCTGATTCCCGTCGGTGAGCGGCTCGCGCAGGAATTCGGCCCGACCTATGCAGATGCACCCGAAAGCGAGTGGCTGGCGCTGTTCCGCGAGCGCGCCGTCGATGCGATGCTGGAGATGATCCGCGCCGACCTCGCGCTGCTCGGCATTCACCACGACCTGTTCTCGTCGGAGGCAGCACTCCAGGCGGCGGGCAAGCCCGAGGCGGCCGAGGCATGGTTGCGCGCACGCGACCTGGTTTATGACGGCGTGCTCGAGGCACCCAAGGGCGAAACACCCGAGGATTGGGAACCAGTCGAACTGCCGCTGTTCCGCTCGACGCGCTTCGGCGACGATCAGGATCGGCCGATCAAGAAATCGAACGGGCAATGGACCTATTTCGGGGCCGATCTCGCCTATCATTTCCAGAAGGCGCAAACGGCCGATCAGCTCATCGACATCTGGGGCGCCGACCATGCCGGCACGGTGAAGCGCATCCAGGCCGCCGTCGCGGCGCTGACCGAAGGCAAGACGCGGTTCGACGTCAAGCTGGTCCAGATGGTGCGGCTGTTGCGCGCGGGCGAACCGGTGAAGATGTCCAAGCGCTCGGGCAATTTCGTGACGCTCGCCGATATGGTCGGCGAAGTGGGCAAGGATGTGGTCCGCTTCACCATGCTCACCCGCAAGGCCGATGCGCAGATGGACTTCGATTTCGCCAAGGTGGTCGAGGCGTCGAAGGACAATCCGGTCTTCTACGTCCAATATGCCCATGCCCGGATTCGTTCGGTGAATCGCAAGGCCGAGGAGGCCGGCATCGCGATCGGCGTCGCCGACCTGTCCCGCCTTGATACGGACGAGCTGACTGTGATGAAGCTCGCGGCGCAGTTCCCGCGCATCGTCGAGGCCGCGGCGCTGGCCCGCGAACCGCATCGGATCGCATTCTATCTCTTTGATCTGGCTGCATCTTTCCATGCGCTCTGGAATATGGGCAATGATCGGCCGGATCGGCGCTTCCTGTTGGTGGACGATCCGGAAACCACATCTGCGAGGCTTTTCTTAGCCAATGCGATCGGGCAGATTGTCCGCAATGGTCTCGCCATCATGGGCGTTAAGGCCGTCGAGGAGATGCAGTGATGACCGACACCGACCGCGAAGGCTTGCAGCTTTCCGAGGAGGATCGCCTGCCCTGGCTCGAAGCCGTCGAGGATGCCGACGAGGATGAAGGCATTTCCCCGGCGAAGCTGGCGGGTGGTGTGATCGGTGCGCTCGTCGCGCTCGGCGTCGTCATTGCGGGCGTCTGGTGGATCAAGGATCGCAACGCCCAGCCCGATGGCGACGGCACGCTGATCGCCGCCGCCGAAGGCGATTACAAGGTGAAGCCGGACCAGCCGGGCGGAATGAAGGTGGAAGGCGAAGGCGATTCGTCCTTCGCGACCAGCGAAGGCGCCGAAGCGACGGGCAAGATCGACACCAGCGCGGTCCCCGAGGCACCGGTGGCTGGCGGTCGTGCGCCCGCCAAGCCTGCGGTCGAGCGCCCCGTGGCGGGCGGTCCCGCAGCGACCGTCAAGGTGGCGAACGGCGGCAAGATGCCGGCGCCCGCGGCAAAGCCCGCGCCTGCGCCGAAGCCCGTGGCGGGCCCCGCCGGGTCGACGATCCAGCTCGGCGCATATGGCAGCGAGGCGATCGCCAATCAGAGCTGGACGGCCATGAGCAAGCGTTTCGCCTTTCTGGCGCCGCTCGCGAAGACGATCACGCCGGTGAAGGTGGGGGACAACACTTTCTATCGCCTGCGCGTCGATGCCGGCTCTGCCGGCCAGGCTTCTTCGCTGTGCGGCAAGCTCAAGGTCGCCGGCGAGAACTGCATCATCGCGACGAACTGAGCGAATCGATGAAGCCGGTCATCTTCGGTCTTGCCGGCGAGACGCTGAGCGCGGACGAGCGCGCGCTGTTCGCCGCTGCCCGGCCCGCCGGCTATATCCTGTTCAAGCGCAATATCGCCGACCGCGATCAGCTCCGCCGGCTGACCGACGATCTGCGCACGCTCGACGGACGCGCGGCGCTGCCGATCCTGATCGACCAGGAGGGTGGGCGTGTTGCGCGGATGCAGCCGCCGGTCTGGCCCGCATTCCCGGCCGCCGGCGCGCCGTTCGGTGCGCTCTATGATGTTGCGCCCGCATCGGCGATCGAGGCGGCGCGCGCCAATGCCGAGGCGCTGGCGATCGTGCTGCGTGAATCGGGGATCACCGTCGATTGCCTGCCGCTGCTCGATGTCCGCCAGCCGGGCGCACACGACATCATCGGCGACCGGGCGTTCGGCAGCGATCCGATGCGGGTGGCGGCACTCGGCCGCGCGGTGCTCGATGGATTGCGGCGCGGTGGTTGTGTCGGCGTGGTCAAGCATATGCCGGGCCATGGTCGCGCCGTGGTGGACAGCCATCTCGAATTGCCCGTGGTCGATGCCGAGGCGGAAGCGTTGGAGACCGATCTGGCGCCGTTCGTGTCGCTGAAATCGGCGCCGATGGGGATGACCGCCCATGTCGTCTATACCGCCTGGGATGCGGAGCAGCCCGCGTCGATGTCGCCCCATGTCATCAGCGAGATCATCCGCGGGCGGATCGGCTTCGACGGTTTCCTGATGTCCGACGATATCGACATGAAGGCGCTGAAGGGCAGCGCGTCCGAGAAAGCGGCGGCAGTGGTGGCGGCCGGGTGCGACGCGGCGCTCGACTGCTGGGGGCGGTTCGACGAGATGGCCGCGATCGTCGAGGCGCTCGACGATATGCCGGCGGCGTCGCTTGCGCGGCTCGAACGTGCAATGGCGACAATCGCGGGCGACGCGCCCATGGGCGATTTCGCGACCCTGGTCGAGAAACGGGACGCATTGCTGGCCTATGCGTGAATCCTCGCCCGTCGGCGGGCGGGGGAGTCGACTTTGCCGGACTCTCGCGGTTACTCTCCGGCGATGAATCCGTACGAGGATCTTTTCGAAGAGGCGCCGCATGCGAGCGCCGACACGCTCACCCTGACGCTGGACAGCTGGGAGGGGCCGCTCGATCTGCTGCTGTCGCTCGCGCGCGTCCAGAAGGTCGACCTGCGCGAAATCTCGATCCTTGCGCTCGTCGAGCAATACCTGACGTTCCTGAGCGAGGCGAAGGCGCTCAAGCTGGAGATCGCCGCCGATTATCTCGTGATGGCGGCGTGGCTCGCCTATCTCAAATCCTGCCTGTTGCTGCCGCGCGATGTGGAGGCCGATCCGTCGCCCGAGGAACTGGCGTTGCGGCTCCAGCTTCGTCTCCAGCGGCTCCACGCGATGCGTGACGCCGGCGCCCGGCTGGTGGGCCGCGACCGGCTGGGCCGTGACGTCTTTCCGCGCGGCGCGCCGGAGGGGTTGCGCGCGATCCGCAAGAGCCTGTGGCAAGCCGAGCTTTACGAACTGATTTCCGCCTATGGTGCGGTGAAGGCGCGCACGGCGCCCGTCTATCACCATGTCGCGCGCCGCGCGGTGATGACGCTCGATGAAGCGTTGCAGCGCGTCGAACGGCTGATCGGCGAGACGATCGACTGGACCGAGATCGGCCGCTTCCTGCCCGACGGACTCGATGGCGGCATGCAGCGCTCGGCACTTGCCTCGAGCTTCGTCGCGGCACTCGAACTGGCGCGGCAGGGGCGTGTCGAGATGCAGCAGGCCGCACCGTTCGCGCCGCTCTATCTGCGGGCGCCATCATGAATCCGCCAGACGATCTGGCGCGCGCGGTCGAAGCCGCGCTGTTCGCCGCGGATCAACCGCTCGGCATCCCGGAACTGCGCGCGCATGTCGGCGATGTCGCCGATCTCAAACAGGTGCTCGAGACGTTGCGCCAGGATTATGCCGGGCGCGGCATCGAACTGGTCGAGCGCGGCGGACGCTGGCATTTCCAGACCGCGCCCGATCTTGCCCATATCCTGCGAAGGGAACGCGAAGAGCCGCGCAAGCTGAGTCGTGCCGGCATCGAGACGCTGGCGATCATCGCCTATCACGAGCCGGTCAGCCGGGCGGAGATCGAGGCGATCCGCGGCGTGCAGATCTCGAAGGGCACGCTGGACGTATTGATGGAGGCAGGTTGGGTGCGCCCCGCCGGCCGTCGTGAAGTGCCGGGGCGGCCGCTAATCTATGCGACCACCCCCGACTTTCTCACGCATTTCGGGCTCGAAAGTCGCCGGGACCTCCCCGGGATCGACGATCTGCGTGCGGCGGGACTGCTCGATCCGATCGATCTGGCGATGGCTGAATTCGATCTTTCCCAAGGCGCGCTGGAAAGCACCGACGAGAGCGAGTAAAGGGGGCCGGAATCGAGGAGATTTGTCATGGGTTTCGGGTCCCCGATCCATTGGATCGTGTTGCTTCTTGTGGTCGTCCTGCTGTTCGGCAGCGGCCGCGTTTCCAGCCTGATGGGCGACGTCGCCAAGGGCATCAAGAGTTTCCGCAAGGGCATGGCGGAGGATGATGAAGCCAAGCCGCAGTCGCGGATCGATACGCCGCGCGTCGTTGATGCCGCGCCTGAGCGTGATGCGCGCCCGGTGAGCGAGGATCGGCCCTGAGCCGGGCCGTTGATGCTGAAGATCACTTAAGAGCCTGACCGCGCTGTGAGGTGGGGTGCGGTCGCGCTTCCACCTCAACCGATCCGGCTCTGCAGCAAGCCGCGCGAGATGTGAATCGCACGCCTAGCTGCAGGTTTTTGTGATCGCATCGCTTGGCGCGGAAAACCGGTTCCCACTTTTCCGCGCGATGCTTTAGAAAGTCGCCATGTTCGATATCGCCCCAACCGAATTGCTGCTCTGCGCGCTCGTCGCGCTGGTGGTGATCGGACCCAAGGACCTGCCCAAGGCGATGCGCGTGGTCGGCCATTGGGTCGGCCGGGCGCGGGGGATGGCGCGCCAGTTCCGCTCCGGCTTCGACGCGATGGTCCGCGAGGCCGAGCTGGACGAGATGGAAAAGAAATGGGCGGCGGAGAATGAGCGCATCATGCGCGAGCATCCGCCCGAGCCTTCACCCGAAACCCAGCCTGAATCCCCCGTTGCCGCGCCGGCAGAGGCCGAAGCAGTGCCCGATTCCGACACACCAGCGACAGACATGCCTGCACCGATCCCGCCGACAACATCCATCGGGCCGCCAAACGAGCCTGCGCCGCCGCCGGTGGAATCGGCTACGCCCCCCCAGCAGACAGAAGCGCCGAAATCCAACGGACAGCTCGATCTCGGCCTGGGCGGCACGCCTGCGGATTCCAAGCCATGAAGGAGATCGACGAGAGCCGCATGCCGCTGCTCGATCACCTGATCGAACTGCGCCGCCGTCTGCTGTGGAGCGTTGCGGCGCTGGGTGTCGCTTTTGCGGTCTGCCTGTATCTGGCCGAGCCGATCTTCGCCTTTCTGGTCCAGCCGCTGCTCAAGGC
>JASBTC010000025.1 GCA_030148625.1 Sphingobium sp. | reverse complement strand
GGTCGCCCACCTGCTTCGCGGTCAGGAAATAATGCTGCATGAAGCGCTCGACCGCCGATCGCCCGGGGCGGTCCGCATAGCGCATGCGCATCGCGATCTCACGCTGGAAGTCGAAGGTCAGCCGTTCTTCGGCGCGCCCGGCGATCATGTGCAGATGGCAGCGCACCGCCCAGAGGAAATTCTCGGCCTTCTGGAAACGGCGCAGTTCGTCGCGGGTCAGCAGGCCCTTGTCGACCAGTTCGGCGACGGTGGGCACGCGATGGATATATTTGCCGATCCAGAACAGCGTATGGAGATCGCGCAGGCCGCCCTTGCCTTCCTTGATATTGGGCTCGACGACATAACGGCTGTCGCCCATGCGCTTGTGACGGGCATCGCGCTCGGCCAGCTTGTCGGCGATGAAGGCGCGTCCGGTTCCGGCCATCACCTCACGGTCGAAACGGGCCCAGGCCTCGTCGTTAAGGGCCTGGTCGCCCCAGACATAGCGTGCTTCGAGCAGGCCGGTGCGGATGGTGAGGTCGCTCTTCGCCATGCGCACCATCTCGTCGAGCGAGCGGCTGGAATGGCCGACCTTCATGCCCAGATCCCAGAGCGAATAGAGCATCGATTCGATGACCTGCTCGGTCCAGCCGGTCTGCTTCCACGGCGTGAGGAAGGCGATATCGACGTCGGAGAAGGGCGCCATCTCGCCCCGGCCATAGCCGCCGACCGCCAGCAGCGCCAAACGCTCCGACGCGGTCGGATTGTTGATCGCATAGAGGCGCTGCGTCGTGAAATCGAAGATCAGCCGAAGGATCTGATCGGTCAGGAATGCCTGGGCGGAGGCCGTATCGCTGCCGCGCGACGGGTTCTCCTCCAGCCGCCGCGCAATCTCGGCACGCCCCGCATCGAGCGCTTCGCGCAGCAGCGCCACCATCGCCGGCCGCTGCTTCGCCGCGCCGCCTTCATCGGGCAAGGCGGTCAAGGCATCGGCAAGCGCGCGTCGATCGACGATGCGGCGGCGGTTGGAAAGGCTGTCGAAGCGCGCGGGCATGGATTTCAGATAGGGGCTTCGAGACGGTTCGTCACGCGTCCGCGTCGAATGCGGCACCGATATCGCGTGCAGCATGGATGACGCGGACGATCGTCACCCGATCGGGATCGACCCTATGGAACACGCGATATGCGCCGACCGACAGGCATCGTAGGTCTTTGCTCAATTCAGGCCGCGCAGGCGCGCTCAACGGGAATTCAGCAAGCCTGCTCACCGCCTCGGCAATACGGGTCACTGCGCGGTCCGCCGCCTCCGGACTATCCAGCGCGATGTGAAGCCAGATTTCATCGATATCCGTGATCGCCGCAGGGCTGCGCCGGATGGCGATCATTCTGCGGATCGCATTGCCGCAAGCCGGGCCCTTCCGCGGCGTGCTATGTCATCGGGATCGAAATTCCCCTCGATCGCGGGGCCACTCGCCAGTCCCTCCTCGACCAGCCGGCGTAATTCGGCGATCTTCAACGCGCGATCGTCACGCCAGGCACGCAGGGCCTCACGGATCACCTCACTGCTGCTGGCATAATCGCCGCTCTCGACCGCACGCTCGACATCCGCCGCGAGCTCTTCCGTCAAAGCGATGCTGATCTTGCGTACCGCACCCATAAAGCCTCCATGGTATGACTTAGTCATACCATGGATTATTGCTCCTCCGCCAGACGCTTGAGCTGGTAGAGCGCTTCCAGCGCATCGCGTGGACTGAGCGCATCGGCGTCGATGGCGGCAAGTGCGTCGCGCAGGGCGTCGCGCGCTTCCTCGGGTGCCGCGGCCATCGCGGCGAACAGCGGCAGATCGTCGAGACCTGCGGCAAGCCCGCCGGTCTGGGCGCGGCCGGCCTCCAGCTTCTTGAGAACCGTGCCGGCGCGCGCGAGCACCGATGGCGGCAGTCCGGCGAGCTTGGCGACGGCGAGGCCATAGCTGCGATCGGCGGGGCCGGCGCCGACTTCGTGCAGCAGCACCAGATCGCCCTTCCACTCGCGCGCACGGACATGATGGAGGGACAGTGCGTCGAGCCGCTCGGCGAGCCGGGTCAGTTCGTGATAATGGGTGGCGAAGAGGCAGCGGCAGCGATTGACCTCGTGCACCGCCTCGACCACCGCCCAGGCGATGGCGAGACCGTCATAGGTCGAGGTGCCGCGCCCGACTTCATCGAGGATGACGAAGCTGCGCGGTGTCGCCTGCGCCAGGATCGCCGCGGTCTCGACCATCTCGACCATGAAGGTCGACCGGCCGCGCGCGAGATTGTCCGACGCGCCGACGCGGCTGAACAGGCGATCGACCAGCCCCAGCCTGGCGCTTGCCGCGGGCACGAAGCTTCCCGCCTGGGCCAGCACCGCGATCAGCGCGTTCTGCCGCAGGAATGTGGATTTACCACCCATATTGGGGCCGGTGACGAGCCAGACGCGCTCGCTTTCGGACAGCCGGCAATCATTGGCGACGAAGCGTTCGCCGGTGCGGCCGACGGCGGCCTCGACCACCGGGTGGCGACCGCCCTCGATCTCGAGGCAGGGATGATCGACCAGCGACGGACGCGACCAGCCGCCTTCTGCCGCGCGTTCGGCCAGTGCGGCGCCGACATCGAGCCGGGCGAGCGCGTCGGCGGTGGCGGCGATCGCGTCGCGACTGTCCAGCGCCTCGGCGGTCAACGCCTCGAGATGCGCGGCCTCCGCGGCAAGCGCATGCGCGCCGGACTGAGTGACGCGCAGCGCCAGTTCGTGCAGTTCGGGCGCGTTGAAGCGGACGACACCCGCCAGGCTCTGACGATGGGTGAAGCCCGAATCCTGCGCCATCAGCGTATCGGCCGATCGGGCGGGGACCTCGACATGATAGCCGAGCACGCCATTATGGCGGATCTTGAGCGTGGTGATGCCGGTCTGGGTACGGAAGCGCGCCTCGAGCGCGGCAATGGCGCGACGTCCGTCGCCGCCGATCCCGCGCAGTTCATCGAGCGCGGCATCATAGCCTTCGGCGATATAGCCGCCCTGCGCCGCGTCGATCGGCGGTGCGGGCACCAGTGCGCGCGACAGATGGTCGACCAGCGCGCCATGGCCATCGAGCCGCGGCAGCAGGTCGGCCAGCAGGACCGGCGGATCGGGGAGCCGCCCGAGCCGCTCGCGCAATATCCGCGCCTCGCCGAGACCGTCTCGAAGCTGGCCCAGGTCGCGCGGCCCGCCGCGTCCGGCGACCAGCCGTCCGAGCGCCCGCCCGATATCGGGCAAGGCTTTCAGGGCGGCGCGCAACCCCTCGCGCTCATGGGAATCGTCGAACCAGAAGGCGACCAGATCGTGCCGCGCCTCGATCAGCCCCCGCTCGGCAAGGGGCGCGCCGAGATCGGCGGCGAGCAGGCGCGCGCCCGCGCCGGTCACGGTGCGGTCGAGCGTGTCTAGCAGGCTGCCGGCACGGCCGCCGCCCTGGGCCTGGGTCAGTTCCAGGCTTTCGCGCGTCGCCGCGTCGATCATCATATGCGCGGTTGGGGCGCGGCGCAGCGGCGCCTGGAGGAAAGGCAGACTGCCCTTGCCGGCATGGTCGAGATAGGCGACGAGTCCGCCGGCGGCGGCCAGTTCGGCGCGGCCGAACGTGCCGAAGCCGTCGAGCGTCGCGACGCCGAACAGCGACTTCAGCCGCGTCTCGCCACGCACGCTGTCGAAGTCGCCGCGTGGGCGGGAGAAGGCACCATCGGGCCAGTGATCGGCACTTTCCGAGACGATGATCTCGGCTGCGCCGAGCCGTGCCAGCTCCGCACCCAGGCTTTCGGGCGCGACCTCCGCGACCTCGAACCGCCCCGTCGAGATATCGGCGGCGGCGAGCCCGAGCATTCCGCCCGCCTCACCCAATGCGACCAGCCAGTTGGCCGCACGCGCATCGAGCAACGTTTCCTCGGTCAACGTGCCTGCCGTCACCACGCGGATGATCGCACGTCCCACCAATGCCTTGGATCCGGCACGCTTCTTTGCCTGTTCGGGCGTCTCGATCTGATCGGCAAGCGCGACGCGATGCCCCGCCTTGATCAACCGCGCCAGATAGGCCTCTGCCGAATGGGCGGGTACACCGCACATCGGGATCGGCCGCCCGTCATGTTCACCGCGCGCGGTGAGCGCGATGTCGAGCGTCGCCGCTGCGATCTTCGCATCGTCGAAGAACAGTTCGAAGAAATCGCCCATCCGATAGAAAAGCAGGCAATCGGGAGCGTCAGCCTTGAGCGCGAGATATTGCGCCATCATCGGCGTCGGCTGGCTGGCGGCGGGGGCGGGATGTTTGGTCATGCGAACCGCCGCTGATACCGGCTTCACACGACTTTGCCAAAGCCGCTTTTTGGCGCGACCCGGATCAAATCGGCCGGACGTGAAACGACAGGTCGTTGAAAGCCGGAATGATGCTTTGGATCAGGCGCCGAAGCGCTTTCGCGTCGGCCGATCACGTTCTATGGCACCCCTGAAACGATATGAACGGAAGGCAGAGCATGAGCGAAGGAAGCAACGTCAAATTCTCGGAAGCGGAGGCTCTGCTCTTCCACTCCTACGGCCGACCGGGGAAGATCGAGATCATCGCGTCGAAACCGATGGCGACGCAGCGCGACCTGAGCCTTGCCTATTCGCCCGGCGTCGCCGTGCCGGTACGCGCGATCGCCGACGATCCCGCGACCGCCTATGACTATACCGCCAAGGGCAATCTGGTTGCCGTGATCTCCAACGGCACGGCGATCCTGGGCATGGGCAATCTCGGCGCCCTCGCTTCCAAGCCGGTGATGGAGGGCAAGGCGGTGCTCTTCAAGCGCTTCGCCGATGTCGATTCGATCGACCTCGAACTGGACACCGAGGATCCGGAAGCCTTCATCAACGCGGTGGCGCTGCTCGAACCCAGCTTCGGCGGTATCAATCTGGAAGATATCAAGGCGCCCGAATGCTTCATCATCGAACAGGCGCTCAAGGAGCGGATGAACATCCCGGTGATGCATGACGATCAGCATGGTACCGCGATCATCACCGCGGCCGGCCTGATCAATGCCTGCTACCTCACCAACCGGTCGATCAAGGACGTGAAGGTCGTCGTCAACGGCGCGGGCGCCGCGGCGATCGCGTGCACCGAACTGGTCAAGGCGATGGGCGTGCCGCACGACAATGTGCTGATGTGCGACCGCCAGGGCGTGATCTATCAGGGCCGCGAGACCGGCATGGACCAGTGGAAGTCCGCGCATGCCGCCAAGACCGATCGCCGCACGCTGACCGAGGCGCTGGACGGCGCCGACATCTTCCTGGGCCTGTCCGCCGCCGACGCGCTCAAGCCCGAAATGGTGATGAAGATGGCGCCGCAGCCGATCATCTTCGCCATGGCCAATCCCGATCCGGAGATCACCCCGCCCGCGGCCAAGGCTGCGCGCCCCGACGCGATCATCGCGACCGGCCGTTCGGACTATCCGAACCAGGTCAACAACGTGCTCGGCTTTCCCTTCATCTTCCGCGGCGCGCTCGATGTCCGCGCCACCGCGATCAACGAGGAAATGAAGATCGCCGCCGCCGAGGCGCTGGCCGCGCTGGCGCGCCAGCAGGTGCCCGAGGAAGTCGCGCTGGCCTATGGCGGCCTCGCCCACAGCTTCGGCCCCGACTATATCATTCCCGCGCCTTTCGATCCGCGGTTGATGGAGATCGTGCCCGCCGCAGTGGCGCAGGCGGCGATGGATTCGGGCGTGGCGCGGAAGCCCATTCTCGACATGGCGGCCTATCGCCAGTCGCTGCGCGCACGGCTCAACCCGACCACGTCGGTGCTGACGCTCGCTTATGAAGCGGCGCGTGCGCGGCCGAAGCGCGTGCTGTTCGCCGAGGGCGAAGAGGAAACGGTGTTGCGCGCGGCGATTCAGTTCCGCGATGGCGGCTACGGCATTCCCGTGTTGGTCGGCCGCGAGCATGTCCGCGACCGGTTGCGCGCGATGGGCGTCGACGATCCCGACAGCTTCGAGGTGCACAACAGCGTCAATTCGCCGCTGGTGCCCAAGATGGTCGAATATCTCTACGAACGGCTGCAGCGGCGCGGTTTCCTCAAGCGCGAAATCGAGCGGATGGTGAACCGCGATCGCAACATCTTCGGCGCGATGCTACTGACATTGGGCGAAGCCGATGCGATGATTACCGGCACGACGCGCACCTATGCGCAGACCATGCGCGAGCTGCGCAAGGTGATCGATCCACGCCCGGGCGCGACGCCGTTCGGTATCCATGTGCTGGTGGGGCAGACCCATACGGTGTTCATGGCCGACACCACGGTCAACGAACGACCGACCGCCGAGGAACTGGCCGACATCGCCGAGGGCACGGCGGCGGTCGCGCGCAAGATGGGCCATGAACCGCGCGTCGCTTTCCTCTCCTATTCCACCTTCGGCAATCCGCCGGGCAATTGGCTGGAGAATCTGCGCGAAGCCGTGGCGATCCTCGACGCGCGTGGCGTCAGCTTCGAATATGAAGGCGAGATGGCGCCCGACGTCGCGCTCAATGCCAAGGTGATGAGCAACTATCCGTTCTGCCGCCTCTCGGCGCCCGCGAACGTGCTGATCATGCCTGGCCTCCAATCGGCCAATCTCTCGGCCAAGCTGCTGCGCGAGCTGGGCGGCGACCATGTCATCGGCCCGATGCTGGTGGGCATGGAGAAGCCGGTCCAGGTCGCGACCATGGCGTCGACCGCGTCGGAACTGGTCACGCTGGCCGTGCTCGCGGCCAGCGATATCGCGAGCTGACGATCATCATCACCGCCTCGGCATCGGCCGGGGCGGTGAATGACTCTGGATATTCGTGTGTTTGCCGTGATTTCCGAGCCGGCAGGTAATTCCACCTGCCTCGAAATCACTCTAGCGCGCTTGAAAGCGGATTATTGCGGCGCACCGCCCGCGCCGGGGACGCCGACGGCGCCGATATTGCCGAACAGCTCCTGGAAGAAGCCGCGATGACGGCCAAGCGTCGGCGTCTTGTCGCCCATCGGCGAGATCGAGACGATCTTTTCGAGGCCCGCCTTGTCGACCGACGCCACGGTGCCCGCCTGGTTGAAGCGGACATGGAGGATCGTCTGTTCGGTGGGCTTCGGCTGGGCGAAGGCGAGCTGGCGCGTCTGGCGCGAGACATAATACCAGTCATTGGGATCGAACTGGCCGACAAAGGTCGGCCCGCCCAGCGTGGCCTGCACCGAATCGCGATTGTCGACGCCGGGCTGGATGCCGTCGACCAGCACCTGATCGACGATATAGCCCTGATGGCCGCGGACGCGGGTGCAACCGCCCGTCATGAGCAGCGCCGTAACGGCTGCCGCCGCCATCAGCCCCTGCTTCGTCAACACCGCCATCAAGCCTTCTCCTTGCGCACCACGCGGACGCACGCCATTAAAAGCCGCGTCCGCTGCCTCAATATGCGCTCGGATCACGCCCGGCAAGGGTGACGGGGCGCCGGACCTCAAACAGGAGTTTCCACTGCGTGTCGTTTCTCACTCGCCTCTTCAACCGCAGCAGCGGCCGTGACGCCCTCGCGCCGCTCTGCGCCGCC
>JASBTC010000023.1 GCA_030148625.1 Sphingobium sp. | reverse complement strand
GCGATCGCGATCGCGATCGAATCGCTGTCGACCTGCGTGCCGCCCGATCCCGTCGCGCCAAGATCGCTGGTCACGAACGAGATCGCGTCGCTGCCGTTGAAATTGGTATTGGGGGTATAGACCAGCCCCAGGCCCAAAGCGGTGTTGATGTCCGCGATCGTGCCGGTGAACGACATGCTGCCGTCGCCCTGCGCGTCGCTGAAGGCGAGGCCCGCGATATTGTTGAGCGCCAGCGTGCCGTGCGCCACCGACAAGGTCACCTTCAGCGTCGTCGCATCGACGTCCGACACCTTCAGGTTCGTCAGCGTGAAGCTGCCATCTTCGTTGATGTTCTGCGCCACCGCCACCGTGTTCACCGGCGCGTCGTTGACCGCGCTGACGTTGAAGGTGATCGTGTTCGCGCTCTGGTCGGTGTCCTGGCCGCCATTCTTGGTGCCGCCATCATCCTGCACCTGGAAAGTGAGGCTCGAGAAGGGCACGCCGTTGCCGTCCTGGAGCGGCGTGTAATAGAGCCGGCCCAAGGCGATATCCGCCGCGCTGACGATCTGGCCGTCGGTCACCACCGCCGCCGGATCGCCGCCCGCGCCATCCTTGTCGAACCACAAGGTCCCCGGCACCGGCGCGGTGGTGATCTTCACCCCCGTGAAAGCATCGCCGTTGACGTCGCTATAGCCGAAGCTCGCCGTGTTGAACGTGTAGGTCGCGTCCTCGTTGATCGTATAGGTCGCGTCGGTTCCCGCCGGCGCATCGTTGATCGCCTGCACATCGACCGTCGTCGTGAAGCTCAGCGTGTCCGCGCCGCTGTTCGCCGTGCCGTCGCCATCGACCAAAGTCCAGGTCAGCGTGCGCAGGCCCTCGGTCGGGCTGATCCCGCCCGAGTTGCTATAGCCCAGTGCCCGCACCAGCGTCTGCACCGCGGCCGGGGTCGCATCGGGATCGAAGGTGAAGACCAGAGCCGCACCGCCCGTGCCGCCGGTGAAGGTCGCGATCTGCGTGCCGCCCACCGACACCGCATTGCCGACGACCATAACGCTGCCCGTCGTGTCGATCACCAGTTCGTCCTGCGCCGCAACCGCACCGCCCGTGATCGCAACCGTCAGCGTGCCGCCGTCGAAGTTCGGGCTGTCCACATCCGCGATCGTGCCGTTCGTGCCCACGTCCAGCTTCGCCGGCGCCTGACCCTCGATCCAGGTCGCCGCATCACCCGACAGGTTCGTCCCCGTCGGCGCATCGTTCACCGCGGTCACATCGAAGGTGAAAGTGTTGGGCGTCTGGTCGAGGTCGAGCCCGCCATTGGCGGTGCCGCCATCGTCGCGCACCTGGAAGGTGAAGCTCGAATAACCCGTGCCGTTGCCGTTCGCCGCCGGCACATAATAGACATGCCCCGCATTGATCTCCGACAATGCGACGATATCGCCCAGGCTGACCGCGGTCGCATCACTCTTGTCGCCGCCATTGGTGTCGATGAAGATCGTGCCCACACCCGGCAAGGTCGTGAAACGCACCCCGATATAGCTGTCGCCATCGACATCGCTGTACCCGAAATCCGTGCCCGCAAAGGTGTAGCTGCCATCCTCCACCAGGGTCGCCGTCTTGTCCGTGCCCGACGGCGCGTCGTTCACACCGATCACATTGACGCTGCTCGTGAACGTCAGCGTATCCACACCGCCGTTCGCGGTGCCGTCACCGTCCACCAAGGTCCAGGTGATCGTACGCGTCGCCGTCGTCGGATCCTGATTATCGCTGTTATTGTAACTGATCGCGCGAACCAGTGTCTGCACCGCTGCCGGGGTCGCATCCGGATCGAAGGTGAAGACCAACGCCGCACCGCCCGCGCCGCCACCAGTGAAGGTGGCAATCTGAATGCCGCCGACCGACACCGCATTGCCGACGACCGAGACGGTACCCGACGTGTCGATTCCGAGCTGATCCTGTCCCGAAACCAGTCCGGCGGAGATCGCGACGGTCAGCGTGCCGCCGTCAAAATCGGCACTGTCGATGTCTGCGATCGTCGCATTGCTGCCGAGATCGAGCAGAACCGGCGAATTGCCTTCGGTGAAGGTCACGCTGTTCCCCGACAGGTTCGTCGAGGTCGGCGCGTCGTTCACCGGCGTGATCGTGCCGCTCAGCGCGACCGTTCCCGTCGAATAGGCGGTGGTTCCGCCGGTTGCGCCGACGCCGGAAAGATTGACCGTGCCGCCGCTGCCAAGAGCGCCGATCGAACCATCGATCAGATGAACGGTCAGCGTCGGTTCCGCGCCATTATAATTGAGCGCTGGATTGAAGCGGATGGCGGTACTGCCGCTGAGCACGAACGCCGATGATGACGATGCGGAGGTCGGAATGACATTCCAGACTCCACCGCTAAAATATTCCCAATTGCCGGTGGCCCCGGTGGCCGCGTTGGCGACCACCGCGACACCCGCCATCGCCGTCGAGCTGTTGCCGCCATTGGGCCGCTGATCGTCGGTCAGGTCGGAATATTGGCTCGCCGCGAACAGGCTGCTGACGGTCTGGCCCACTGCCGAAGGCGTATCCTCGAGGATCGTCACGCTGCTCTCGGTACCGTCGCCGGATACCACCGGCGCGTCGTTCACCGGGTTGATCGTGATCGCCTTGTCATCGGTATCGGACAGCGCCCCGCCGCTTCCGGTGGCGCCACCGTCATTGGTAACGACATGGAGCAGGTCCGAGCCGTGGAAATTGGCATTGGGCGTGTAGGTGAGGCCGCTCGCGGCGAGCGTCGCGTTGATCTCGTTCAGCGGCGCGCTGATGACGATCGTGCCGGTCCCGTTGCCGCTGACGATATCACCGGCGGAGAGGCCGCCTGCCACATTGGTGAGCAGCGAAATCGTGCCACGCTGGACGCTCAGCGTGACCGAGACATTGTCGAGCGCGGGATTGGCGTCAGGATCGGAAATGGAGACGCCGGTGACGACGACGCCGGTCGCATCCTCGGCAAGCGTCAGCGTGCCGCCGACGCTGTTCACCGGCGCGTCGTTGACCGCGGCGATATTGATCGTGGTGGTCGCGCTGTTCTGTGAACCGCCAGGCACGTTAAGCGCGCCGTCGCTGACCGTCCAGGTGATGGTGCGATTGGTGTTGAGCCCGTAATTGGTCGGGTTGTCGCCCGTCGACCAGAACGTGATCCCGCTGAGCACCGCCTGGTAATTGGCGATCGTATCATAACCCGTCAGCGTCAGCGTCTCAGTGGCCGCATTCCACGACACGGTGATGTTGGTGCCCGCGATCGGGCCGGAAATCACCTTGCCCGCGCCATAACCGAGATGATCGTCGCTGGTACTGCTCTCGTTCGAGCTGAACGTGCCACCGGTGACCTGCACCGTCGCGGAAGACAGATGATCGCCATCGACATCGGTGATGCTCGGCGCGCCGGTCAACAAAGTCGTCGCGGCCACCTGCTGCTCGTTTATCACGCTGGCTGTGCCGTTGACGCCGGAGAGCACCGGAAGATTGTTAAAGGTCAGGCCACCCAGATTGGCCTGATCCTCCGTGAATTGCGGCAGGGCGGAGATCGTGTTGATCAGCGTCGCGGTGGTGCCAGCGCCGTCGAGCTGGAAGACGAAGATGACATCGTCGACCGGCGTGCCGCTGATCCCGTTACCCTCCGAGGTCACATAGATCTGGCGGGTCCCCTGATCGAAGACCATATTGCCCGGGTAGAAAGGATGCCCGCCTGGCAAGCCGACCAGCGTGACCTTGGTCGCGGTGCCGTTGCTGGCATTCTCGGAAATGTACCAGATCGCGTTTTGCGAAGCGACATAGTCCGGATTGGCCGGATCGCCCGGATCGAACGGTCGACGGGATTCCGTGGTGAAATAGACGAGGTCGGTCGTGATATCGACTTCGACATCGATGATGAATCCGTTCGAACCGTCATCGGCGAACTGCGCCTGACTGACCAGCTGTGTCGTTGCGGCAGGATTGGCAATATCGAGCCTGAAGATACCGACGACATTTACACCACCGGTCAGAAACTCCGTATAGAAAAGCCGCCCGATCGAGGCGTCGAACGCGAAATCGCGCGGATCGAGTATATCAAAGCCGCTTTCCTGCCCGCGCGAGTCCGTAGCGCTCGTCACCAGGAAACCCAGATCGGTTGTGGCGCCGGTAAGCGGGTCATATGAATATTCCCGAATGCCGGTAAGCGTGGGAGCACCCCCGAAAGCATCCTGTATGCCGACATAGATTTTGTGGCCGATGACATCGACATAGAGTGCGTTGACGATGTCGCCGACACTGTCATAGGTCACAACTGTGGTAACGGCGCCACCGGTCAGCGAACCGCGCACCAGCCTCGCGTCGGTGCCCAGATTACCGCCATTGACGATCGCGAAATAGAAGCCCGCCGCGGTATCGACGCCCATTTCCTGCGGTGTGCTGGTGATGAGATCGAGGGTTGGATTATTGTCGACGATGATGGTCTGGTTGCCGCCATCATTGTTGACATAGCTCAGCCGCGCGTCGGTAGGATTGCCCTGGCCGAAGAAGAAAAGCTGCCCGCTGGGCTTGCTGCCGAACACGCTGACGCCATCGTCGATCGTGGCGCCGGCTAGCAGATAATTGGCGCCGCCGACGCTGGCGACAGCAGTGGTGCTCGTGCCGGCAAGCTCGCGCGAACCAGCGTCATCGATATTCTCGACATGCGTCAATGAGCCGCCGGCGTTAACGCGGAACAGGCTGATGCCATTCTCCGTGCCGCCGACGGTGAGATAGCTGGTCTGGCCGATCGTCGTGACGCTGACGCTGTTCGCTCCAGCCAGCCGGAGCGAAGCGCTGTCGGTGACATTGGCGACATTGGTGAGAATGCCCGACGCGTTGACGGAGAAGACGCTGACGCCATTGTCCGCGGCGCCGGTGACGAACAGATAGGTCACGCCGCCAACCACGGCGGTCGCTAGGTCGCTGACACCGTCCAGCTTCAGCGTGGCATCGTCGGTGACGTTGCTGGTGCTGGCCAAAGTGCCATTCGCGGCCACGCTGAAGACGCTGACGCCGTCATCGACGCCACCGGCCGCGAACAGATAAGCGGTGCCGCCGATCATCGCGGTCGCAAGCGAGTTCGCGCCGTCGAGTTCGAGCGTGCCGTTGTCGCCGAGATTGTAGACGCTGGTCAGCGCGCCGTCGCCCGCCACCCGGAAAACGCTGAGACCATCGTCATTCGCGCCGGCCGCCACCATATAGGTATTGCCGCTCACGCGCACGGTGGCCGTATCCGCGACTCCGCCCAGATTAAGCGCGCCGGCATCGTTGATGTCAGCAACGGGAGTCAGCGCTCCAGCCGCGCTGACGCGAAAGACGCTGACGCCATTGTCGCCGGCGCCCGCCGCGAACAGATAGGTGTTGCCGTCGGTCACCCCGATGGATAGCCCCCGAGCGCCTACGAGGTTGAGAGCACCAGAATCGGTGACGTTCGAGACATTGGTCAGCGCACCATTCAGCCCCAGGCTGAAGACGCTGATGCCGTTGTCGACGCCGCCCGCGGCGAAGACATAGGTGGTACCGCCGACATCGGCCGAGACGATCGACGAAAGCCCGTCGAGTTCCAGCGACCCGCCGTCGGTTTCATTGTCCGGATTCGTTACGAGAAACGCCATGGCATCCACCCCCAAATGTCGAGCCGCAAGACGCACTAGTCGCCCCTTGTGACCGCCCAACGACTAAATCGATCTTATGTTTCGTCACGTCGACGGAGCACCGCCCGGACAGCCCCACCCGCTCAACCCCTTGAACAGACGCGGACAAGCCACCCCATTGGCTTTGCATCCTTAATAACGGTACTTAATGACACAGGATTGTGAATCTCACCAGCACAAAGGCTGAGGGCGGAACACCCCGTCCCACCGAAACGGAGGGGAGCCTGCATATCGACCTCCGGCACAGAAAACTGTCGCCACACTGAAGTGATTGTTTGACAGCGCCCGCCCGCGGGAACAAAATAGCGCTATTCGGTGGGGGAACGAAAAGCGCCGATGATATCGAGCGCGGGGCCGCATTACCCGACCGGTTTCTGAACGGGCAGCTTGCGGCTGCCCCATCAACGGGGAGTCAGGGCCGATGTCGCAGCCTTATATCGGCGAGATTCGCATGTTCGGGGGCAATTTCGCACCTGCCGGATGGGCGTTCTGCCGGGGTCAGCTTATGCCCATCTCGGAAAATGATGCGCTCTTCAACCTGATCGGCACCACCTATGGCGGCGACGGCCAGGAAACCTTCGCGCTTCCCAATCTGCAGGGGCGCATACCGCTCCATGCCGGCCAGGGGCCTGGCCTCTCGCAGAACTATCAGTTGGGCGAGGCGGCCGGCGTCGAAAGCGTGACGCTGACCACGCAGCAGATTCCGAACCACACGCACACCCCGCAAGTGTCCAACGCCCCGGGATCCACCAGCACGCCGGCGAACAACACCGTGCTCGCCAATTGCAGTTCGGGCAGCGTCAACACCTACAAGACCCCGGCGGACATCGCGAACGGCCAAGTGGTGCTGAACAGTGCCAGCATCGGCCCGGCAGGCGGCAGCCAGCCGCACGACAATTTCCAGCCGACATTGGCGATCAGCTACATCATTTCGCTGTTCGGCATTTTCCCGAGCCAGAACTAAGCAATCCATCCGGCGCGTGCGCCGCACTTTTTTTGGAGCCGCTTATGAGCAGTCCATTCGTCGCCGAGATCCGCGTGTTCGGGTTCAACTTCCCCCCCCGCGGCTGGGCCTTTTGCAACGGCCAGTTGCTGCCGATCTCGCAGAACACCGCGCTTTTCTCGCTGCTCGGCACCATGTATGGCGGCGACGGCAAATCAACCTTCGCCCTCCCCGATCTCCAGGGCTCCTGCGCCACCTTTTGGGGCCAGGGCAACGGATTGCAGCTCTGGGACCAGGGCCAGATCCAGGGGTCGGAGTTCGTCACCTTGCTTCAGAGCGAGATGCCGGCGCACCAGCATGTCCTGAGCGCAACAACGGTGAACGCCAACAGCCCCACCGCCGCCAACGGCCAGCTCGCGAAGGCGATCAAGGGCAATATCCAGGTATCGAATACCGGTAGGATGTACAGCAATATCGCCACCCCAGCCACGCCGATGAGCCCCTTTGGCCTCGCGCTGGCGGGAGGCGGCCTGCCACACAATAATATGATGCCGTATCTGACGCTCAATTTCTGCATCGCCTTGCAGGGGATTTTCCCGGCGCGGAACTAAAATCGTCGTCATTGCTGCCGGTGCATGCCGGCCCGATATTTTAGGAGTTCGAATATGGGCACGCCATTTCTGGGTGAGCTGAAAATGATCAGCTGGAATTTCGCGCCGAAAGGCTGGGCCTTTTGCAATGGCCAATTTCTGCCGATCAACCAGAACCAGGCATTATTTTCGCTGTTCGGCACCATGTATGGCGGGAACGGCCAGACCACCTTTGCACTGCCCGATCTGCGCGGCAGGGTGCCGATCCATATGGGCAGCGGCTTTACTGAAGGCCAGGCGGGTGGTCAGGAGTTTCACACCCTCACCCTGAACGAAATGCCCCAGCATACCCATTTCCTGACCGCGGACGCCGCCACGGCCGCGCTCAGCAATGTCAATACGCCGGCCGCCGGCCGGTCGCTCGGGCAGTCGATCGGGGTTCCGAGCCAGGGTGCCAATTTTGCGGTAAGCGTCTATGATACGGCGGTGCCGGCCGGGTCGATGGCGCCCGGTATCGTCAGCAGTGTCGGCGGTAGCCAGCCGCACGAAAACCGCCAGCCCTTCCTTGTCCTGAACTGGATCGTCGCATTGGTCGGGGTTTTTCCGTCGCGCAATTGAAGCGCGACGGGCCATGACTCAGAACGGGTTGTGACGAGATCCAATCAGATCCATCTGACTTGAAGCACACGCCATCAACTCAGATATGCCCGACATACCGTTCGGGCTGAGCTTGTCGAAGCCCTGCCCTTTTCTGGGCCCAGAACTGAAGAAGAACAGGACTTCGACAGGCTCAGTCCCAACGGATTTTGTCTCACTCCTGAATCTTTTAGTTCGCTTTCGCCAATTGCGAGCAGGCAAAGGCGGACACGCTTTACGCGCCCGCCCATTTTGTACGGCAAAATCGATTGGGCGCTCGTCTTGTCGTCAGACCCCGACGATCCGCACAATTCCGTTGCCATGCGCCATGCCGGTCATCCCGGGCGCCACATCGCGCAGCTCGGCGATCATCGCCTCGCGCTCGGCAGGCAGGCTCGGCACAACGGCCATCACGCCCCTGGCAGCGAAGGTGCGCGCGGCATCCTGCGCCGCTGCCGTCGTCGTTCCGGCATTCGGCACCAGCACGACCACTTCGAGCTGACGCCCGCCGGCAGGCGCCGCGAAATAGCCCTCGACCTCTCTGGTGGCATCGATCGGATAGCGGCCGGTGAACACCCGCACGCCGCCCTCGCCCGTATCCGAAACAGCGGCAATCGCGGGCAGTGCGGTTCCGGCGATCGACAGCGCCGCGGCGCCGCCAACCGCGCCGCCGATCGCGCCACGACGCGTCACGGCGGCCGCAAACGGCGTTTCGAACGTTTCGTCTTGATCGGTCATGAGTCGGGCCTCCCCGCGCCGTCCCCTGCGGCGCATATCGCAGCCTACCGCGCCGTGCCACGCCACACAAGCGAGCGTTTCGGTTCAGCGCACCAGTTGATGCCCCAGCACAATCTCCGCAACATGGCGGCGCCCGCCGGTGCGTTCCAGATGCACATACACATCGACGGTGCTGCGGACATAATGATGGATGTCCTCGCGATTCAACCCGGCACCGGCCTGGAGCACGAGCAAGGTGATCTGCTCGATCGCGCGCGCCGCACTGTCTGCATGGACGGTGGTCATCGATCCGGGATGGCCGGTGTTGACCGCGCGCAGGAACGTGAACGCCTCGGGCCCGCGCAACTCACCGACGACGATCCGGTCGGGCCGCATGCGCAGCGATGCGGCAAGCAGGTCCTCCGCCGTCACCCGCGCTTCGCCCAGTTCGCTGCGCGCCGCAAGCAGCCCGACCGCATTGGCATGGCGCAAATGCAGTTCGGGCGTGTCCTCGATCAGGATCAGTCGCTCCCCGGCCGGGATCTCGCGGATCAGCGCGTTGAGGAAAGTCGTCTTGCCCGTCGAGGTTCCGCCCGAAACCAGGATATTCCGGCGCGCGCGTACCGCTTCGCCAAGCAAGCCGGCAATGTCGCCGACGTCGAGCAAGGCCGCCAGCCGGGCATCGATGTCCGAGGCCGCGCCCTGCCCATCCCGCCGTGTCGCCGCAAAGGCGCCGCTCGCGACATAGTCGGCCAGCGTCAGATCGGCGGAAACATGTTTGCGGATGGCGAGCGCGATCGGCCCGCGCGTGGCCGGCGGAGCGACGATCTGCACGCGCGCACCATCGGGCAAGGCGGCCGACAGCAAGGGATGCGCACGGCTGATCCCCTGGTTGGACAAGGCCGCGATCTGGCGGGCGAGTCGCGCCAGCGTCGCTTCGTCCAGTAACGGCGCCTCATGCCGCTCGATCGCGCCCGCCAGGCTCTCGACCCAGACCTCGCCTGGCCGGTTGATATAGATATCGGTGACGTCGGCGCGATCTATCTGCGCAGCTATCTCGCGCCGTTGGCCGCGACCTCGCTCATCGCCGCGCTTCGACGCCCGTGAAATCGAGATCGCGCGCGACGAATACGGTAATCGCCGCCCCTTGCCGGATCTTCAGCGTCGGCTGGATCGGCGCATTATTCTGCTGACCGAACAGCATCGTGCCGGGCAGGGCCACGATGACATCGCGTCCGCTACTGTTGTCGCGCGCCAAGTTGACGCCGATATCCAGCGCGGTCTGCAGGATCGCCGAGCCGAAACGCTCGAAGAGATTGCGGCCCACGGCGGCGTCGAGGAAGCCGTCCGGCGCCAGGTCGGCGGCGGCGGCC
>JASBTC010000008.1 GCA_030148625.1 Sphingobium sp. | reverse complement strand
CGATTACGAACCGGCGGGCGACCAGCCGACCGCGATCGCCGAACTGACCGAACAGGCGCTTGCCGGGGAGCGCGATCAGGTGCTTCTGGGCGTCACCGGATCGGGCAAGACCTTCACCATGGCCAAGGTGGTCGAGACGCTGCAGCGCCCCGCGCTCGTGCTCGCCCCCAACAAGATCCTCGCCGCGCAGCTCTATGGCGAGTTCAAGAACTTCTTCCCCGACAATGCGGTCGAATATTTCGTCAGCTATTATGATTATTACCAGCCCGAGGCCTATGTGCCGCGGTCGGACACCTACATCGAGAAGGAAAGCTCGGTGAACGAGGCGATCGACCGGATGCGCCATTCGGCCACCCGGTCGCTGCTCGAGCGCGACGACGTGCTGATCGTCGCCTCGGTCTCGTGCCTTTACGGTATCGGCTCGGTCGAAACCTATTCGGCGATGATCTTCGACCTGAAAAAGGGCCAGTCCGTCGATCAGCGCGAGATCATCCGCAAGCTCGTCGCACTCCAGTACAAGCGCAACGATGCGGCCTTCACGCGCGGCAATTTCCGCGTCCGCGGCGACAGCCTGGAAATCTTCCCGTCGCACTATGAGGATACCGCGTGGCGCGTCGCCTTTTTCGGCGACGAGATCGAGGAGATCGTCGAGTTCGATCCGCTGACCGGCAAGAAGGTGGCGAGCCTCGACTATGTCCGCGTCTATGCCAACAGCCATTATGTGACGCCCGGCCCGACGCTGAAACAGGCGATGGAGGCGATCCGCTTCGAACTGGCCGAGCGGCTGAAGGAACTCGTCAACGAAGGCCGGCTGCTCGAGGCGCAGCGGCTGGAACAGCGCACCAATTTCGACCTCGAGATGATCGCGGCGACCGGAAGTTGCGCGGGCATCGAGAATTACAGCCGCTTCCTCACCGGTCGTTTGCCGGGCGAGCCGCCGCCGACCTTGTTCGAATACCTGCCTGAAAACGCGCTGCTCTTCGTCGATGAGAGCCACCAGACCATCGGGCAGGTCAACGGCATGTCGCGCGGCGATCATCGCCGGAAACTGACGCTCGCCGAATATGGTTTCCGCCTGCCGAGCGCCATCGACAACCGCCCGCTGCGCTTCAACGAGGGGGACGTGATGCGCCCGCAGACCGTCTATGTATCCGCTACGCCGGGCGGGTGGGAGATGGAGCAGACCGGGGGCGTCTTCTCCGAACAGGTCATCCGCCCGACCGGCCTGATCGATCCGCCTGTCGAGATCCGTCCGGTCGAGGATCAGGTCGACGATCTGATCAACGAATGCCGGCAGACCGCGGCCAATGGCTATCGCACGCTCGTCACCACGCTGACCAAGCGCATGGCGGAGGATCTGACCGAATATATGCACGAAGCGGGGCTGAAGGTCCGCTACATGCATTCGGACACCGAGACGCTGGAGCGGATCGAGCTGATCCGCGACCTCCGCCTGGGCGTCTATGACGTGCTGGTCGGCATCAACCTGCTGCGCGAAGGGCTCGACATCCCCGAATGCGGGCTGGTCGCGATCCTCGATGCGGACAAGGAAGGGTTCCTGCGCTCGGAAACCTCGCTGATCCAGACGATCGGCCGTGCGGCGCGCAATATCGACGGCCGCGTCATCCTCTATGCCGATCGCATGACGGGATCGATGGAGCGCGCGCTCAACGAAACCAGTCGCCGCCGCGAGAAGCAGATGGCGTATAATGCCGAACACGGGATCACGCCGGCTTCGATCCGCAAGAATATCGGCGATATCATCGCCCATGCGTCGAACCGCGACCAGGTGACGGTGGAGATCGACGAGGATCGGCCGCACATGGTCGGCCACAATCTGCGCGCCTATATCGAGGAACTGGAAGCCAAGATGCGCAAGGCCGCGGCGGACCTGGAGTTCGAGGAGGCGGGCCGCCTGCGCGACGAGATCCGCGCGCTCGAACGCGAGGAACTGGGCCTGCCCGAAGGCGAGCACAAGGCGCCGATCATGGGCCGCAGCAACGAAGGCAAGCCGGGCACGCGCAAGACGCGCTTCGGCAAGACGCAGCGGAAATTCGGGGGCAAGCGGTAGGGCGTCAGTCGTCTTTCCGACACCAACGATCCACTGCGTCATTCCTGCGAAAGCAGGAATCCCGCTTCTTCCTTTGGCTCGTGTGAACAGAAAACCGGGATTCCCGCTTTCGCGGGAATGACGCGGAAGGGGCGTTCCTACCCCGCAAACCCGTCGGTTGCCCGGATCAGCCGATCCAATATCCCCGGTTCGTTGAACGCGTGGCCCGCACCCTCGATCAGATGGAACGCCGCCTCGGGCCAGGCCTTGTGCAACCGCCAGGCGGTGTCGGCCGGGCAGGCGATGTCGTACCGGCCATGAACGATCACGCCCGGAATGCCCTTGAGCTTGCCGGCGTCGCGGATCAGCTGATCGTCCTCCAGCCAGCCCTGATGCGAGAAGAAGTGATTCTCGATCCGTGCAAAGGCGAGCGCGAATTCATCGGCTTCGAACGCGTCGGACAGGCCGGGATCGGGCAGCAAGGTCACCGTCTGGCCTTCCCACAGGCTCCAGGCCTTGGCCGCTTCGATCCGCGCTGCGGCATCGTCGCCGGTCAGCCGCTTGCGATAGGCGGCGACCATGTCACCGCGTTCGGCTTCGGGGATCGGGGCCTGGAAGCGTTCCCATTTGTCGGGATGAATCAGCGAGGCGCCATGCTGATAATACCAGGCGATCTCGGCCCTGGTGATGGTGAAGATGCCGCGCAGCACCAGTTCGGATACGCGATCGGGATGCGTCTCGGCATAGGCCAGCGCCAGCGTCGATCCCCAGGATCCACCGAACACCTGCCATGCCTCGACGCCCGTCATTTCGCGCAGCCGCTCGATGTCGGCGACCAGGTCCCAGGTCGTGTTGGCGTCCAGCCCGGCATGCGGCGTCGATCGTCCGCAGCCGCGCTGGTCGAACAGCAGCACGTCATAGCGCGCCGGATCGAAAAGCTGGCGGTGCGTCGGCGAGAATCCGCCGCCCGGCCCGCCATGCAGGAACACCGCCGGCTTGGCGCCGGGGGTGCCGCTGCGTTCCCAATAGATGCTGTGACCATCGCCGACGTCGAGATGGCCGGAGGCATAGGCGTCGAGGGGCGGATAAAGGGTGCGGAGCGTGGTCATGCGCATTCACTGGCGCAAGCCCCCTGGCTGTGCAAGCGTGTCGGGAACCCATGAGGCCGGTCTTGGTTGATAACCCGAGTCGGACGGAGAAGGGACCGGATCGTGAAAGGGGAAACCGCCGGGCACATTCTGATCGCCGCGTGCGCGGTGACGATCGTCGGCGCACTGGCCGGTGCCGGCCTGGGCAGTTTCGCCGCGGGCGGCGTTCCCCTCCAGATCGTCGAGCGCGATGGTGGCGGCCAGCAGCTCGGCCGTCCCGAAGCACTGGTCGCGGACCGGGCCGGGACTGCCTATACCGGCCCCCCGCCGATCATCCCCACCGTCTGCGAAGGGTGCGGCCCGAGCCTTGAGGAACGCAGGGCGATGGCGCGGGATCGCGAGATCGAAGCGGAGATGGCGCGCAATGAAGCCTTGTTGCGGGGCGATTATGCGGAGGATGCGCGGTTCGACGCCGATATGGCGGTGGTCGAGCGTGCAGGCGACCCGGCGGCCGTATCTGCGCCGATCGCTTTCAGGCTGACGGGCGCAAGCGCGACGCTGGCGGAAACCGCCGACGCGCCGCGCTGATGGTCGGCCGCCGGGCGCTCAGCGGCACCCCAGCGCATCCTCGATGCTCAATGTGATGAGGACGGTTGCGAACAGCACGATCATCGTGCCGAACAGCAGGGGGATATGGTTGCCGATGAACTCGATCATATTTCGCTCCTTCAAGTGACGGAGGAACGATGCGGGATAACGGGCGGACGATATTTGATCCCTGTCAAAATCGCGATGGGTGTCCGATGTGAAACGCCCCGGCACCATGGGCGCCGGGGCGTTTGCTTCACCAGCCGCGATAATGGCGGCGGCCATTGTGCCAGTAATAATAGCGGCCACGGCTGTCGCGACGATAATCGCGGCGGGCCTCGCGGAGATCGCGACGCAGATCGCGGCGCGCCTCCCACACGTCGCGGCGACTGTCGGCGCGGCGCATGTCGCGGTGATAGTCGCGATAGGCGTCGCGAACATCCTCGCGATATTCGCGGCGATCGCGCCACGACTGCGCCTCGGCGCTGGCCGGTACGGACGACAGGCCGATGGCGGCCAGGCTGGCTGCAATGATCAGAATACGCATGATCCTGCTCCTTCTTTACGCGTTCCTGACTTAGGAACGGCTCATCATGCGTGATGTTGCGTGAACCGGAAACTACGCCGCGTTCATCGGACGGACAGGCGTGAGGCGCGTTCCAGTGCGAGCCCTGGATTAGCCGGATTTCCTGCTCTTCGGTATGGGTTCCGGTATCGGATTGCGGCGGCGGGCCGTTCCGATTTTGCGATGACGAGGAACGGGGCGGCGCCTGTCGACGCCGCCCCTGGTGCGTCAGCGATTGTCGAGCTGCGCGCGCACCGCGCCCAGCCCCAGTCGCGTGATGCGATAGGGCTGGCCATTGGCGCTGGCGATCAGCCGCCGGCGTTTCAGCCGGCGGAAAACGCCCATCGTGCAATCCGACAGCAGCCAGCCGTCGCGGGTGAAGCATTCCACGTCGACGATGCGGCCATCATCGGCCCGGCGGTGGACGATACGCCCGCCTTGCGCCAGCGCGTGCAGCACGCGCTGTTCGTGTTTCGAGATATTCATGAAATCGTGTCCGCTTTCCGGATGGAAAGGGCGCGAACACAGGCTGGCGGAGGCGCGTAGCCCCGCCATCGCGTTCACGCGGCCGACGGCGCTCCGGGTTCATGAACCCGGCCCGTCGATCAGCGGGCGACAATCTCAGACATGAACCACTCCGAATGTGCGGACGCGGCGTAAAGCAAAGCCGCGCAGGCGAGGCAAGAAGAAATCACCCGAGGATTTCATCCGAAGTCGCGGATCGGGCGCGGTGTTGCGCGGCGGTCCCGCCGATTGCATGAAGCATGTGCGAAAGGGAGCGACGATGGGCGAGCGCGATACGGATGATGGTGACACGCTGGTCTTCGAAGCCGTGCTCTGGCGCTGGACGCCGCAGCCGCCGGCGAAGGCGAGCTGGTATTTCGTCACCTTGACCGGCGACGCCGCCGATATGGTGCGGATGCGGTCCTTCGAGCGCCGTGCCGCGGGCCAGTCGCGCGGCTTCGGATCGGTTCCCGTGCGCGCGACGATCGGCGGCAGCGACTTCGCGACCTCGCTGTTCCCGCACAAGGAAAGCGAGGGCTATCTTCTGCCGGTCAAGGTTGAAGTGCGGCGGCGGGAGGATATCGGGGAGGGTGACGAAGTGACGGTGACGCTTCGGCTGTGAAGCGATGGGCATTGTTGTCCAAACCAATTTGTAGTAACAATATGGCATGGACATTCGGTTCGAATGGGATCCTGAAAAGGCATCCGCGAATGTCGCCAAACACGGCGTCAGCTTCGATCTGGCGGTTCGCGTTTTTGCCGATCCCTTTGCGCTGAGCGTTCAGGATCGGATCGAGGGCGCCGAATATCGCTGGCAGACGATCGGACTGGTCGAAGGGTGGTTGCTATTGCTGGTGGCCCATACCGTGCGGGACGAGATCGACGGCGCCGAAGTGATCCGGATCATTTCGGCGCGGCGTGCAACGCGCGGGGAAAGGAAACGCTATGATCAAGAAATTCGCTGAACGGCGGATCGATTTCGCGGCCCAATCGCCGTTGAGTGCTGCGGACAGGAGCGAACTGGAACGGCTCGCTGCGATGCCGGAGGACGCGATCGATACCAGCGATCTTCCCGAACTGGACGAGGCATTCTGGCAGAATGCCGAGCGCGGGCGTTTCTATCGTCCGGTCAAGGAATCGACGACGATCCGCGTCGATGCCGATGTGCTGCACTGGTTGAAGTCGAAGGGGCGGGGCTATCAGACGCGGATCAATAGGATCCTGCGCGAAGCGATGATGCGGGATGCGCCAAAGGGGCGCTGAGTGAGGGCAACAGATCGATTCGTTGCCGTCGCGGCCCGACGCGGGAGTGAATCCCGCGTCGTTGGTCGGCGCTTTTCGCGCCGCCGGCCGGGCGCGCCTTGTTCGCCTTGGATTGGCTTGCGCCAATCCGTCGGCCGGCACGCCTTACTCCGCCGCGATCCCCGCTTTGGCGAACATATCATCTTCGCCCGTGTCGGCGGCCACATCGTTCGCGCGCGCTTTCTTGCGGCGGTCGAAGCTGTCCCACACTTCGTTCCAATTGCCCCGCGTCGCAGCCTTGGAATATTCGGTGGCGCGCGTTTCGAAGAAATTGGCGTGCTCGACGCCGTTGAGCAGCGGGGCGAGCCAGGGCAGGGGATGCTCGTCGATCATGAACATCGGTTTCAGGCCGAGCTGGCCCAGGCGCCAGTCCGCGATGTAGCGGATGTACTTCTTGATCTCCTTGGGGCTCATGCCGGGCACGGGGCCCTGCTCGAAGGCCAGGTCGATGAACGCATCCTCCAGCCCCACCGTGGTGTGGCAGACGTCGCGAATGTCGCTCTTGACCGCGGCGGTCAGGCAGTCGCGCTCGCGCGTGAAGGCGTGGAACAGCTTGGTGATGCCTTCGCAGTGCAGGCTCTCGTCGCGGATCGACCAGGTGACGATCTGGCCCATGCCCTTCATCTTGTTGAAGCGCGGGAAGTTCATCAGCATCGCGAAGCTGGCGAAGAGCTGAAGCCCCTCGGTGAAGCCGCCGAACATGGCGAGCGTGCGCGCGATATCCTCGTCGGTGTCGACGCCGAAGGTCGCGAGATAGTCGTGCTTGTCCTTCATCTCCTTATACTGAAGGAACATGCCATATTCGCTCTCGGGCATGCCGATCGTGTCGAGCAGATGGCTGTACGCCGCGATATGCACGGTCTCCATGTTGCTGAACGCGGTCAGCATCATCTTGATCTCGGTCGGCTTGAACACGCGGCCATATTTGTCGTGGTAGCAATCCTGCACCTCGACATCGGCCTGGGTGAAGAAGCGGAAGATCTGGGTGAGCAGGTTGCGCTCG
>JASBTC010000003.1 GCA_030148625.1 Sphingobium sp. | reverse complement strand
GTGGCGCCGATACCGTCGAGGATCGGTTTGCCGGTCTTGCGCGTCCAATCCTCGAACACCGGCGCCGGCAGCGTCTCGCCCGCAGATACCGCGATGCGCAGCGAGGACAGATCGGCGCCCTCGTCGAGCGCCATCAGCATCATGCGATAGGCGGTGGGCGCGGTGAAGCTGATCGTCGCGCGATAGGTTTCGATGATCTCGATCATATTGGGCGGCGATGCGTTTTCGAGCAGGGTCGCGGTCGCGCCGAAGCGCAGCGGAAAGATCGCCAGCCCGCCCAGGCCGAAAGTGAAGGCCAGCGGCGGCGATCCGACGAAGATATCATCGGACGTCACACCCAGGACTTCCTTCGCATAGCCGTCGGCGATGATCAGCAGATCGCGGTGGAAATGCATCGTCGCCTTGGGTTCTCCCGTCGTACCCGAAGTGAAGCCGAGCAGGGCGACATCGTCGCGCCCCGTCTCCACCGCAGCGAAACGCACCGGCTTGTTGAGCGCGACGCGATCGAGCTCCGCATCATGATTGGCGGTGCCGTCGAAACCCACGATCAGCTTCAGGAAACGGCTGGTCTTGGCGCAGGCGACGAGTTCGTCCTTGATGCGCGTATCGCACAAGGCAAAGGCGATCTCGGCCTTGTCGACGATCGCCGCGAGCTCGGACGCGCGCAGCATCGGCATGGTGTTGACCACGACCGCGCCCGCCTTGGTCGCCGCGAGCCAGCACGCGACCATCGCGGGATTGTTGGCCGAACGGATCAGGATCCGGTTGCCCGGCTTGATCCCGAAATCCTCGACCAGCGCGTGCGCGATGCGGTTCGACCAGTCGGCCAGCTCCTTATAGGTGCGGCGGCGGCCATTGCCGATCAGCGCGGTATGATCGCCAAAGCCCTTTTCGACCATCGCATCGGTGAGTTCGACGCCGACATTCAGCCGTTCGGGATAGGTGAAACGGTCGAGCGGCATGACGGGCCATTGATCCGCGGGCGGCAGATTGTCGCGCGCGAAGCTGTCGATATGTGCGGTCGGTCCCAACATCATGATGCTCCCGTCGCGCGGCGCGGCGCCACGTCGTCAATGTGCCACAGGAAATGCCGCGGTGTCAGACCTGCCTGATTGGTCAATGTTCGCCTTCCCATTTGCTGTGAAACGATGTGAGCATCGAAGCGAGGTGCCGCGCTTCGTCCGCGCCGACACTCTCCAGAAATGTGTTGATCCACGTCTCGTGCGCTGCCGCGATCTCGCGAAAGGCCTGCTCTCCCGAGGGGGTCAGCCGGACGATCGATGTGCGCCGGTCGCCATCGCGATTGGCGCGCGTCACCAGGCCATCCGAGACGAGACGATCGACGATGCCCGTCACATTACCGTTGGAGACGAGCAGGAAGCGCGACAATTCGCTCATCATCATGCCCTCGGGCGTGCGGAAGAGCGCGGCCATGACGTCGAAGCGCGGCAGCGTCGTGTTGAACTGGGTTTTCAATCGCTCGCGCAGTTCGGCCTCGATCACGCGCGACGCGCGCAGCAGCCTGACCCAGAGCCGCAGTCGTTCCTTGCCGTCGTCGCCGACCGCAGGCGAAGGAAGCGGTGCGCTCACCATGTTTCACTCCCCCGAAACCGCCAGTTCGTCACGAGGCGCGGCAAGCGTCATCCGATTGCGCGCCTCGAATCATTTGCGGGCAAAGCATCGCACGGCGATTTCATTAGTTCAAGCTTAAAGCTTTATACTTGAAATACCTTGCGAGCGCCCATAGCGTGCGCTTCGACAGACATGGAAGGACCGCTCGCTGGCGGCCGATAATGGAGAGTGAACGACCATGATCGCGCGCCGGATCGTCGATTGGGACGACGCTTATGCCAATGGCCGCCATATCGCGGACGGCGATCGCTGGCCCGCGGCTTGGGTGCAGCCGGCGCAGGACTATCGCGACGCGCTGGAACGTGCCGGCAGGGCGATGCTCGACATCGCCTATGGGCAGTCGCCGCGAAATCGCTTCGACCTGTTCCTGCCGGAAACTGCACCCGCCGGCCTCGTCGTCTTCGTGCATGGCGGTTACTGGCTCGCGCTCGACAAAAGCTATTGGTCGCATCTCGCGCAGGGCGCGATCGATCGCGGCTTCGCCGTCGCCATGCCGTCCTACAGCCTCTGCCCCGAACGGCGGATAGCCCATATCACCGGCGAAATCGGCGCCGCGATCGAAAAGGCCGCGGCGCAGATCGATGGGCCGATCTTCCTGACCGGCCATTCGGCGGGCGGCCATCTCGTCACGCGCATGATCTGCGAAACCTCTCCGCTGCCCGACCCGATCCGGGCACGCATTCGTCATGTGCTGTCGATCTCGGGCCTCCATGATCTGCGTCCGATCATGCGCACCGCGATGAACGCCCAATTGGGGCTCGACGAAATGGAGGCCGATACCGAAAGCCCGGCACTGCTGCATCCGATCGCCGATGCGCGCGTGACATGCTGGGTCGGCGGAGCCGAACGCGCCGAATTCGTGCGCCAGTCCCAATTGCTCGCCAATATCTGGACGGGGCTCGGTGCGAGAATCCAATTCGTCGGAGAGCCCGACCGGCATCATTTCAACGTGGTCGACGGTCTCGGCGACGCCGATCATCCCCTGGTCCGCAGCCTGCTCTGCGAATAGCCTCAGGGGCCTGCTCTACAGATCCAGCCGGGTCACATGGCCCATCTTGCGACCGGCACGGATCTCGTCCTTGCCGTAGAGATGCAGATGCGCGGTCGGATCGGCCAAGATCTCGGGCCAGGTCTCGGCATCGGCGCCGATCAGATTCTCCATCGTCACGTGGCGCCCGACAAGGCCGGTGTCGCCGAGCGGCAGGCCGGCGACCGCGCGGATATGGTTCTCGAATTGCGAGGTCAGCGCACCCTCGATCGTCCAGTGACCGCTATTATGGACGCGCGGCGCCATCTCATTGAACACCGGACCATCCGATGCCGCGAAGAATTCGAGCGTCAACACGCCGACATGGCCGAGCGCATCGCCCGCCTTGCGCGCGATCGCCCGCGCCTCTTCCGCCTGGGTCGCGACCAGCGCGCCCGGTGGCACGGTCGAGGTGGCGAGAATGCCATCGCGATGGACGTTGGTCGCCGCATCCCAGAAGACGCAGCTGCCGTCGGCGGCGCGGCACATCAGGATCGAGAATTCCGCCTCGAAATCGACGAACCCTTCGAGGATCGCGGGCTTTGCGCCGATCGTATCCCACGCGGTCGCGACATCGGCATCGGTCTTCAGCCGGACCTGCCCCTTGCCGTCATAGCCGAAGAAGCGCGTCTTCAGGATCGCGGGCATGCCGATCTCGGCCACCGCGGTTTCGAGCGAGGCCTGATCGGAGACCGCGCGCCACGGCGCGGTGCGCACGCCCAGATCGCGCATGAATGTCTTTTCCGCCAGCCTGTCCTGCGCGGTTTCGAGACTGGCGAAGCCGGGGTGCACGGGCAGCCGGGCGGCGAGCGGCGCAAGCGCGGCCACCGGCAGATTTTCGAATTCATAGGTCGCGACATCGATCGCGGCCGCAAATGCCTCCAGGCTCGCCTGATCCTCATAGGGTGCGCAGGTGAAGCGCGCCGCCACCTCCGCCGCGACCGAATCGGCTTCGGGTGCGTAGATATGGCAGCGATAACCGAGCTGCGCCGCCGCGACCGCCAGCATCCGGCCAAGCTGGCCGCCCCCGATGATCCCGATCGTCGACCCCGGCCTCAGCACATTCATTCGGGCGATTCATCCACGTCGGAGGTCTGTTTCGCGCGCCAGGCGTCGAGCCGTTCGGCCAGTGCCACATCGTTATTGGCGACGATTGCAGCCGCCAGCAGCGCGGCATTCACCGCGCCGGCGCGGCCGATCGCGAGCGTGCCGACGGGAATGCCGGCCGGCATCTGGACGATGGACAACAGGCTGTCCATGCCGCTCAGCGCCTTGGATTCGACGGGCACGCCCAGCACCGGCACGCGCGTCATCGATGCGGTCATGCCCGGCAGATGCGCCGCGCCGCCAGCGCCGGCGATGATCGCCTGCAGCCCGCGGTCCACCGCCGCCTTCGCATAATCATAAAGCCGTTCGGGCGTGCGATGCGCTGAGACCACGCGGCATTCGTGCGGGACATCGAGCGCCTTCAGCGTCTCGGCGGCGTGACGCATCGTCTCCCAATCGGAGCGACTGCCCATGATGATGCCGATGATCGGCTGCGCCTCGGCCATTGCCCGTCCCGTCCAGTGCCCGCGAAGCACAGCCCCTTAACGGCGCTGCGCCGCGTGCGCAATCAGCGCTCGGAGAGATAATAGCGGTCGCGCGCGACCAGATCACCGTCGAGATCATAGACGATCGGCTGGCCGGTCGGGATCTCCAGACCGGTGATCTCGTCGTCGGGAATCGCCGAGAGATGCTTGACCAGCGCACGCAGCGAATTGCCGTGCGCGGAGATCAGCACGCGCTGCCCCGCCTTCAGCGCGGGGGCGATGCGGGCGTCCCAATAGGGCAGCACGCGCGCGATCGTGTCCTTCAGGCTTTCGGTCGCGGGCACGGCGATACCGGCATAGCGGCGGTCGGCCGAGAGATCCCAGGGCGAGCCCGCTTCCATCGGCGGCGGCGGCACGTCGAAGCTGCGGCGCCAGATCTTCACCTGATCTTCGCCATGCTTGGCCGCGGTCTCCGCCTTGTCGAGCCCGGTCAGCCCGCCATAATGGCGCTCGTTCAGGCGCCAGTCCTTCTCGACCGGCAGCCACAGCCGCCCCATTTCCTCCAGCGCCAGGTTGAGCGTCTTGATCGCGCGGGTCTGGAGCGAGGTGAAGCACTGGTCGAAATCCAGCCCCTTCTCCTTCATCAGCCGGCCGGCGGCGCGCGCTTCCTCCGCACCCTTCTCGGTCACCTCCACATCCCACCAGCCCGTGAAGCGATTCTCCAGGTTCCAGGTGGACTGGCCATGACGGATAAGCACGAGCTGGGGCATTTTTGAGCGGGCTCCTTGGATCGGTATCGGGGCCTTCTACCGATCGCCGCGCTCGAGGCAACGCTGTTGCGCACTGCAGCCCGGCATGGCTGGAGCAGGCTGCGCGAAATCCAATCGCACAGCCCGCTCCAGACATTTGTGATCGCATCGTTGTTGCGGAAAACCGGTTCCCACTTTTCCGCACGATGCTCTAGCCTCCGCCCCATCATCATCGAGGAGAAGGCAAATGGCGATCCAGCGGCGCACGATTGTCCATGATGGCCCGGGCGACCGGTTCGAGGCCGTCATCGCCTGGGACGATGCCGTAAGCGCGCACCGCCCCGGCATTCTCGTGCTGCCCAATGTGCTTGGACCGAAGGAAGCGGACACTCTCGTCGCCGAGCGGCTGGCCGCACTGGGCTATGTCGGCTTCGTGGCCGATGTCTATGGACAGGGCAAACGCACCACGCGCCAGTCCCCCAACCCGACCCAATATATGGACGCGATGAACGCCGACCGCGCATTGCTGCGCGACCGGCTCCATCGCTCGCTGGCCGAACTCAAGGCGCTGGACGAGGTCGATGCGGCGCGGACCGCGGCGATCGGTTTCTGCTTCGGCGGCAAATGCGCGCTCGACCTGGCGCGCAGCGGCGCCGACCTGCTCGGCGTGGTCAGCTTCCACGGCGTCTACGATCCGACGCCCTTTGCCAATGTCACGCCGATCGGGCCGAAACTGCTGATCTGCCATGGCTGGGACGATCCGATCGCACCGCCCGAAGCCACCGTGGCGCTCGCCGCCGAACTGACCGCCGGCGACGCCGACTGGCAGATCCATGCTTATGGCAGGACGGGCCATGGCTTCACCGACGAAAGCGCGAACATGCCCGAGCGCGGCGTGGTCTATCAGCCCGATTCCGCGCGGCGGAGCTGGAAGGCGATGCGCGATTTCCTGGAAGAGCTGTTCGGCTGAAAAAGATCCGGCGCCGCATGTCACACCGGCGGCGCCTGTCTCGTCTTGTTCGCGTAACCCTTTCAACGGAGACGAACGATGCAAGCCAGACTGAACTATGCCCAGGTCAAGCCCGCCGCGATCAAGGCGATGATGGCGCTCGAAAACGCCGTGGTCGCAGGCACGATCGAGAAGCCATTGGCCGAACTCGTGCGCATGCGCGTGTCGCAGATGAACGGCTGCGCTTTCTGCATGGACATGCACAGCCACGACATGCTGAGCGCAGGTGAAACGCCGCAGCGCATCTTCCTGCTCGACGGATGGCGTGAATCGCCGGTCTATTCCGATCGCGAGCGTGCCGCGCTGGCCTGGGCGGAGAAACTGACCACCCTGCCCGGCCATCATGTCGCGGATGCCGACTATGAAGCGCTGTCACCGCATTTCTCGGACGAGGAGAAAGTCGATCTCACGCTGCTGATCGTCGCGATCAACGGCTGGAACCGCTTCGGCGTCGGCTTCGGCATGGTTCACCCGGTGCGCAGGGGCTGACGGCCGGGAGCGAAAACTCGTTAGGCCGAACCGATCTCGTCGATCATCGCCGCGAGATTGTCGAGACAGGCCCGCCCGAGCGCCTTGCTGCGCTCGGGCGACCAGCCTTCGACGGGATCCGGCGCACCGAAATTGTCCTTGAACGGCATTTCCAGCGTCATCGACACCGCGCCGAAGCGTTCGGCGAGTTGCGGCGTCGACATCGACAAATTCGCCTGCCCGGGTCTGGAGACGACATAGCCCAGCTTGGTCTGGAAATCAGGCGTGCGTTCGGCGAGCGTGTCGCGGAACTTCACATAAAGGCCGCTCTGTCGTTCGTTCCATGACGGAATGCCTTCGAACCCCGCCATGAACGCCGCCGGGATCGCCTCGTCGCCATGCACGTCCATCGCGAACGCGACGCCGCTTTCGTCCATGGCATTGCGCACCAGCAGCACTTCGGGACTGCGCGCCATGGTCGGATCATGCCATTCGCGGTTCAGGTTCACGCCCACCGCCTTGGTGCGCAGATGGCCGCGCGCGGCGCCGTCGGGGTTCATGTTGGGCACCAGATGGAAGGTCGCCTTGCCGCGCAGAGCCGCCGCCACCGGATCGGCGGGATCGACGAGCTTTTCCA
>JASBTC010000284.1 GCA_030148625.1 Sphingobium sp. | reverse complement strand
ACCCTCTGCACATTTTTCAGCCGCGCGGCGCCGCCGCGCGACATCGGGCACGTGCGCCCGTCAGAAAGGCTTTCGACATGACGAACACGCCACAGGTGAGCGAACTCTGGTATACGCGCTGCCCCGTCCCCACGCCGCTCGGCCTTGCCGTCCAGCTCGACTGGCTCGCCGAGGAATTCGGCCGCGACGGCATCGCGCTGCGCTCGATCCAGGAAACCAGCGACCCCAATGCGCGGGAATCGCATTTCGATCACAGCCTGCCGCACTCATTCCGACAGGGCGGCAATATTCCGGCGATCTGGGCGCGTGCGAACGGCCGCGACACGCGCGTCATCGGCCTGTCCTGGACCGACGAGTTCCAGGCGATCCTGGCGCTGCCGGGTGCGAGCATCGGCCGGGCGCGCGACCTGCGCGGGCGCCGCATCGGGCTTCCCGTCAATCCGATCTCGATCGACTTCAATCGCGCCAGCGCACTCAGGGGTTTCGCCAAGGCGCTCGAGCTCGACGGGCTTTCGCTCGACGCGGTCGAACGTGTCGATGCGGTCAATGAGGCGCCGAACGGCACCGACGGGATCGCCACGGGCGAAGGGTTTCGGCGGCGCAGCCGTCACGGCTATCGTGCCGAAGTGCTGGCGCTCGTCCGCGGCGAGGTCGACGCCATCTATGTGAAGGGCGCGCTCGGGCTGGAAACCGCCCGGCTGATCGGCGCGCGCATCGTCGCCGATCTCGGCTTCCACCCGGATCCCAAGGTCCGCATCAACAACGGCACGCCGCGCACGCTGACTGTCGATGCCGGGCTGATCGAGGCACGCCCCGATCTCGTCACGCGCTTCCTGCGCCGGGTGCTCGATGCGGGCGACTGGGCGGCGGCGCATCCCGACGAAGCGATCGCCTATATCGCCCGCGAGGCCGGCTCCTCGCCGGACTGGGTGCGCGCGGCCTATGGCGAACATGCCAGCCAGCGGCTCGGCACCTTCCTGACCGACGAGGCCACCGACGCCTTGTCGGACTTCAAGGACTTCCTGTTCGCGCACGGCTTCCTGCCCGCAGACTTCGACGCGCGCGCCTGGATCGATCCGCGCCCGCTGGCCGAACTCGCCAGCCATGCCCGCAAGGCCGCCTGACGCACCTCACCATCCACACATCGCCGCAGAGCGCCCCGTCATCGGGTGCGGCCCATTTTTTTCAGGAATGACAACTCGATGCTGAAATCCCGTTTCCGTTCACATCTCGCTTTGGCCGGCGCGGTATCGCTCACTGCGCCCATAGTGCCAGCATGGGCACAACCGCCCGAAGCCGAAGCCGCCGAAGCCGCAGGCGCCCCTGCCGTCGATGACGGCGAAGCGATCATCGTCACCGCCAACCGGCGCGAAGAGAAATTGCAGGACGTGCCCACCGCGATCACCGCGGTCGGCGGCGATGCGCTCCAGCGGCTCGAAGTCCGCTCGGCCGCCGAGATCATCCGCCTGATCCCCAATGCCTCGGCCGCGCAGACCGAAGGGCGCAACCGCCCGCGCTGGTTCATCCGCGGCGTCGGCAGCAACGATCCGGCGGCGAACGTCGTCAATCCGATCGGGGTCTATTTCGACGAAGTTTATGTCAATTCGCCATTTTTCCAGGCCTTTCCGGTGTTCGATCTGGAACGCGTCGAAGTGCTGCGCGGCCCCCAGGGCACGCTCTGGGGCAAGAACACCGTCGGCGGTGCGATCCATTATATCTCGCGCAAACCCGAATTCGATCCGTCGGGCTATGTCCGCGCGGGCATCGGCAATTTCGGATCGGTCTTCACCCAGGGCGGCTTCGGCGGCGCGGTGGTCGACGATGTCGTCGCGGCGCGCGGATCGTTCTTCTACGAGCGGCGCGGCAACGTCTACGACAATGTCGGCACCGCCGAGAAAGGCACCGGCCGCTTCGACGATTTCGCCGCACGCGTGCAATTGCTGGTCAAGCCGTCGGACGATCTGAAGATCCTGCTCTCCGGCCGTTTCCGCAATTTCGACGGCACACCGATCCCGCGCTTCATCGAGCCCGCCTTTCCCGACACGGCCGCGCTCAAAGGCGCGACCGCACCCGCCGACGATTACGGCAATGTGCCGACCGGCGACCGCGATCTCTACGCGTCGAACGTGCCCGGGATTTCGAAGACCAAGCAGCGCGGCGCCACGCTGACCCTCGAATGGACGCCCGGCGACTATACGATCACCTCGATCACGGCCTGGGACAAGGGCGACAATCTCAGCCAGGGCGATGCCGATTATACCGTCTTCGAGGGCTCACGTTCGCGCACTGACCTGTCGAGCGAACAGTTCACGCAGGAGCTCCGGATCACCAGCCCGCGCGACGATCGTTTCAACTGGATCCTTGGTGCGCATTATTTCTGGGAAGATTTCTCGTCCGACGCATCGACCGCGACGATCGCGACGACGGCCTATCGCGATCGCGGCACCGGGCCGGCGCGCTGGCGCCACGCCTATTTCCAGAATGTGCTCTACGACCAGACCGCCAAAAGCTATGCGCTGTTCGGCAGCGGCACGTTCAACTTCACAGATGCGCTCAGCCTGACTGCGGGCATCCGCTACACATCGGAAAAGCGCGCGGCGACGATCGACATATTCAACGGCGCGGGCGATGCGTCGCGGCGGCTCAACACCGTCGATCCCGCGACAGCGCCCACCGCAGCGCGGCCGCTCGTCACTTTCACCGATCCCTCGACCTGGTGGCTCAGAAGCTCGGTGACGGCGAGCACGCCTTACGCACCCTTCACCGCATCTCCGTCGAAAACCTGGAACCGCCTGACCTGGGACGTCACGCCGCAATTCAGGATCAGCGATGACGCCCTGCTTTATGGCCGTTTCGCGCGCGGTTTCCGGTCGGGCACTTTCCAGGCGAGCGCCACTGCCGGAGTCCAGTTCGATCCGGAGGGGATCGCGCCGGAGGATCTCTATTCATACGAGGCGGGGCTCAAAACCTCATGGTTCGACGGCAAGCTGACCGCCAATCTCGCCGCTTTCTATTACGACTATAAGAAGATCCAGGTGCTGGTGCAGGGCGTCCCGGTCTCGGCGGGCGGCACGACGATCTTCACCGCACGGCTGATCAACGCCAAGGGCTGGTCGAAGGGTGTCGAGCTCGACGTCGCGGCGCGGCCGATCAAGGGCCTGCGCATCGCGGGCAGCATCGGCCTGCTCGACACCAATTACACCGACGATTTCATCCCCAACAATCCCAATACCGGCCTGCTGTTCGGCAAGGGCAACCAGTTCACCCGCGCGCCGCATTTCACCGGCAATATCGACGCCGAATACAGCTTCCCTGTCGGCGACTGGGAAATCGCGGTCGGCAGCGACTGGAGCTACCGCACCAGCCAGTATTTCACGGTCAACGCGCAGGAAACCGATCCGAACGCCAACGACTATCTGGTCAGCCGTTACCAACAACAGGCGGGTTATGCGCTCGGCAATGCGCGGCTTTCGCTCTCGGCGCCCGGCGACCGGCTCGAATTCCAGCTCTTCGTCCGGAACCTGACCGACAAGCAATACAAGATCCTGACCTTTGGCACCCAGCAGGGTGCGCGCCTCACCACCTATGGCGACCCCCGCACCTGGGGCGCGTCGGTCTCCGCAAAATTCTGAACAGGAACCAGGCCATGTCCAATTACCCTAAGGAAATCTGGTACACGCGCTGCCCCGTGCCCACGCCGCTCGGCATCGCGATCAACCGCGGGCTGATCGACAGCACGTTCGCGCCGCTCGGCGTCCGCGTCAATTCGATCCAGGAAACCAGTGATGCGAGCGCGCGTGCTTCGCATATCGACCATCATCTGCCGCACAGCTTTCGCCAGGGCGGCAGCGTGCCGGCGATCTGGGCGCGCGCCGCCGGCGTCGAGACGCGCGTCATCGGCCTGTCCTGGATCGACGAAAGCCAGGCGATCATCGCGCTGCCGGGATCGGGCATCCGCACCGTCGCCGATCTCAAGGGGCGGCGGATCGCGCTGCCGCTGCGCAAGGATCAGCGCATCGACATCTTCCGCGCCACCGCACTGCGCGCGCTGCTCGCGGGCCTCTCGCTCGGCGGCGTTGGCGAGCATGAGGTCGAATGGGTCGATATCGATGCGAGCGATCCGGCAACCGCCGACGGCGAAGCGCCGCTGGGTATCACGGCACGCCGTGGATGGAGCGGACGCCCGCTCTACACCGCCGAATTCCAGGCGCTGGTACGCGGCGAGGTCGATGCGATCCATGTGAAGGGGTCGCTCGGCCATGAGTTCGCATTTCTCGCCGGTGCGCATGTCGTGATCGACACCGGTTTCCATCCCGATCCCAAGATCCGGATCAACAACGGCACGCCGCGTCCGCTCACCGTCGATGCGGCGACGCTCGACCAGTATCCGGAGATCGCCGAACGGCTGCTCGCCCAGGTGATCGCCGCCGGCGACTGGGCGGCCTATAACCCGCAGGAAACATTGGCCTATATCGCGCGCGAAACCGGGTCATCGGAACAGTTCGTCCGCGCCGCCTATGGCGGCGACACGCTGCACGAGCGGCTTGGAACCGATCTTTCGGACGCGTCGATCGACGCGCTTGCGGATTTCACGACCTTCCTGTTCGAGCGCGGTTTCCTGCCGAGCCATTTCGACGTGGGCGCGTGGATCGACCGGCGCCCGTTCGAGGCCCTGTACGATGCCAGCGCGCGCGACGCGGCCTGAGCGAAGGGAGGATCGAGACCATGTCGCGCAAATCCCTGTCGATCGCCATACTCGCGGTCGCCGCCATCGCGGCGCTCATCGCGTTCCAGTTTCGTGGGCACGCGCCGGCGCAGACCGCAGGCCTGCCCAGGACGCTCACGATCGCGACCATCGCCTATCCCTATAAGGGCCGGCAGGAATATAGCGGCCTCGCGCAGGTCGTGATCCAGCAGGGCTGGCTGAAGGATCAGCTTGCCAAGAAAGGCGTCGAACTCGCCTGGTTTCCGGTGCCGACCGCGGTCGGCGGACCGCTGATCAACGAGGGTTTTGCCGGCAAGCGTATCGATTTCGCGGGCTATGGCGATTTCCCCGCGCTCATCGCCAATGCCGGCGGCGTCGAGACCCGGCTGATCGTACCGTCGGGGCGCGGCCAGAACGCCTATCTCGTCGTCCGCAAAGGGCTGGCGGCGAAGAGCATCGCCGACCTGAAGGGCAAAAGGATCGCGCTCCATCGCGGTCGGCCTTGGGAATTGCCCTTCGCCAAATTGCTCGACGCCAACGGCCTGAAGCTCGACGATTTCAAGATCCTCAACATCAATCCGCCCGCCAGCCACGCGGCGCTCGCATCGGGCGACGTCGACGCGGTCTTCCTGCTGTCCGACGCGATCCTGCTCGAACAGAAGGGCGTCGGCCGGATCATCTGGTCGACCAAGGAAGCGCCGACCGACTGGAAGATGCGTGCCGAGCTGTTCGCCCGAAAGGATTTCGTCGACCAGCAGCCCGAACTGACCCAGCTCGTCGCCGACGCCTATGTCCGCGCCGCGCATTGGGCGGCGCAGCCCGAGAACCGGGCCGCCATCGCCGAAATCGCGTCGCGCGGCGAAACCCCGCTGAGCGTGGTCGAAAAGGAATGGGACGAACCCCGCGTCGCATGGGCCGATCGCTGGTCGCCGCTGTTCGACGCGCCCGTGTTCGAACATTACCGGGCCGCCGCCGACTATACTTTCAAGCAAGGCCTGGTGCGCGAGAAGGTGAATGTCGACGCACTGCTCGACCGGCGTTTCGCCGATCAGGCGATCCGCAACCTCAAGCTCGAGACTTTCTGGCGTCCCGCCGCCGCCAAGGCAGCCGCCACGCAAGAGGTGCCGCGCTCATGAGCGACGAGAACACGCTGTCCGATACGCGTTTCCTTTCCAGCTTCATCCTGCTCGCCGCGATCAGCGGCCTCACCGTCGGCCTCGGCAAGATCCTGACGACGCTCTACGCGATCTCGCTGGGCGCCACGCCGTTCCAGGTCGGTATCGTATCGGCGATGGAATCGATCGGCATGGTGCTGGTGACCGTGCCCGCCGGGTTCATCATCGCTCGCTATGGCGCGCGCGGCGTCTATTTCCTGTCGAGTCTCGGCCCGCTGCTCGTCAATCTCATCATGCCGCTCAGCGGCTCGTGGCTCGCGCTTGCCGCCGGGCGCGGCCTGATCGGGCTGTGCATCCCGTTCCGCATGGTTTCGATGAACTCGTCCTTCCTCGAACGTCTGAAGACATTGGGTCAGGCGAAGGCGGGCTGGTATCGCGGTGCGCTCACCGGGGGGACCGCGATCATCGGCCCTGCGGCCGCCGCATTGCTCAGCCAGCGCGCCGGAATCGCGATCAGCTTCTGGATCGTCGCCGCCTTGTTCGGCCTGATGGCGCTGTTCAGCCTGTCCTTCTTGCCGGTGCGCGACGTGCGCGGGCCTGAGGAAACCCCCGGCTTCATCGCCGAGCTGCAGCTGATCTTCGCCAATGTCGGCGTGGCCGAAAGCTGCCTCGTCGAATTCGTCAGCAGCGCGACCAATGCGCTGTTCGGCACCTTCATCATCCTGGTCGCCATCGGGCTGCCGCTGCTCACCGAGCAGGACGGCATCCATGTCATGCTGCTCCAGGGCACGATCTCCGTCGCGATGCTCTTCCTCGGCGGATCGCTCGTCCAGCGCCTGGCAACGCCGCATGCCTATGGCATCAGCCTTTCGCTGGCCGCGCTGGCGCTCGCGACGCTTGGGTTGACCGGCGGTTTTGCCGGGCTGGCCTTGGGCGCGATGCTGCTGAGCGCGGGATCCGCGATCGTCCACCTCGTCAATGTCCGCATGCTGGCGAGCGTGCCCGGCGGCAAAAGCAAGATCGCCGGTCTCTACAATCTCGCATCGATGACCGGATCGTCATTCGGCGCGATCGCGGGCGGCCTCGCGAGCAAGTTCGTCGCGGTCCAGTCGGTCTTCCTGCTCTGGCTGCCCGTGCTGTTCGGTGCGGCGGCCCTGATCGGGCTGCTGCGCCGGCGCAGAGCGGTCGCCGCGCCAATCGCGTTGGGAGAAGCCTGATCATGTCCGCACGCATCATCGCCTTTGGCACCGCGCTGCTTCCGCCGGTGCTGCTTGTCGGCGCATGGCAGCTCGCCTCGTCGACCGGCCTGTTCCCGCCGCAGATCCTCGTCGCCCCGTCCGAAGTGGCGCAGACCATTGCCGAGCTCGTGCGCAACGGCGAACTGGGCGGTCATCTCGGCGACAGCCTGTTCCGGCTGGCATGGGGGTTCGCCATCGGCGCATTGGCCGGCCTCGCCTTCGGCACCGCGCTTGCGCTGTCGCGCCTGTTCGAGGCGCTGTTCCAACCCCTGTTCCAGGCGGTGCGGCAAGTGCCGATCCTTGCCTTTATCCCGATGCTCGTGCTGCTGCTCGGGATCGAGGAAGGCTTCAAGATCACCGTCGTCGCGGTTGCCGCCTTCTTCCCGGTGGCGCTCGCCACCTTCGACGGCGTGCGCAGCATCCCGAAGGGATGGCTGGAGGTCGCGCGCGTCTATCGAACCCCCTTCCCGTCCCTGCTCCTGCGCATCCTGATCCCCGCGACCGTCCCGCCGGTGCTCACCGGATTGCGGCTGGGATTGACGCGCGCATGGCTGGTGCTCGTCGCCGCCGAACTGCTCGCGGCCGATAACGGCATCGGCCAGATGATGGAGATGGGGCGCCAGCTGTTCCGGATCGACGTCGTCCTTGCCGGCGTCATCGTCAGCGGCCTGATCGGCTTCGCGCTCGATCGCGGCGTCAAGCTGGTCGAGCGCCGCTACACGCGCTGGAGGGTCGCATGAACCGCACCCTGCCCCGCGTCGCGATCGGCCTGATCGTGCCCGCGCTCATTCTGGTCTGGTGGACCGCACAATCGGGTGGCGGCGGCGCGCGCGCCCTCGCCTTCGTGCCGCTGGGCACGATCGCCGCGACCTTTGCCGAGCTTGCGACGGGCGGCCTGCTGCTCAGCGACGCGCTCACCACCTTGTCCCGCGCGGTAACCGGGCTGCTGCTCGGCAGCCTTGCCGGGGTCGCGCTCGGCGTCGCGATGGCGACGCTGCGCCTCGTCGATCGGCTGATCGGTCCGCTCTACCACGCGATCCGGCAGGTCCCCCTGCTGGGCTGGTTGCCGCTGATCGGGCTGTGGCTCGGCAACGGCGAATCCGCCAAGCTGCTGATCATCAGCCTCGCCGCTTTCTACCCCACCGTGCTCGGCACCTATGAAGGGATCGCGCATGTCGAACGCCGCTATCTCGATGTCGGCCGCATCTATGGTTTCGGCGCAATTCAGCGCTTCCAATATGTGCTGTTGCCCGCCGCGCTGCCGCTGATCCTGACGGGCATCACCCAGGCGATCGCCTTTGCCTGGATCGCCACGATCGGCGTCGAGATCCTGCTCGGCGCCGGTGGCGGGCTGGGTGCTACGATGGGCGTCGCTCAGGCGCAGCAGCGCATGGACATCATCCTGGTCGCCATCACCGTCACTGCCCTGCTGGGCTTCACCATCAACCATCTCTTCGCCCGGCTGCGCGGCCATTTGCTGCGCTGGCAGGGCAATGCCGCGTGAACGGAGACGCATCATGACTGCCAGACCCCGGATCCTGCCCCAGCCGGGCGCCGCCGAAACCACCGCGAAGGGCGCGCTCACGCTCGCCGGCCTCGCCAAGAGTTTCGCGATCGACGGCCGCGCACTGCCCGTGCTCGACGGCATCGACCTGTCGGTCCGCCCCGGCGAATTCGTCAGCATCGTCGGCGCGAGCGGCTGCGGCAAATCGACCCTGCTGCGCCTGATCGTCGGGCTCGACACCGATTATTCGGGCGAGATCAGGCTCGACGGCAAACGCATCACCGGCACCAGCCTCGATCGCGGCATCGTGTTCCAGGATCACCGCCTGTTCCCCTGGATGTCGCTGGAGGAGAATATCGGGCTCGCCCTGCTCAACAGCGAAATCCCGAAGGAACAGCGCGCGCGCATCGTTGCCGAGCATATCGCGCTGGTCAATCTGACGGGCTTTGAAAAGGCCTATCCGCACCAGCTATCGGGCGGCATGGCGCAGCGCGCGGCGATCGCGCGTGCGCTGGTGACTGAACCGACGCTGTTGCTGCTCGACGAACCGCTGGGCGCGCTCGACGCGCTGACCCGCGTCCATGTCCAGACCGAGCTCCAGCGCATCTGGATGCGGCAGCGATCGACCGTGCTGATGGTGACGCACGATGTCGAGGAAGCGCTGTATCTGGGCGATCGCGTCATCGTGATGGCGCCCAATCCGGGACGTATCCGCCGCATCGTCGATGTCGACCTGCCGCATCCGCGCGATCGCAGCTCGCCGGTGCTCCACCGCCTGCGCGACGAGATCCTGGCCGAACTCACCGGTGCGCCGGATCCCGAGAACCTTGTCCGCTTTCCGGGACAGGAGGCGCGCTGATGACCGGTCCCATCGCGCGCAAGGCCGATCATCCCATCGAGCCGTTCTTCGTAGACCGCTGGTCGCCGCGCAGTTTCTCCGGCGAACCCGTGCCCGATACGGTGTTGCAAAGCGCCTTCGAGGCCGCACGCTGGGCGCCCTCCGCCTTCAACGCGCAGCCCTGGCGCTTCCTGTTCGCGCGGCCGGGGGATCAGAACTGGGCGGATTATCTGTCCTTTCTCAACCCGCGCAATACGCTGTGGGCGAACCGCGCCTCCGCGCTGATCGTCGTCGTGTCCGCCAGGGCATTCGAACGCGATGGCAAGCCCGTCGCGATCACCAGCCACAGTTTCGACACCGGCGCCGCCTGGGCCAATTTCGCGCATCAGGCGCTGCTGCTCGGCTGGTATACCCATGGCATTGGCGGCTTCGATCGCGATGCAGCGCGCAAGCGCCTGGGCATTCCCGACGATCATGACGTGCAGGCGATGATCGCGCTCGGCCGCCGCACCGATCCAGAGGATCTGCACGAGGATTTCCGCGCGGCCGAACTGCCCAACGGCCGCAAGCCGCTTACCGAGACCATCTTTTCCGGGCGTTTCGGTGCGCCCGCATTTCCGACGCCCACATTTCCGACAGGGAGGAACGCCGCATGACGATCCGCATTTATTGGCAGCTCGACGTCGCCGCCGAGAATGGCCGGTCCGAACCGACCGAACGGCCACGCTATCAGCCCGTGGTCCGCGATATCCGGACCGCATCGATCAATCGCTACGATTATTATGCGCAGATCGCCCGCGCCGCCGCGCTGACGGGGTTCGACGGCCTGTTCGTCGCGCATCGCGCCGATGCCGACGACAGCCAGATCGTCGCCGCGGCGGTCGCGCGTTCGGCGCCGCGGCTGACGATCATTCCCGAATTCCCAGCTTCGGTCGGTTCGGCGGTCTATGCCGCCAAGCAGGCGGTCAGCTTCCAGCGCCTCGCCCATGAGCGGCTCGGCTGGGCGATCGCACCCGACGCCGATGCCGCCACCCGCGCGCGCGGCGCCGACCAGGTGGCCGAGGACGATCTGATCGCGCGAACCGAAGAATTCCTGATCGTCGCGCGGGGCGTCCATGGCGAACGTCCATTCAGCTACAAGGGGCGTTTCTTCGAGGTCGAGGGCGGTGGTTTCGAGGCACCGCTCAACAGCGTCGCCTTTCCCAAGGTTTTCCTGCGCGGCACCAGCGAGGAAGCGCTTGCCCTGTCCGCGCGCCATGCGGACGTTCATCTGTTCGACGATGCGCCGATCGACGAACTGCGCGGCCATATCGAGACGCTCGACCGGCTTGCGCTGAAAGAAGGCCGCAATCTCGAATATGGCATCCTCCAGCCGCTCGTCGCGCGCGAGACCGATGACGAAGCGCATGAGGGCAATGAGCCGGGCCTTGCCGGCAGCTATGACGAGGTCGCCGATCGCCTCGCCGAACTGGCGACGCTCGGCATCGGCCATTTCGTGCTGACCGCTCAGCCGGGTTTCGAGGAAGCCTATCGCATCGGCCAATTCGTCCTTCCGCGCCTGCGTGCCCGTGTGGCGCCTGCGCGCGCCGCCTGAACAGGAGACATTTATGTCCATCGATTTCTATTGGCGCCTGCCCACCCATGGGTGCCACGCCAGCGTCCGTCGCGGCTCCTACGACCGGGGCGACTGGTCACCGCTGGTGCCGGGCAACCAGGCGCCGGGTCTGACCGCCACCGGTGAGGATGACGGCTATCGCTATATCGACCATCTGGCGGAGATCGCGAAGGCGGCAGAGATTTCCGGTTTCATCGGCGGGCTGATCCCGTCCTTTCCCAATACCGACGATCCCTGGGTGATCTCCCCGCTGCTCGCACGCGAGACCAAGAGCTTCCGCTTCATGATCGCCTTCCAGCCCGGCTTCCTCAATCCGGTGCAGGCCGCACGGCTGTCCGCGAGCCTGCAGCGCGCGACGGGCGGGCGGACGGTCTACAACATCATCACCGGCGGCGGCGGTCCTTCGCAGCTCTGGTGGGGCGACAGTTTCAGCCATGACGACCGCTATGGCCGCACCACCGAATTCCTCGACGTGCTGAAGGGTGTCTGGAAGGATCAGGATTTCAGCTATGACGGCCGCTTCTACAAGGTCGAGCATGGCGGCCTTCCGCCCCTGCTCGGTCGCGAGGAGCTTCCCGAAATCTGGTTCTCGGGCTCATCGGACGCCGCGCTGCAATCGGCCGCCAAGCACGCCGATTATTATCTCTCCTGGCTCGAACCCTTCGATCAGCTTGCCGACAAGTTCGCGCGCGTGAAGGAACGCACCGCGGCGCTCGGCGGCGAGCAGAAATGCGCGGTGCGCGTCGACCTGGTCGCACGCGCGACCGAAGAGGAAGCGTGGCGCGACATCAGCATCGGTTTCGAGAATGTCAGCGACGAAACGCGTGCGCGCTGGCGTGGCCAGCCCACCGATTCCGTCGGCGCGGCGCGCCAGGCCGCACTGAAGCCGACCGAGGCGAAACGCTATGACGAGCTGATCGTCGCCCCCAATCTCTGGGGCGGATTCAATCTGCTGCGCGGCGGCCCCGCGCTCGGCATCGTCGGCAGCTACGAACAATGCGCCGCGAAGCTCGACGAACTGATCGCGCGCGGGACCGACGCCTTCATTCTCGCGGGCACCCCGCATCTCGAGGA
>JASBTC010000467.1 GCA_030148625.1 Sphingobium sp. | reverse complement strand
GCAATGTCGACGACGAGATCCGCCGCGCCCGGCTGGCGGCTTTGGGCATGCTCGATCTCGACACGCTGGTCGCGCCGCTGCGCCCGGCCTGGAAACTGCGCGTGCCCGACGGGCTGGACGTCGCCGCGATCTCGGAGGCCGATCTCGGTATCCTCGCCGATGTCGAGGGTGCCCTCCCCTTCGGCACGACACCCAGCCCGGTGCGCGAGATCCGCGATCCGGCGGGCGCGCGGATCGAGGCGGGGAATGCCGGATCCAACGCCTGGACGGTCGGGCCGGGGCGCACCGCCACCGGTCGCCCGATCCTGGCCAACGACCCGCATCTCGGCATCGGCAGCTTCGCACCGCGCCATGTCGCGCATCTGACCGCGCCGGGACTCGACGTCATCGGCGGCGGATCGCCGGGGCTGGCGGGCATCATGCAGGGCCATACCGACCGCTTCGCATTCGGCCGCACCAATTCGCACAACGACCAGACCGACCTGTTCATCCTCGAACTCGATCCTGCCGATCCCGAGCGCTATCGCCATGGCGGCGGCTGGAAACGCTTCACCAGGGTGGAGGAGGAGATCGCGGTGAAAGGCGCCGCGCCGCGTCGCGTCACGCTGCGCTATTCGGTGCATGGCCCGGTGCTGCTCCACGATCCCAAGCGCCGCCGCGCGACCGCCTTGGCCAGCGTGACGATGCTGCCCGGTGCGATGGACGGCTTCTCGATGATCGCGATCAACACCGCGCGCGACTGGGACGGCCTGCGCGCCGCGTTCAAATGGCATCCCTCGCCGACCAATTTCCATTATGCCGATATCGAGGGCAATCATGGCTGGCAGGTGATCGGCATCGCCCCGGTGCGCAGCGGCGGATATGATGGACTGCTCCCCGCGCCGGGCGACGGCCGCTACGACTGGACGGGACGTTACGGCGCGGAAAGGCTGCCGCGAGACTATAATCCCGCCAAGGGCTGGTTCGCGACCGCCAACCAGGACAATCTGCCCGCCGATTATTCGAAGACGCAGGGGCCCCTCGCCTTCTCGTTCCGCGAACCCTATCGCTACGAACGCATCGTCGATGTGCTGAAGGAACAGCCGCGCCACACCCTGGCCGACAGCGCGGCTTTGCAGCAGGATGTGATGTCCACCCCGGCACGACAGCTCTGCGCGCTGATCCCCGCCAATCCCGGTGCCGCGGCGAAACCCGCCGCCGACATGCTGCGCGGATGGAACGGGCGGCTCGACGCGGACAGCGGACAGGCGGCTTTGTTCCAGATGCTGTGGGCCGATCTGGGCCGGCGCGTGCTCGACGCGATCGTGCCGCCCCAGGCGCGCGCGCTCGTGCCCTCGATCGCGGCGGGAGAGTTGATCCGGCTGATGCGCGATCCCGACGCGCGCTTCGGCGCCGACCGCGCGGCGACGCGCGACCGGCTGTTCGACGAGGCGCTGACCGCTGCCTGGGCGGAAGCGAAAAAACTGCTCGGCGACGATCCCGCGCGCTGGCGCTGGGGCGCGCTGCACAAGGTCCGCATCGCCCATCCGCTGTCGCGCATCCCCGCCATCGCCGCCGCCTTTCCGCCGATCGAGGGCGGGGAATCGCCGGGCGACAATTTCACGGTCAATGCCCGCTGGGTTGCGGCGAAACAGGGCTATCGCACATCGGGCGGCGCCAGCTACCTCCAGGTGATCGACGTCGGCAATTGGGACGACAGCCTGTTCGTCAATCTGCCCGGCCAATCCGCCGACCCGCAATCGTCGCACTATCGCGACCATTACGGCGCATGGCTGGCCGGACGGATGCAGAAACTGCCGTTCAGCAAGGCGGCGGTGGACGCGGATGCACGGGCGCGGACGGTTTTGGTGCCGGGCTAAGGGCACCCAACGCCCCTCGGGCGAGCGTTCGAGGCGGGGAAATCGATCGTGCAAGATATTCGCGCCGCAACACGGGCGGTCGGGCGGGGAAAATCGAGCTTAAACAAAAGCCTGAATTGAAAATGAAATAAAAGTGAAATTCTGACCGAGCTGGCGTCACAGGTCTGAAATAAGACCGTCTTCAAACTGGCATAATGGCCGGCCCCGACATTTCGTCAGCTTCTAAAGCGGGGTTTAAAACATCATGATTTTCCGAGGAATCGTCCGCGCGGCGCTGCTTTCCGGTTGCGCGCTTGCCGCCTTTTCCGCAGCACCCGGCTTTGCCCAGGACGCGGCGGCAACCGCGCCGAGCGCGAACACGCCCGACGACAGCGTCGCGGCCGAAGGCGACGGGGGTGCACTGGGCGAAATCGTCGTGACCGCGACAAAGCGTGAGACAAATCTGCAGGATACGCCGATCGCGATCGCGGTACTGGGTAACCAGACGCTCAAGGAACGCCATGTCCAGAGCCTGTACGATCTGGCGGACGGTGGCGTGCCGTCGCTGCGCGTCGCGACGTTCGAGGCGCGCCAGAGCGCACTGACCATCGGCATTCGCGGCATCGTGCCGCTCGATGCGAACCAGCCCGCGCGCGAACAGGGCGTCGGCATCTATATCGACGGCGTCTATCTCGGCCGCCAGCATGGCCTGAACGCCGGCCTGTTCGACGTCGAGCGCGTCGAGGTGCTGAAAGGGCCGCAGGGCACTTTGTTCGGCCGCAACACCGAAGGCGGCGCACTCAGCATCGTCAGCAAGGCGCCCACCGGCGAATTCGGCGGCCATGCCAGCGCGGGCTTCGGCAATTACGGCGCCTATACCGGCGACATCCACCTGAACCTGCCCAAGATCGCGGGCTTCAGCATCAAGCTGGACGGCGTTCTCCAGCATCAGGACGCCACCACCAAGAATCCGCTCGCCGGCCAGACCGGCTGGAACTTCTACCACCGCAAGGGTTTCCGCGCGGCGGTGCGCTGGCAGCCGGTCGACGGCATCACCAACGATTTTTCCTATGACGTGGCGCGCGACGCCAACTCGCCTTTCTACAGCCAGCTGCTCAACTATAATCCCAACCATTGCGCGGCGGGAACGCAGGCGTCGCAGCCGAGCTGCGCGCTGCCCGGCACCGCCTATACCAACCTGACCGGCACGGTGAAGCCGCTGATGCCCGGCGTCGTCGTCAATGGCGATACCCGCATGAAAGTCGCCGATATCGGCGTGCCGCAGCAGCCCAGCGTCGACAAGACGCACGGCTTCACCAACATGCTGAAATGGGAAGTCTCGCCCCAGGTCGAGTTGCGCTCGATCACCGCGTGGCGCGGCGTCGACGCCACCCAATGGGACAATTCGGGCGGCGCGCATCGCGTGCCCGTGGTCGCGCCGGGTTGCACGGGTTCCGCCTGCAATTTCAGCCGCTACAGCCTGTCCGACCTGCGCCAGCGCCAGTTCAGCCAGGAACTCCAGGCCGTCGGCACCTTCGGCAGCGTCGACTATGTCGCGGGCCTCTTCTACTTCAAGGAACATGTGAGCGACGACGCGGCGACGCCGAACTCGAACGCGATCAGCGGCTATACCACCGCGGGGCAGACCAGCGGCTATTCCTACATCGTCCTCGATCCCTGCACCGGCTCGTCGGGCTTCGGATCGCAGCAGGGCTGCCGCTCGATCGACCGCGCGTCGGAAGTCTGGTCGAAAAGCTATGCCGCCTATGGCCAGCTTACCTGGAACGCGACCGATGCGATCCATCTGACGGTCGGCGGCCGCTACACGCGTGACGAGAAGCGCGGCGTGCTGCATTTCTCGCGCAACGTGAACTACGACACCAATCCGGCGGCGGGTGTCGCGGCGGGCTATCACCCGCTCGACAAGACGTGGAACCGGTTCAACCCGATGGTGACGCTCGCTTACGACGCAGGCGACGATCTCCACTTCTACGCCAAATATGCGACCGGCTATCGCGCCGGCGGCGCCAGCTCGCGCACGGCGAACTACCAGCCGTTCAATCCCGAGGACGTGAAGTCCTACGAGATCGGCATGAAGAGCGACTTCTGGGATCGTCGTGGTCGGTTCAACCTGGCGGCCTATATGATGGATCGCAAGGACAGCCAGGTCGACATCAGCTCGATCCAGCCGTTCAACGGATCGAACTTCAACAACCTGGTGACGATCAATGCGCCCGGCACCACCAAGATCCGCGGTATCGAGGCCGATCTGACGCTCCGTCCGGTGGAAGGGCTGACGCTCAACGCGTCCTATGCCTATACCCACACCGAAATCCCGCTGGTGCCGATCACCGCCACGGCGGGCGGCGCTTCGACCACGGTGCTGCAGCGCTTCTACATCGTGTTCACGCCGCGCAACGCGGCGAGCGGATCGGTGGATTACGAGCTGCCGATCGGTCAGAGCTTCCTGCGTTTCCACTTCGACGGCAATTATTCGCAGGCGACCCAGGCCTTCGATCAGTTCGCACTCAAGAACGACGCGTCGCTGATCTTCAACGGCCGCATCTCGCTGGCCGATATCGGGCTGGGCGACAAGCAGAAAGTGACGATCGGCATCTGGGGCCGCAACCTGTTCAACAAGCAATATGTCTTCCGTCGCGACCCGTCGAACAGCCTGCCCGGTGCCCCGACGACCAGCGTGTCGACGGGCAGCATCAACAACATCCTGGGCGATTACGGCAATTTCAACGCGCCGCGCACCTTCGGTCTGGATGCCAGCCTGAAGTTCTAAAACGCCCCCAAACGGCGCGGCGGTCCCCATTCGAACCGCCGCGCCGTCTTTTCCGTCAGACCGGCAACGTCACGACGGCGCGCAATCCGGGCGCCGCATCCTCCAGCGTCAGCGTGCCGCCGTGAAGACGCGCGATCGCGTCGGCCAGCGGCAAGCCCAGGCCGTGGCCGCTTTGCCGCCGGCTACGATCGAGCCGACCGAAACGGCGAAGGACAAGCGCGCGCTGATCGGGCGAGATTCCTGGGCCGTCATCGCGCACGGACAGAGTGAAGCGATCCCCCATGCGTGCCGCCGAAACCTCGATCCGCGTGCCGCTGGTCGCGTGGTTCAAGCCATTTTCGACAAGATTCAGCAACAGTTGCGACAAAAGCTGCGGATCGGCCATCAACGCCCCTTCGTCGCATCGGACGATCGCGAGCTCCCGGCCTGCCTCCTCCACCGCGGGCCTGATCGTCTCTGCGACATCCTCGACGATCGTCTGGAGGACGGTCATGCGAAAGCCGGCCCGGCGCGAACCGCTTTCGATCTCCGCGATCCGCAGCATCGCCGTGAACATCTCCAGCAGATCGTCCGCCTGTTCGGTCGCCTGCGCCAGCGCTGCGCGGATCGACGCATCGCCGGAACGCTGCTGAAGCGATGCCAGTTCATTTCGCAGCTTCGCCAGCGGCGTGCGCAATTCATGCGAAATGTCGTTGGAGACGTTGCGGATTTCTCCCATCAACGCGTTGATGCGATCGAGCATGCGGTTGAAGGCGGCGGCCTGATGATCGAATTCGCCGTCGTCGCCGGTCAGCGGCACGCGCTGCGACAGATCCCCGTCGATGATCGAATCCACCGTGCCACGCATCTGTTCGATCCGCTCGCCGATCAGGCGCCGGAACAGCAGCAACCCGCCCAGGACGACGATCACGATCGCACCGAAACCGGTCAGGTAGATGCGCTGCCGCGCCGCGAAATAGTGATCGATCGGTTCGGTCTCGGCAAAGATGGCGAGCCGCATGCCGCCGTCGATGTCGCGGACCAGGACGCGGCCGGCGCTCAGCCCTGCAATGCCGTCCTGCCGGCCAAGTGCGGAAAAGCCGGACGGCAGCAGCCGGGTCAACGCCGCATTGCCGGCGATGCGCCGCCCCTGCGCGTCGGTCAGGATCACCCCGAGGTCGCCGGTATCGCGTTGTGCGCCGAGCGCCTGGATGCGCTTTTCCAGTTCGGCCTGGTCGAACCTGCCGCCCTGCCCCAGCAATTTATGGCTTTCGGCCTCGATACGCCGATCCACCAGATCGTCGATCGCCGAAAGGTTGGCGAAGAAGATCCCCGCACCCGCAAGGACGGTCACCATCAGGAACAGGATGAGGAACGCGACGGTCAGGCCGCGAAGCGATCTGGGCCGACCGATCATGCGGCGATCAGATATCCCATGCCGTGCACGGTTTTGATCGGGTCATCGCCGTGCTGCATCAGCTTCGCCCTCAGCCGCTTGACATGGGCGGTCACGACGTTGGTCTTGGGCACGAAATCATAACCCCAGACACGTTCGACCAGCATCGGCCGCGTCACGATTTCCCCGGCATTGCGCATCAGTTCGAGCAGCAGCTTGAACTCGGTACGACCAAGGTCCAGCGCCTGCCCCTGCCGCCAGGCGCGATGGCGCGAGGGACTGATCACGATATCCCCGGCACTGATCGTGTCGGCGGTCTCACCCGTCGTCCGCCGCGCGCGCACAAGCGCGTTGAGCCGGGCATTCAGCTCCAGCGGATCGAGCGGCTTGACGGCATAATCGTCCGCACCGGCGTCGAGCCCCTCCACCTTGTCATAGGTCATGCCCAGCGCGGTGAGCATCAGGATCGGCACCTGCATGCCGCCGTCGCGCAATTGGCGCAGCACGACCAGCCCGTCGACATCGGGCAACATGCGATCGAGGATGACGATGTCGAACGCATCCTTGGCGACAAGGGCGATCGCGGTCTGGCCGTCGGACGCCAGGGTCACCAGGTGGCCGACCTGGATGAGCTGTGCCGTCAACTGCTGCGCCAGTTGATGATCGTCTTCGATGATAAGGATCTTGAAGCCCATGGAAACCCGTCATGCCGCCTATGGACGATGGGCACCCTGGCCAGATTATCGTCCCTGCCGCGCATACATCGATCAAGGCGTCATGGCTATGACGCTGCCAACGGAACGCGATGCTCAATCCGGGGCCGGCGCCGCTGTCGCAGGCAGGCGATCGTCGAGACGCATCAGCGGGCGCACGAACAGCCCGGCGATGCACAGCAGCGCGCCGAGCAGCCCGGCGGCGACGAACAGCCAGCGCACACCGATCGCCTCCCCCACCGGGGTCGCGACCGCGAGGCCGATGGGCGCGCCCACGCCCATCACCATGCTGAGCAGCGAGAACACCCGGCCCTGCAGGTGATTGGGCACCACCGCCTGGAGGATCGCGGTCAGCGGCGCATTGCCGACGATGATCGCCACGCTGGCGATCGCCCAGAAGATCACGCCGAGCCAGACGATATGGCCGGGCGCGAGGCCGGTCAGCACCAGCGCCAGGTTCGCGACGATCAGCGCGGCGATGGCGCGGCGCATCGCGCGGCGCGGCACGAACAGCGCCGCGGCGATACCGCCCAGGATCATGCCGATGCCGGCCAATCCCTCGAACATCGCCACCTCGGGCGCGCCGCCGCCGAAATGCGTCTTGATGAGCAGCGGCACCAGCGTGAACGATGGCATCAGGAGCAGGACGACGGCGGCAAGCAGCCCGTAAAGATAACGCAGGCCGGTATCGTGCCACACCGTCGCCACGCCATCGGTGAATTCGCGCCAAAGGCCGCGCCGATCCTCATGCGGCGTGAATGCCTGCGGAATGGCGAAGACGAGCAACGGCACGATGCCGAGGATCGCGGTGAACACGTCGATGCCCAGCGCCCAGCCGATCGGCATCAGGCTCATCGCGAGCGCGCCGAGCGGGGCTGCGGCGATTGTCACGACTCCCATCAGCATCTGGCTGAGCCCTGAGGCACGCTGCAGGAAATCGGGCGGGACGAGCATCGCGACGCTGGCCGAGGCGGCGGGCATCTGGAACGCCTGTGCCGCGCTGCGGATCAGCATCGCCAGATAGATATGCCACAGCGCAATCCCGCCGCTCGCGAACAGCCAGATCAGCAGCATCATCGACACGGCGGAGACGAGGTCGGCGACGATCATCAGCAGCCGGCGGCTGTAGCGGTCGGCCAGCGTGCCGCCGATCGGAGAAAGGACCGCCTGCGGCAGCAGCGCCGCCACCCCGGCCAGGGCAAGCGCGGCGACGCTGCCCGTCGTGTCGGTGATCCACCACATCAGCACGAACTGCGTGAGCGCGGACCCGACCAACGACAGCGACTGCCCGGCGAAGATCGAGAAATAGCGAACACCCCAGCGCGGGCCCGGATGATAGGGCGGCGCGGACATGGCGGCCAGCACGGCGGGATCGGCGGAAGTGTCGCTCATCATGCTCGTTCAGGAAAAAGGGCCCGCGCGCCTGTTATCACGAATCTGGGCGCGTGCATCGGCCCGCCCTTCAGAGCATTATCTATACCCAATTCCGGTCGACCAACACCTTGATTGTATTTACGAAGTCGTCTTCGAAGCGAAAGGGGCCCTTCCCGACCGCATCAATGGGGCAGGCCGCCTGGCATCCATTGACTTTCCTTCAGGAGACATTGGATGACCATAGCGCCGACCATTTATATCGCCTCGCCCGGCAGGATCTTCGACCAGAGCGGGATCGACAACACCAATGCGCTGAATGTGTCGTTGCATGTAACTGCGGAGAGCTTCACGCTCACGCAGCGCCGAACGCTGACGACGATCACCGCCGCCCTCAACGACGATAACAAGCCCAATAATGGCATGTTGGATGGCTTCAGCGGCACATTGAGCTGGGCCATTTATTCCTCGGCAAGCGGCTCGCCCGGAACGCTGCTGTTCACCGGATCGGACAGCAGTCCGGTGCTTGTGGACACGGGCCTCAACTATAACGGCACCACAGACGACATTGTTCTGACGACGATCGATCTGGGCGTGACGCTGGACCCCGGCACCTATTTCATTGCGCTGCATGAGGGAGCCTGGGGGTCGGCTTATGACAATTCGACCATCTGGTGGATGAAGACCACCACGGATCTGGGCAGCAATGGCGTTCATCAGAGCACCAACCTTGCCAATCCGTCGAACTGGTCAACGGAAACTGCCGGCTCCGCCGCATTCGCACTGAATGGGCCGAGCTACACGACAACGGAGCAGGTGGCGCTCGACCTGAAGGGCAACATCTCCATTGCGGACGTCGATGTCGGCGGCGGCACCATGACGGTGACGCTGGGCGTGGGCTACGGCATCCTGACCGTGACCGCAGGCACCAGTGGCGCCGACGTTTCAGGCAGCGGCACCAACACTGTCACGCTCACCGGCACACTGGCACAGATCAACGATCTGCTGGGCGCCAACGCCACCAGCAGCATCAGCTTTACCGCCAACACCGATGCGCCGCCCGCCAGCACCGTGCTGACCGTGACCGCGCAGGAACCCGGTGACGCCGCACCCTCCGCGCCGGCGACGCAGACCATCACGATCGCGGCGGTGAACGACGCGCCGACGGCCCACATCTCTTTGCCGGGTGTGGTTTTCGATCAGAGCGGTTTGGACACCGGCGAGTCGTACAACCTGTCGAACTTCGCGCATGCGGAAAAAATCACCTTCACCCAGCGTCAGACGCTCAGCACGATCACGACCGCGCTGGCTGATGCTCTGGGCACGCCCGACAACGGCATATTGGACGGCTTCAGCGGTACATTGAGCTGGGCCATTTATTCCGATGAGAATGGCACGCCCGGGACGCTGCTGTTCAGCGGATCCGACACCAGTCCGCTGCTGGCCGATACGGGACTGAATCGTGACGGCAGCACCCGTGACATCGTCACGGCGACGATCGACCTGGGCGTGATGCTCGATGCCGGCAGCTATTTCATCGTGTTGCATGAAGGCGCCTGGGGATCGGTGTATGACGGCACGGACATATTCGGGATAAGATCATCCAACGCTTCGGCCGGAGCCGCCGCTTATTCCAGCAACGACGAGAGCAATCCGGGCAACTGGGTGCCATCCACTGTGATCGCCTTCTCGCTGACGGGGCCGAGCTACGCGGCGACCGAGCAGGTGGCTTTCGACCTGAAGGGCAATATCTCGGTCGCCGACGATTCCGGTGGCGGCAGCATCACGGTGACGCTGGGCGTGGGCTACGGGATATTGACCGTGACGGCGGGCAGCAGCGGCGCGAATGTCTCGGGCAGCGGAACGGGCACGGTCACGCTCACCGGCACGCTCGCGCAGATCAATGATCTGTTGGGCGCCAATGCCACCAGCAGCGTCAGCTTCACCGCCAACACCGATGCGCCGCCGGCCAGCACAACGCTGACAGTCAACGTGAACGACGGCGGCAACACGGGCAGTGGCGGCACGCTGACCGGAACGACGAGCCAGGTCATCACCATCAATGCAGTCGACGATGCGCCGGTGGCGGTGGCCGATACGCTGTCGGCGGTCGAGGACACGCCCGTCACCTACACAGCCGCGGCACTGATCGGCAACGACACCGATGCCGATGGCGGCCCCAAGACCATCGCCAGCGTGTCGAACGCGGTTGGCGGCACCGTGCTGCTCAACGGCGACGGCACCGTCACTTTCTCGCCCGCGGCCAACCATACCGGTCCGGCCAGCTTCACCTACACGCTCAACGGCGGCAGCAGCGCGACCGCGACGGTCGCGATCACCGCGGTCGACGATGCGCCGGTGGCGGTGGCCGACACGCTCTCCGCGACCGAGGATACGCCGGTCACTTATGCGGCTTCTGCGCTGACCGGCAACGACACCGATATCGACGGTGGGCCCAAGGTGATCACCGGCGTTTCGAACGCCATTGGCGGCACCGTGCTGCTGAACGGCGACGGCACCGTCACTTTCTCGCCCGCCGCCAACCATACCGGTCCGGCAAGCTTCACCTACACGCTCAACGGCGGCAGCAGCGCGACCGCGACCGTCGTGATCACCGCGGTCGATGATGCGCCGGTGGCGGTGGCCGATACGCTGTCGGCGGTCGAGGACACGCCCGTCACCTATGCGGCCGGGGCGATCACCGGCAACGACACCGATGTCGATGGCGGCCCCAAGGCGATCGCCAGCGTGTCGAACGCGGTCGGCGGCACGGCGGTGCTCAACGGCGACGGCACCGTCACTTTCTCGCCCGCGGCCAACCATACCGGTCCGGCGAGCTTCACCTACACGCTCAATGGCGGCAGCAGCGCGACCGCGACCGTCGTGATCACCCCGGTCAACGACGCACCATCGGGTACGAGCGCGACGATCGGCGCGACCGAGGATGTGGCACGCGTGCTGGCGGCGGGCGATTTCGGTTTCTCCGATATCGACGGCAACAGCCTTGCCGGGGTGCGCATCGACAGCGTGACCGGTGGCGCGATCTATTACGACGCCGATGGCGCGGGTGGTGCGGCACCGGTGCTGGCGACCTTGCCGGCGACCTATAGCGCGGCGGACATCGCGGCGGGCAAGCTGAGCTTCCTCTCGACGCTCAACCTCAACGGCGCAGCGGCCGGCAGCATCGTCTTTGCGGTGCAGGATGACGGCGGGACGAGCAGTGGCGGGGTCGATATCGACCAGAGCCCCAATACGCTGACCATCGACATCGCGGCCGCGAACGATGCCCCGACCAACCTGTCGGTCGTCGCGGTGCGCGTGAATGAGGGTGCGCCGGCGGGAACGGCGGCGGGCACCGCCTCGGCGTTCGACATCGACGGCGACACGATCATCTGGTCGCTGTCGGGCGCCGATGCGGGGCTGTTCCATATCGACGCCAATGGCGCGATCACCACCACGGGCACGACCGCGAATTTCGAGACGCGATCGAGCTATAACATCGTCGTGCGCGCGAGTGACGGCGGCGGGCTCCATACCGAGACGCCGGTGTCGATCATCGTCAATGACAGGCCGATGGCCAATGCCAATGGCATCGCGGTCAACGAGGATGCAACGACGGGCAACCTCGCCGCGACGCTGCTCGGCAACGACACCGACGGCAATGGTGACGTGCTGACGATCACCAGCGTCAACACCAGCGGCACGCTGGGGACGGTGATCTTCGACGCGGGCACCCAGACGCTGAAATATGTCGCATCCTCGCCGGTGTTCGATGCGCTGAGCCCGGGCAGCACCGCGACCGACACCTTCACCTATACGGTGACCGACACTGGCGGGCTGACCAGCACGGCGACAGTGACGATGACCGTGACGACATTGGCCGACGGCGTGCAGATCTCCGGGGGCGGGCGTTCGGGAAACACTCTGACCGGCACCGCCGACGAGGACCGCATCTACGGCTTTGCGGGCAATCAGAGCCTCAATGGCGCGGGCGGTGACGATGTGCTGATCGGTGGCGGCGGCAACGACACGCTGACCGGTGGTGCCGGCAAGGATGTCTTCATCATCAACTTCCAGGACGGGCACGACATCATCACCGATTACACCCACGGCCAGGACATTATCGATCTTGCCGCCGGCATGGACATATTAAGCAGCGTCGCTGCCGATACCAATGGCGACACCATCGTCGATCTCACCATCAATCTCGAACTCGGCGGCTCGGTCACCCTGCTCGGTATCTCAAGCATCGGACAGGTCACCTTCGCCTGATGCCTTAACGCCCCTCCCCGCTCGCGGGAGGGGCGAAAGGAATCCGCTCACTGCCCGACTACCCCCCCATCGCGCCGGCAGATCGGCGTGAACAAAGGGGGGAAGAACATGAAGACGTCGACAAGGATCATGCTGCGCGCCGGCTGCGCGCTCGCCATGCTGGCATTGCCGGCCATGGCATCGGCACAGGAGCCGGCCCAGGCGGACGAACCCGGATTTGGGGATATCGTCGTGACCGCCGACAAGCGCGCGGAGCGGCTGCAGGACGTGCCCGCATCGGTGAGCGCCGTGACCGGCGACCAGCTCCAGGCGGTGCGAGCGACGCAGCTTGCCGATTATGCGGGCTATGTTCCCGGGCTGGTCTTCACCAGCCGGGGCGGCCAGGGGCATGGCTATATCGCGCTGCGCGGCCTGGCGCCGCTCGGCGAAACCGCGGCCGTCGGCACCTATATCGACGATACGCCGGTGGGATCGAGCAGCGGGCTGGCGGCGGGATCCTCGATCGTCGTCGATCTGACGCCTTATGATGTCGAACGAGTGGAGATACTGCGCGGCCCGCAGGGCACGCTCTATGGCGCCAACGCGCTGGGCGGGCTGATCAAATATGTGACCGTCCAGCCCGATACCGGCGGCGTCTCCGCGCGGCTGGGCGGGGAACTGTCCGATACCGCCCATGGCGGCGGCCTCGGCTGGGCGGTGCGCGGCGCGCTCAACCTGCCGGTGGTGACCGACACGCTTGCCGTTCGCGGCAGTTTCCTGCTGCGCCGCTCACCCGGCTATGTCGACAATCCGCGCCTGGGCCTGAGCGATCTCAACGATGCGCGGCAGGTCAATGCCCGGCTCGCGATGCTGTGGCAGGCGAGCGACGACGTCACCATCCGGCTTTCCGGCCTGTATCAGCGCAACCGCGCCGACGGCTCCAGCCATGTCTCGCTCGATCCCGTCACGCTCAGGCCGGCTGGCGGCGATCTGCCGCAGCAGCGCCATGTGCTCACCGGCTTCGATCAGCGCCTCCAGCATTATTCGGGAAGCCTCGCCTGGTCGCTGGGCGACGCGGAACTGCTCTCGATCACCAGCTATTCACGCGGTTCCTCACGTGACACGGCGGATCTGACCGAGCCCTATTCCTCGTTCATCCCGCTCTTCTGCGGGCTGCTGTCCGCCTGCCCGCCGGGGACGACGGGAATCGTGCCGCTCCAATATCGCAGCCGCGTCGCCAAGTTCACGCAGGAAGTGCGGCTGAGCTCGACCGGGGACAGCGCGTTCAAATGGATGGTGGGCGGCTTCTATACCGACGAGACCGCCTCCTACCATCAGGACCTGCAGGCGCGGCGGACCGACGGGACGCTGATCGCGGGGCTCACGCCGTTCGGAACGGCGGTGCTCGATTCGGGCTATGAGGAGAAATCGCTCTTCGGCAATCTCGGCTACAGTTTCGGCGATCTCGTCGACATCGGCGCCGGGCTGCGCTGGGCCAGGAACGATCAGGTCTATAGCCAGATCACCACCGGGCCGATGCTGGGCGAAGGCAATGTGCCGAACAACCGGTCTTCGGAAGACGTCGTCACCTATATGGCCAATGCGCAGCTCCATCTGGCGCGCGACGCGATGATCTATGCGCGTTTCGCGACGGGCTACCGCCCGGGCGGCCCCAATGTCGCGCTGCCCGGCGTGCCGCCCAAGGTGAATTCCGATTCCACGCGCAATTACGAGATCGGCCTGAAATCGGAATTGTTCGATCGGCGCGCGCTGTTCAACGTCACCGCCTTCCTGATCGACTGGGACGATATCCAGGTGAACCTGCTCACTGCGCAGAATCTGGGTTATCTCGCCAATGGCGGAAAGGCGCGCAGCAAGGGCTTCGAGTTCGAGGCGATGCTGCGCCCGGCGGACGGGCTGCAACTGGGCGTCAACGGCGCCTATACCGATGCAAGGATCAGGAGCGGCGCGGTGCCGCTGGGCGGCAAGGATGGAGACCGCATCTCGTTCATCCCGCGCTTCAGCGGTTCCGCAACCGCCGACTACCGGACCACGCTGGCGGGACGCGAGTTGCACCTCAACCTGGGCTATCGTTATGTCGGCAGCCGTTTCGCGATGCTCGAAAGCAATCCGGCGGCGCGGCGTGCGCGTCCCTATGGCCTGGTCGACGCCGGCGTGGCGCTGTCCGACGATCGCTGGACGCTGCGCCTGTTCGCCAAGAACCTGTTCGACAAGCGCGCCTTCCTGTCTCACGTGCCGCTGCGGCGCGGGGCGACGACGGTCTATTATGTCTCGCCCGTCGTCGAGCCGCGCGTGATCGGGATCAGCCTGGATACGCGTTTCTGACATGGCCTGCCCCCCGTCGCCGGATCTTGTCCGGCGGCGGGAGTCAGCTTCCCAGCACCGCGCGCAGCATCTCCTTGGCCCGGGTCAGCCGGATCGACACGCTATTGGGTGTCAGGCCGAGCATCGCGGCGATCTCGCGCGGAGTGAATCCTTCCAGCGTCAGTACCACGGGCTCGCGCGCGCTCAATGGCAGCGTGCGGACCGCATCCATCAGCCGGCGCTGCTGGTCGCTGCGCTCGATCTCGTCGAAAGGTGAGGGCTGGCCGCACGGCATCCCTTCGTCCAGCTCGGCCATCCGCGGTTCGGCGACGGCGCGCGCGACATGGCTGATCGCACGATTATGCGCGATCCGCGCCAGGAAAGTCCGGATCGACGCCTCTCCGCGAAAACTGGGCAGCGAACGCCAGACCGCCGCCAATATATCCTGCTGCAGTTCCTGGCGCTTCGCCGGATCGGCCTCGTAGCTGGCCGCGATGCGCCCCAGCATCAGGCCGTGATCGCGCAATATCGCTTCGAACGCGTCTTCGCGCGCCATCGCGATCAGGCCTTCCCCGCATCGCGCACGGCTGCGGGATCGGGCGGGAACAGATCATCCTCGATCGCGTGGAGACCCTGTAGATAGCGCCGATTCTCGCGCAACAATCGGGTGCAGCGCCACAGCAGGAAGGCGAGATAGGCGATCGCGAACAGCGCCTTTTCCCAATAAGGGAGCGGCACGACGCTGCGATAAACCGGATGGGCATGCGCATAGCCCAGGATCGCGAGCAGGACGACGCCGGTCGCGGCGACGCAATAGCCCGATTTCGCCCAGCGGATCCCCGCCTCCGCCTGACGCACCGATAGGCGGAACGCGCCATCGGCGCTCGCCAGCCCGGTATGGCCGATTGCGTAGCGCGTCCACAGCGCCAGCCCCACGGTGAACCCGCCGAACAACAGCAATGAGGCACCGACCAGGTTGGCGGGCCAGACGCCGCGCTGGACAAAGAGCACGCCGAGCGCGATCTGGATGACGCCCTGCGCCATGTCGATCGCGAAGAGGATGGCGGCATTGCGCGCGCGACGGCGGAGCTGCCGTTGCACATGCGCGATGTCGATCGCGTCCGTGGGCGTCTGCCAGATCGCCGCAAGCGCCGACCATTTTTGATCTTCGTCGATATTCATGTGTCCGGACCATATCCGATCGTCGATAGCGCCTGGGCCTAACGTCGAATGTCGTTGATCTGAAATGAAAATCGCGATGCGAAAATAAAAGCGGAGATTTCGACGAAAGGAAAATCGGACCGCAAGGACTGATGGACTGTCCGTACCTTTGCACGATCTTGAAACCAGCCGAAATCGAGCGACCGACAAGCCGGAATGCGGGCGACACATGACGATATTCGCCTCTCGCATGTTCGCGATTCGCGATGGCGGCCCGGCCCCCACTGAAAACTGCGCCCCCACTGAAATTGCGTCCCCCATGAAAGAGTTGGGGTGCATGACCAGACTGAGAGCCCAACCGAGACAAATAAGGGAGGGCAACGACCATGATTCAGATCCGGCGATTTCGACGAACCCTGACGGCATGCCTGTTGACGGCGGCCGCACTGGCGGCCCCGCCGGCCGCGGCCGACGGCAATTACGACGTGGTGATCCTGGGCAGCGTGCGTGGCGGCATGACCGTCGCGACCGAACAGGGCGTGCGCCGAGTCCATTTCCATTATGTCGATCGCGGACGTGGTCCCGATTTCAGGACCGAGCAGCGATCCGACGCCAACGGCATCCCGATCGCCTATTCGGCCAATGGCCATAATTACCTGCGTGGGGCCGTCGACGAGCGCTTCGATCGCAGCGGCGACCTGGGGCGCTGGACAAGCCGCGCCGACCAGGGCGAGAGCCGGCAGCCCGGCTTCTATCTGCCGCACGAAGGCAGCATGGACACGACGAGCAGCCTCGCCGAAGCGTTGCTGCGCGCGCCCGGGGGCGAGCTTGCCCTGCTGCCGCGCGGCAAGGCGCGGATCGAACGCGTGACCGACCAGGCGCTGTCCGGCGGCGGCAAGGCGACGCTTTATTTCATCCATGGCCTGTCGTTCGCGCCCAGCCCGATCTGGCTGGACCAGGCCGGCAATCTGGTGCTCGAAGGCAATGGCTGGGTGTCGGCGCGGCGGCAGGGGCTGGGCGCGCTGGGCGACGAACTGATCAAGGTGCAGGAACAGGCGCTGACGCGGCGCGAGGTGGATCAGGCGCGCAGCCTGGCGCGCAAGCCGGCGGGCGCGGTCGTGTTCCGCGACGTGACGCTCTATGACGCGGCGAAGCGCGACCGCGCGGCGCATCGCACGGTGATCGTGCGCGGCAACCGGATCGAATGGGTCGGGCCAGCGAAGGACGCGCGCATTCCCGATGGCGCCGAGGTGATCGACGGCGGCGGCCGCACGCTGCTGCCGGGCCTGTTCGACATGCACACCCATCTGGCCGACAATGTCGGCGGGCTGCTGGCGATCGGATCGGGCGTGACGAGCGCGCGCGACCTCGCCAACCAGATCGCATCGCTCTCCGAACGCATCGCCGCCTGGGATTCGGGCCGGCTGATCGGCCCGCGCGTCTTCCGTTCGGCGATGATCGACGGCCGCCATCCGCTCGCCGGTCCCACCGAACTGCTGGTCAGCACCAGGGAAGAAGCATTGGCCGCCGTCACCCGCGCTGCCGAGGCAGGCTATCCGGCGGTCAAGCTCTACAGCTCGCTTCCGACCGAACTCGTGCCCGTCATCATCGCCGAGGCGCATCGCCGCGGGATGCGCGTCGGCGGCCATGTGCCCGCGGGCATGACGATGGCCCAGGCGATCGAGGCGGGCTTCGACGAGATCAACCACGCCAATTTCTGGATGCTCGGCCTGATGGGGCCGGAAATCGCGGCGAAAACCAATACGTCCGCCCGACTGACCGCGCTGGGCGAGCATGGCCGCGATATCGACCTGTCCGGTCGGCCGGTACGCGATCTGGTCACACTGACCCGCAAACGCGGCATCGTCCTCGATCCGACGCTGAGCATCTTCGAGGACACGCTGGTTGCGGAGCCGGGCAAGCCCGTGCCGAGCATCGCTGCGGTCGCCGATCGCATGCCGGCGACCGTCGTGCGCTCAGTATCGGGCGGCGGCATCGCGCAGAACGATGCGGAACGCGCGCGCAACCGCCAGTCGCTCGATCGGCTGGGGCAGATGTTCATGATGATGCACCGTGCAGGCGTGACGATGGTCGCGGGCACCGACGGCATGCCCGGCCTTGCCCTGCCGCGTGAGCTCGAAACCTATGTCGAGGCGGGGCTGACGCCGGGCGAGGCGCTTTACATGGCCACTTTGGGCGCCGCGCGCGTCGTCGGCGCGGGCGACCGGCTCGGTTCGATCGAAGCCGGCAAGCTTGCCGATCTGATGCTTGTCGAAGGCGATCCGACCCGGACCATTTCCGACATCGCCCGCACGTCGCTCGTCATGAAGGACGGGCTGATCTTCGATCCGGACGCATTGTTCGTCGCGGCCGGCATGCAACCTCGCCAACCACGCACCATCAACAAGGGGGACAAGAAATGACACAGGATCGCAGGCATTTTCTCATCGGTTCGGCGACCGCGGCGGCGGTGGCGGCCGGCGCCGCGAGCATGGCGCACGCGCGGAGCGCGACGGGCGCATCGGGTGGCGGCGTCTTCGTCAATTCGCTCGGCACCCTGTTCGGGTTCGACGCACCGCCGCCGCCGCCGGGATCGAAGCCGTTGATCGTCGAAAGCCGGCCGGAAATGGTGACGGACAGCGCGGTACGCGACACGCTGGCCGCCGGCATCAATGCGGTGAACATCACATTGGGGCATGTCGCGGGGGATATCGATCCCTTCGAACACAGCGTCGCCGATATCGGGCGATGGAACCGGATCCTGCAACAGCGTTCCGGCCAGTTGCTGCATGTGCTGAAGGCCGACGACATCGTGCGCGCCAGGCGCGAGGGCAAGCTGGGCGTGATCTATGGCTGCCAGAACAGCACCATGCTGGGCGACAAGGTCGAGCGCGTCGATCTGTTCGCCGATCTCGGCCTGCGCGTCTTCCAGCTCACCTATAACGCACCGACGGCGGTGGGTGACGGATCGATCGTGCCGGAAAACCGGCCGCTCTCTCCGTTCGGTCGCAGCGTCGTCGAAAAGCTCGCCGAGCGGCGGCTGCTCTGCGATCTGTCGCATAGCGGGCAGAAGACCTGTCTGGATGCCGTCCGCCACTCGCCGCGCCCGATCGCGATCACCCATACCGGCTGCCGCGCGCTCGTCGATGTGCCGCGCAACAAGACCGACGAGGAACTGCGTCTGGTCGCCGAGCGCGGCGGCTATGTCGGCATCTATTTCATGCCCTTCCTCACCCATTCGGGGCCGGCGCGCGCGGAGCATGTGGCGCAGCATATCGAGCATGCGATCAAGATCTGCGGTGAGGATCATGTCGGCATCGGCACCGATGGGCCGATGTCTCCGGTGCCCAATATGAAG
>JASBTC010000461.1 GCA_030148625.1 Sphingobium sp. | reverse complement strand
ATTCATGGATCGAATCATACGCCCTTCTGTCGAAGATCATCATCGCGCATAGAGACAGAAGGAAGAAAAAGGCGATAACCACCCTGACGAGAGCCTGGGATTTCTCGGCATCATGGCTGGAATCGCGTGCCGAACTCCATCCGGAAAGAGACGATTTTACGGTGGAATTCATTCGCGGGCTTACCTTGTCGAGCTCTTCTTGCCTTGGCCGGATATCGGGCCCGCCGTTTCGTCGAGCGCACATCCATGCTGCCACATAGCAGCCGCGCTTGAAATGGATGAGGGAGGGTTCTTGATCACCCTCCCTGGGGAAGGTCTCGCATGAGCGCGGACGCAGGATCATCGCGCCAAGAGCGAGAATGACTAACGCTCTGGCCCAAAATTACTGGTTTGCGGCAGCGATGCGTCCAATCGAGATAGAGCGTCGCTGCGACGCGAGTTGCTGACGCAGAGCCCGCTTTGAAAGCGATCCAGGCATATCGCGCCAACTCTTCCGTCCGGTCGACCACAGCCAATAATTTGGGGGATTCCTGAAATGCGCCTGCTGACCGCCCTGCTCGCCACCAGTCTGATCGCTGCCCCTGCCCTGGCCAAGTCGGATGTCGTGACCGCGGTCGAGGCGGACTATGCCGCCCATCTCGAAACGCTGTTCGTCGATTTCCACAAGAATCCGGAGCTGTCCTTTCAGGAAACCCGTACCGCCGCGATCATGGCGAAGGAGCTTCGCGCGATCGCCGGGATCGAGGTGACCGAGAAGGTCGGCGGCACCGGCGTCGTCGGCGTGATGCGCAACGGCAGCGGGCCGGTGCTGCTGATGCGCGCCGACATGGACGGGTTGCCGGTCAAGGAGGACAGCAGCCTTCCCTATATGTCGACGATCACCAGCGTCGATCGGGACGGCGTGACCAAGCCGGTGATGCATGCCTGCGGTCATGACGTGCATATCACCGCGCTGATCGGCGCCGCGCGCCAGCTCGCCCGGCTGAAGAACCAGTGGAAGGGCACGATCATATTCGTCGTCCAGCCGGCCGAAGAACGGGTCGCAGGCGCGCGGATGATGCTGGAGGACGGCCTCTACACCCGCTTCTCCAAGCCCGATTTCGCCGTCGCCTTCCATGTCACCTCCGATTATCCCTCGGGCAGGATCGGGCTGGTGCCGGGAACCGCGATGTCGTCGATCGACGATATCGAAGTCACCGTTCCCGGCGTGGCAGCGCATGGCGCGTCACCGCAGATGGGCAAGGATCCGGTGGTCATGGGGGCCGAGATCGTGATGGCGCTCCAGACGCTGGTGAGCCGCACCATCGCCCCGCTCAAGCCCGGCGTGATCACCGTCGGGGCGTTCCAGGCGGGCATCAAGCACAACATCATCCCCAACAAGGCCGAGTTGCAGTTGAGCGTTCGTGCCGACGACGAGGAAACCCGGCAGACCTTGCTCGAGGGGATCAAGCGGATCTCGGCCAATGTGAGCCGCATGAACGGCATGCCCGAGGACAAGCTCGCCACGGTCCGGATCGGCGCGCAATCGAGCCCGGTGACGAGCAACGATCCCGCACTGACCACGCGCGTCCGCGCGGCATTTGCGGCGGCGCTGGGCAAGGACGTGCTCTACGATCAGCCGCGCACGAGCATGTATGCCGAGGATTTCTCCTATTACATCCAGAAGGAGCACAAAGTGCCTGGCGCCTTTTTCTGGGTCGGCGGCACGCCCCAGGCCGAATTCGACGCGGCGCGGAATGGCGGGGCGCCGATCCGGCCGCACCACTCCCCCCTCTTCCGGGTCGAAGCCAGGCCCGCGGTAACGCTGGGCGCGCAGGCGATGACGGTGGCGGCGCTCGACCTGCTCAGGAAATAGCCACGCCCCATGACGACCGGAGCCGTCAGCACGTCGGCGCGGCGCTCTCGCCGACTATCGGCATGGCATGATCCGCCATGCCGCAGTCGCTCAGCGACCGAGAAACTGGCGCACCAGATCATCCTCGGCAATGTCGCGCGCGGCCTGCGGGGTCAGGTTTCCGCCTACAATGTCGAGGCCCTTTGCCGCTTCCAGCAACAGGACTCTGACGTCGGTTTCCGACAGCAAGCCCTTTTCCATGAGCTTGCGAACCAGCGCACGCAGGATCAGCGTCTGTATATCCCGATGCCCGAGCGGCTGTTCCTCTTCCATCATGATCGTCTCCAAAGCGGTTTTGGCGCGAAGTCGCAGAGCGTAATTCCTTGGCGATGGTTGCGCCAATAGGACGCCACATCCCGACCTGCTTCAAATGTCGCATTCGGAACGAACGCCCGGTTTCGAGGGTTGTTTGACTGGGAAGATCGCCTCGCCAAGCGAACCAAGCGCAGCTTGCGCGGGCCAGCAGGAGCATGATCATGGACCAGACAATTTCGGACCCGCCGATCGAGGAAAGCGCGCATCGGTTCATCCTGGCAAGCCGGGTCAATGACGCGCCCGTCTTCGATGAGGCGGGCAAGCGGCTCGGTCATGTCGACGATCTGTCGATCGAACGGGTCAGCGGACAGGTCATCTATGCGATCGTGTCGTTCGGCGGCTTTCTCGGCATCGGTGAAAAATTCCATCCGGTGCCCTGGTCGTTGCTCGACTATGATCCCGAGCGCGGCGGCTATGTCGTGCCCCTGGATCGGGCGACGCTGGAGTCCGCGCCCTATTACGACCGGTATGAACTCAGCGCGCTCGGCGGCCCCAGCCATCAGACCTATGGTGAACGGATCTTCGGCTATTACGGCCCCTATGGCTCCGTGCCCTATTGGTAAGCCCGATCCGGGATTGCCGAGCATCCGGCATAGTCGGCCGATCAAAAATGCCAAGCGGTCGTCCGAAACCGCATTGGCCTGACGGGGAGCACTTTTGACGACCCCGCGAGCACTTTCCTTGGGAGGCATCGCGTCCGATCCCCGCACGGCCGCACCACCGTCTTCGCCAACGAGGTGGCCGGGCGAAGGCAACGCCTGCCGATAGCGTGATTTGAAGTCGGACGAACTCATCCAGCGCTTCGGAAATCAGGGCATATCGCGGGCTTCGCGCATGAAACCCGCGATCACAAGGAATTCGCCTGCACCACCAGGAGGAAAAGGCTCTAGCCACATGCGATTTAATTGTTATTATCGTAATAATATATTTACCCGGAGAGGCCCGCAACACCGTCATGATCACCCCTGAGTTTCGCGTATCGGCTCAAGCGAACGAGCCATCCACCGGCGCTTCGCATCACCTGTCGATGGACCATCTTCCGGACGCGCTGATCGGCAAGAGCCGTCACGGATGACAGACAAGGGCAAGCATCGGGTCGGCATTGTGGGGCTGGGCATCGTCGCGGAAGCACATTGGCATGCCTATCGCCAGATGGACGCTGTCGAACTGGTCGGCGGTGTCGACCCCGATCCTCGGCGGCGCGAAAGCTTCGGTGAGCGGGGCCTGCCGACATTTGCGACGTTGACCGAACTGATCGATCGCACAAAACCCGATATCCTGTGCGTCTGCTCGGCAGTCTCGACGCATGAGCAGATCGTGATCCAGGCGGCGGATGCCGGCATCGATATCCTCTGCGAAAAGCCGCTTTCCCCGGACGCGGCCAGCGCGCAGCGGATGGTCGATCATTGCGAAGCGCGCGGCGTGCGCCTGTTCTACGGTTCGACGCAACGCTATCTGCCTTCGATCGCAGCGGCGAAGACGCTGATCGCCGACGGCGAGATCGGCGACGTCCAGATGGTCAGGGAGGAATTGATCGGCGGCTCGGGACTATCCGGCTTCAAGCCGATGAACGCGGTCCATTATCCCATGGGCGGCCCCGGCGGCGGCGGATGGGGGCTGGTCGATCACGGCATCCATATGCTCGACCTTTTCCCATGGCTGGTGGGCAGCGAAATCTGCTCGGCCTATGGTTCCGGGAACATCTCGGGCGCGAGCCCCGCCCCTGAATTCGCGATCGTCGAAATGAACGGCGGCGCGGCGATCGGCCATCTCCTGTACAATGAGATCTCCTTTCCGACCAAGCTGCCCAATGAAGGCGTCTTCGGCGTCGGTGACGGCTGGGGCAACCGGGGATATGCAGATCGCGGCGCCTGGGATACCCAGTCCGCATCGATCGACGTCTATGGCTCGCATGGGAGCATCCGGATCTTCGGCTATCCGAACCTGCTGTTCCTGACCACCGCTTCGGGCATCCGGAAGGTGGCGACCGATCCGATATCCTCGCCCGTCCAATTCGCGCGCCAGATGAGCGCATTCATAGCGGCGATCGACCGCGACGAAGACGCGCCGGTGAAGGGCCAGGACGGTGTGCGTGCGCTGACGGTGCTCGAGGCGATCTATGCGAGCCGAAGACTGGGGAAAAAGATCGCCATCGACGACTTTGCGCAAATGGCATCCTGACGTCCATATCCCTGGACGTTGACTGAGCAGCATGGGGCGAACGAGAATGTCCGATGAATCCAGAAATGCCCTTGGATCGGCCCTGCTTTTCATAGGGCTGCTGATGTCGTCGGCGGCCCATGCCCAGCCATTGCCGGCCAATCCATCCGGTTCCACGGAGAAAACGGTCTGGGATCAGGATCGATATGCCGCCGGCGGCGGAGTCCACACATCCGCCTCCAGGAAATCGATCTATGTTCCGGTCCGCGACAAGACCAGGCTCGCGGTCGATTTCTACCTGCCGGCAGCGGACGGGACCAGGAAGTTTTCCACCATTTTCCTCTATACCCGTTATTCCCGGGGCTCGACGAACCCGGACGGCAGCTTCACATCCACCGAAGGGTTGAAGGTCGATCGCGACGGCGTGGCGCGACTGGATATCGGCGGCGCCGATGACGCGACGCAATCGGGATCGGTCGCCCAGTTCCTGCGGCATGGCTATGCGGTCGTGATCGCCGAGATGCGCGGTGCCGGCGCGTCCTTTGGTCCGCAGCATCACGAAGGCGACGATGTCGAGGGGCGCGACGGCAAGGATCTGGTGGACTGGATAGCCCGCCAGCCATGGAGCAATGGCCGCGTCGGGATGTTCGGCACATCTTATCTCGCCGAAGTGCAGCCCAGGGTCGCAGCGCTAAAGCCCGCGCCACTCAAGGCGCTGGTCATGGTCCAGGGCTTTTTCGACGGTGCCAACAGCGCCTATGCGATGGGCGGGATCCATCGCAGCGGCTGGGCGGGCGCATGGCAGGCGGCCGTCGCCCGCCTCGACAGCCTGGCCTCCGCCGCCAAGGCGCGTGCGGCGATCACGCCGGTGGACGCCGATGCAGACAGGCGCTTGCTGCGCGAGGCGATCGAACAGCATCAGCAAGAGCCGGCGGGAACGGATTACCGCACCTATAGCGCCGATTTTACCGGTATCGGCGTGCTGCGCGACACGCTCGGCTTCATCGATCGCTATCAGGCCGTCGGCGCGAACAATCTCAGCACATTGGTGCCGAAGTTCAACGCCGCGAACGTCCCCACGCTCCTCATCGGGGGATGGGAGGATCTCTATGTGACCGACATGATGCTCTGGAACGCCAATATCAGCGTGCCGCACAAGCTGATCTACGGCCCCTGGGGGCATGGCGGGGCGCTCGGGCCAGGTCTTAATCCGAGGAACCTCGAATTCCGGACCGTCCGCACCACCGAGGCGCTGCGATGGTTCGACCATTGGCTCAAGCAGATGCCCAATGACGCGATGGAGAAACCCGCAATCCGCCTCGAGGTCGCGATCGATCAGAAACAAGCGATCGGGCTGTCTTCCGACACCTGGCCGCTCCCCGGCACACGGACGATATCCTATTATCTTTCGCCGGGCCGAACCGGGACGGTCCAGTCGCAGAATGACGGCGCCCTGTCAGTGACGGCGCCCCAAAGGTCGCTGGACAATTGGGTCGTCGATTACGGCACGAGCCTGGGCACAGCCGGTACACGGTGGGAATATAAGCGCATCTATCCGATCGCGATGCTGCAGAACGACCTTCGTTCGCTGACCTATACGAGCGATCCGATCGAGACCGACATGTTGGTGGCGGGAAGCCCGTCGCTGTCGCTGTGGCTGTCGAGCGAAAACGCGCCGGTCGTCGACATCTATGCCTATCTGAGTGAAGTCGATCCCGACGGCACGTCGCGCCTGGTCACGGAGGGCATGATCCGGTCGTCGCATCGGACGCTCGGCCCCGCGCCCTATGACAATCTGGGTCGGCCGTTCCCGACCTCGAACGCCGCCGATGTCACGGCAGCACCCGCATTGAACGGCGACGCCACGCTGATCCGGTTCCCGATGCTCGTGACCGGCAAGGTCTTCCGGGCCGGATCGCGGATCCGGGTCACGATATCCGGAAACGACAAGGGCAATACGACGACGCCCATTCTCGACATTGCCCCGAGACTGAAGATGTTTCTGGGCGGGGCCACCCTGTCGCGGATCGAACTCCCCATCGCGCCCCTCGGCAAAGCTGCCGCAACGGCGGAGAGCGGACGATGAACGGGAAATCGCCCGCGCCGGCGCCGATCAAGGCATCACGGCTGAAGGGAGCGCTGGGATACCCGACCTATTTCGCACTGGGCTTTGGCTGCATCGTCGGATCGGGCTGGGTGCTCGTCCTCAAGGAATGGATCGATCAGGCCGGCATCGGCGGCGCCATGATCGGTTTTATCTGTGGTGGCATCGTGATGGCCGCGATTGCGGCCTGCTATGCCGAACTGACCAGTCGCCTGCCGGAAGCAGGCGGCGAATTCGTCTATATGCGCGCGACATTCGGTGACTCGACCGCGTTCATCGTGGGCTGGTTCCTGTTGCTCAATCTGGTCAGCGTGATGATCTTCGAGGGAATCGCGCTCGCCCTCGCGCTCCAACAGATATTGCCGGAGCTCAAGGCCGCAACCAGCCTCTATTCGGTGCTGGGCCATGCCGTGACCATGGACGCGATCCTGATCAGCATCGCCGGCGCCCTGGCCATGGGCGCCATCAACATCCGCGGAAATCGTTCGGCCTCATCCTTCCACAACATCCTGACCTATGGCTTCCTGGTCATCACGCTCGCCCTGCTTTGCTATGTCATGGTCTTCGCGGTCGACCGCCCTGCCCCGCCCTTGCTCGAGACGACGCGCGGGTCGCCATGGTGGCATGGCGCGCTCTGGATCTTCGCGATCTCCGGACTTCTCCTGAACGGCTTTCAGGTCATCCCGCAGGCGATCGAAGAGCGCGATGCCACCATCAGGCTGTCGGGGATCGCCAGGATCATGATCCTGGCGGTCGTCGGTGCGGCCGCATTCTATTGTTTCGCCATCATCGCCTGCGGTCTCGCGCTCCCGGCGGCACTGCTTGCCAGCTCCGAAATGCCGCCGATCTTCGCGGTCAGCCTGCTGCCGTTCGGGCCGGTGCTCTCGACGGCATTCCTCGTCGCGCTGATCATGTCGATCCTCAAGACATGGAACGGGATTCTGATCACCGCGGTCAGGCTGATGGTCGCCATGGCGCGCGTCGGCCACCTCCCATCAGTGCTTGCGACCACACGCCAGCATGACAGCACCCCGGTCGCGGCCGTCATCGCCTTGACCGGCCTGACCCTGCTGGGCGCCTTTCTTGGCGCGGGCGCGATCGTTCCGATCATCAACATGTGCTCGATCGGCGCCACGATCGTCCTGACGGCGTGCTGCATGGCGGTGATCATCCTGCGCAGGCGCGACACCCGGACCGATCGCCATGACTTTCTTGCCAGGCCATGGGCGATCATGATCGGCGTTGCCGGCTCGCTCGTCATGGCCGCGACGGCCTTGATCATGCCGCTGCTGAGCGCGCATGCGCAGGTCCCGCTCGAATATGTCCTGCTCTCCGCCTGGGCCGCGATCGGGATCGTCTTCTGGCTGGGCATGCGAAACAGGGTGCGCGCCGACGCGATCAGCTGAGCGCTTTCCGATCGGGGATCACGCCCTGTTGCCGCATCCCTGCACGCCCGGTTGTTTACGCACCGGCTTTGTGATGGCACAAACATCGTCGAGCCTGTTATGGCGCTCCCGATTTGCAATATCGCAAGGATAATAAGAATGGCCCGCCCGAAACTCGACCATGACGAACGCCGGGCGACGATCGCGGCGGCGGCCTGCGACGTGATCCTGGAGGTGGGCCTGGAAAACGCCCGGCTGGCCGAAATCGGCGCCCGCGCCGGCGTGACGACCGGCGCGGTCCAGCATTATTTTCGGAACAAGGAAGATCTCCTCTTCTTCGCCAAGAACCATATCTTCGACGAGCTGCTCGACAAATCGGCGCAGATGCCCGCATCGGACAATGGTGCGGAACGCCTGTTCCTCATGATCCGCCGGCATCTTCCGACGACGACCAAGCATGTCCGGACGGCGCGATTGCTCGAAGCCTTTCGCGGCCGCGCGATCGGCAACCCGGCACTTTTGCGCAGCCAGCACAAAAGGGATCGCAAGTTCCTCGATATGCTGGAGGACGAGATCCGGTTGCTCCACGCAGCCGGCGTGCTCAAACCCGATATCGATGTTCAACATGCCGCACTTGGCGTGAACGCGTTGCTCGACGGGCTTTGCTGCATCGTCATGGCGTCGCCCAGCGCCTTCAAATCTATGGACCTCTTCTCGATCGTCGAAGATTATGTCTGCGAGGCGCTTGGCGCACCGAGGTTTTCGGAAAAGTCGTGAAGCAGCCCCTCGTCATTCCGGCTTTTGCCGGAATGACGAGAAAGAAGGCCGATAGCCTGCAGCCCGGCCCCGCTTTCGCGAGGACGGGCTTTTTACAGCAGCGCGATGTCCTAGAAGGTCTTGCCGACCGTGAGGAAGAAAGTCCGGCCTTGATTCCGGTACTGGCTGCCGCTGTCGGTCAGGCTCGGATTGTTGTTCGCGCCGGCGGTCGATCCGCCCAGCCCCTGATAGAGGAACGGCAGGCGCGGCGGATCGCGATCGAGCAGATTGTTGATGCCTGCGACGAAGCGGAAACCATGGGTCGATACCGCCAGCGAGACATCATGGTACCAGACCGCACCGATCCGGTCGAAATCGGCATATTCGGGTTCCGGATTATATTTGTCGGAAAATGCCTTGGATTTTCCGATATATTGCGCGGCCCAGGTCAATGTGACTCCGCCCAGCGTATAACCCGCCTGGACATAGCCCTTCACTCTCGGGAAACCGACCACTCCGGCGCGATAGACGTCGAAAGACGGATCCGTCGGAAAAATAGAGGTTTCGTTCTTCAGCAGATAGGTTCCGGCGACCGTCAGGCTCAACGTGCCGCCATTGTCGATACCGATATTATCCAGGGCTAGCGGGTAGCTCAGATTGACGTCGATCCCTTCGACGCGCTCCTTCGCCGCATTTGCGGCATTGGCGAACACGCGCTGGATCTCGCCATTGGGTGCCCGGGTCAGGAACTTGCAATATGGCGAGCTCCCGCCCGGCGTGTCGTAACAATCCGACAGAATGTTCGCCACGGGCAGTCCATAGCTCTGGATCCCGTCCTTGATCCGGATCTTGTAATAATCCGCGGTCAGGGAGAGGCCGCGCATGAACTGCGGCGAGAAGACCAGGCCCGCGGTAAAGCTGTTCGCGACCTCCGGCTTCAGGTCCGGATTGCCGCCCCGAACAATCGAAGGCAGGGACGAGCTCGAATCGAAATTCGCGGGGACGCCGGCGGCGGCGCAATTCTGCCGCCTGACCGCGGGATCGGCCGCGCCGTGAATGTTGCGGTAATCGCAGGGATCGGGCACCGATTCGCGGCTGTCGACGCCGATCGCGAACAATTCGTCGATCGAAGGCGCGCGAATGGACCGCGCAAAGCCGCCGCGGAAACGGACGCTGTCGTTCACGACCCAGACGGCACGCGCATTCCAGGTCACCGAGGTCCCCGTCGTCGAATATTTCTGAAGCCTGGCCGCGAGGTTGAGATCGAGCGATTGCGCGAACGACAGATCGCGCAGCAGCGGAATATTCGTCTCGATATAGGCTTCCTTGGTGTTGAAGGAGCCGGAGAACGGATCGACGACGATGGCAGTTATGCCCGACCTGGCAAGGTCGTTCGGCGTCGAAACGCTGGATTCCTTGCGATATTCCAGACCCACCGCCACCGAGATCGGCGCGGAGACGTCGGAGAAAGGCACGCGATAGCTGAACAGATCGCCGGTGGCATCGACCGTCGCGATATATTGGTCCGCAATATTGCTCTCGGCATAGTCGCCGCGCGAATAGCTATAGGCCGAAGCCGGGTTCAACCCCGCCCCCAGGACGTTGAGGGGAACGCAGCCAGCCGCGCGCGCGACCGGGTCCCTGCAGACGATGTTGCCGTCGAGCATGACGGCATCGACCTGCTGGTTGAAATTGTTGAACAATCGGCGGGTGTGCCGATATGTCGTGTCGTTATGGCCGTAGCCGACCGATCCCCTCACGTTCCAGGATCCGATCTTCGCCTTGAGGCCCCACACTCCCTGAAACACTCGGTAGAGCGCGAATTGCTGATAGGATGGCTGATCGATCCAGTTCGCCCTGGCGATCTGGAAGGATTGCAGGCCGTTCGCGGCCAGCAACTGCCGCAGGTCCGCCGGGACATAGGGGTTGTCGGCCTGGATCGTCAGCGCACCGAACGCCGGATTGGCGAGGTTGGTGCCGTTCGAATAGGCGGCGCTGTCGTACTTCACCTGGGTCTCGGAATAGCTCATCTCGGTGAAGGCGGTGACATCGTCGAAGATGCCGATCCTGTCGGAAACCAGATAGTCGGCGACCATATAGCCGTTGAGGCGCCGGTACGGGGTCTGGAGAACCCGCGGTATCGAGGAATTGACGCCGTCGCCGCCGACCGAAACCGTATCGCCGGTCCTGCTCGGATCGCGCGGATCCGAGGATATGTTGAGCTGGGTTCCGCGGTTGAACGGAATCAGATGCGATCCATCGGGGCTGAAGGTCAATGTGAAGGGATTGGCCGATCCGATCGGCGTCAGGATCAGGCCGGTTCCCGAGGCCGGCGTGGTCGACGAAAGCGTGCAGCAGACCGACACGCGATTGGGGATGCCGTCGGCGGGGCCGCCATTGGCGGGATTGTTGAGCAGCGAGATGTTGCGCATCGCGAAGTCGCGCTGGCTCGCATAGATGGGAGAGGTGCGATCGAAGGATGTGGCGACGACAATATGCCCCCTATTCTCCGCGAACTTCGCGCCGAACACGGCGTTCACAGAGGTTGAACTGCCGCCGCCATCCTGCGTCAGCCTTTGCGTGGCGCTGATATCGACGCCTTCGAACCGGTCCTTCAGAATGAAGTTCACCACGCCGGCAACGGCATCCGCGCCATATTGCGCGGATGTTCCGCCCGTCACCACATCGACCCGCTCAATCAGCGCGACGGGGATGCGGTTGATGTCGACCTGAGAGGTCAGGCCGGAATTGCCGAGCCCGCCCATGCTGCCGATCTGCCGACGTCCATTGACCAGGGTCAGCGTCCGATATGGCCCCATGCCGCGCAGGTCGACGATGTTGAGCCCGGCACCGTTCACATAGTTGGACGTGGTGTTGCCGCCGATATTGTTGTTGGTCTGCGGCATCAGCCGCAGGATCTCCAGCGCGGTCGTCCGCCCGGTCTGCGAAATCTCCCTGGCGTCCAGCGATTGAACCGGGTTCGGGGCGTTCCTCAATGTCGACAGCCGCGTACCGGTGATCACGATATCCGCGTCGGAGACGGCGCCGTCATCGACATTGCCGATGCCCGCATCGTCCCTGGCCGGGCTTGAAGCGTCGGCCTGCGCATAGGCGGCCGGGGAAATAACCAGCGACATGACCGCCCCGGCGATCGAGGATCCGGCGAACCATCTCCCCCTGCGCTGCCGATCCGCCTTCGCGAATTCGGCGCGCGCGCCGCCCAGTCCACGGCCATTTCTGTTTTCATCGGTCATCGATCGTCCCCCCATTTCTTTGCGGTATGATTTTCAAATATCATTACCGTTATAATATTAATGTCAAGCGCAAACAAAAAAGCCGCTATCGTCGGCGCCCGGCGCTTCGAGAGGAAAGTGCAGACATACGCCGATTGCGCCGCCACGAATGACGGCCGCGCGGGCGGGCGATGTGCTCGTCAGTACTGAGTGACGTTCCCCGACTCGCATCGGGGACAGGGGGGAGCGGCGCAGCGCCGGTAAAGGACAATCGGTAGAACGGGTCGTCGTGAAATCGGCTCCCCACCGCACCGCAGACGATGATGCGGTCAGGTGCGAAGCGCCGTCATTTGGTCGGCTTCAGCCAGCGATCATACCAGGCGATGTTGCTGCGCATGCGGTGGATCAGATAGCTCGGCACGATCAGCCCGTGATTTTCGCCGGGATAGACGATCAGCCTGGTCGGTACGCCCCGCGTCTTGAGCGCGAGATACATTTGTTCGGCACCCACACACGGCACATTGTCGTCGGCATCGGCGCATTGGAACAAAGTCGGCGCAGTGATGCGTTCGGGATGGAGGAACGGATAGGCCAGTTTTCGCCAGGTTTCGAAATTCTCCCATGGCGCGCCCAGTTCGAGCAGATATTCGCGGGCATACATGTCGACGCCGAACAGGCTGAGAGGATTGGCGGCGCCCGCGCCCGAGATCGCGGCCCTGATTCGCGTATCGCTGGCGATCATATAATCCGTCAATATGCCGCCATAGCTCCAGCCCCCGACCCCGATCCGCGCCGGATCGGCGACGCCGGTATCGATCGCATGGGTGATGCCTGCGCTGATGTCCTTCGCATCGAGATTGCCCCAATCGGCATGGATGGCGCGCGCAAAATCGAAACCGCGGCCCGATGAACCGCGCGGGTTGATCTTGAGCACGACATAGCCCGCCGCCGCATAAAGCCGCGCATCGAGATCGAATTCATGGCTGTGCTGATAGACCGGCCCACCATGGAGATCGACGATCAGCGGATAGCGTTTTGCCGGATTGAAATCGGGCGGCAGCGTCAGGAAACCGTGGATCCCGGCATCGCCGCTCTTGAAGGATATGTCGCGCACTTCACCCAGCGCGCGATCCGCGAGCCACGCATTGTGCCGCGTCAGCGCACGCCAGGAACCGGGGGCATTGCCGAGTGCATAAAGTTCGGACGGCATGAGGTCATTGCTGTCGAGCAGCGCGATATTGCCATTGCCCGCCACCGCATAATCATAGCCGAAGCGCTTGCCCTGGGTGAGATAGGCGATCGCGCCACTCTCCGGATCGATCCGCGCGAGCCAGGTGTCGCGGTCCTGCTCGATCAGCGCGAGCAGCCTGCCGTCAGCTGTCCAGCGCGGCTGGTAGAACCAGCGATCGATCCGCGCCGGCCGCGTGATCGTGCCGGTCGCGACGTCGGCGACCGCCAGTTGATGCGGTCCGTAATAGATCCATTTGTCCTCCGGCCCTTCCAGCCAGACCAGCCGGCGTGAATCGGGCGACCAGGATGGTCCCGCGCCCCAGTCCGGATCGCCGTCCGCACCGGACGACGCGCTGATCCGGCGCGGCGCGCCGCCGTCCGGCGCAACGACGAAGATGTCGTAGTTGAGCGTGCGATCGACTTCGCCCTGATCCTTTGCGACATAGGCGATCAGACGACCGTCGGGTGACCATGCGGGATGCCAGTGATCGCGTGCGCCTTGGGTGAGCTGGCGCGCCTTGCCGGTGGCGAGATCGACCACGAACAACTGCATCGCGCGATCGTCGAGATAACCGCGACCATCATGTTTGAAGAAGAAGCGCTCGGTCTCGATCGGCGGCGGCGTCTTCGCGGTGCTGCCGACGGCCCGGCCGACCTCGGCCACCACCACTGCCCTTCTGCCGTCAGGGGACAGCGCATAATCGCTGATGCCGCCGGGCAGCGTCGTGATCCTCTGTCCCGGGCCGCCCTTTGCGGGCATCCGCCACAATTGCGTATTCTCGTCCGCCGCCGCCTTCTTGTCCTCCGGATCGGCGTCCGCGGCAGCCTTTTTCAGCCCCGCATCGCTCAGAAAGACGATCCAGCCGCCATCGGCGGTATAACGCGGCTGCGATTCACTGGTCTCGGCGGTATCGGTGATCCGCTCCGGCGCGCCGCCCTGCCACGGCACCGTCCAGAGATCGCTTTTCGCCGCATCCTGCTTCGCGTCGCTCAACGACACGCTATAGACGATCCGGCTCCCGTCCGGCGAGAAGCTTGGACCGGCGACGTCGGCAAGTCTGTAAAAATCTTCCAGCGCGATCGGTGCAGGCTCCGCTGCAAGTGCTGACGGCAAAGCAAGCAGCGCCAGGCCACCGAAAATGGATCGCGTCATGCCCTCTCCCGCATCGGCTTTCGATATGCATCATATGGGCGAGCGGCGGACTGCTTGGCAATTGTCCAATGATTTGCCTCGAAAAGCGAGCATTTTCCTCGACTTCTGTCATTGGCGGCCACCCTGGCTTCGGTCTAAATGCGCCGATGAAGAAATCATCGCAGCCGACCATCAACGACGTCGCCCGCCTCGCCGGCGTTTCGAAAAAAACGGTCAGCCGGGTGATCAACCGCTCCCCCCTGCTCAATAACGACACGCGAGAGCGGGTGCTGAGCGTGATCAAGGATCTGGGTTACATCCCAAATCCTCAGGCGCGCGCACTGGCGCTGCGCCGCAATTTCCTGATCGGATTGGTCCACGACAATCCCAATGCGCAGACCGTGCTCAACGTGCAGCAGGGCATATTGGAAGCGCTGCGCGACACCGAGTTCGAACTGGTGGTGCGTCCCGTCGATCGCGGATCGCCCGACATGCTCACCGACCTGCGCCATTTCCTTGAACGCCAGCGACTGTTCGGCGTGCTGCTGATGCCTCCGATCTCCGAAAATGATTCGCTCGCCAGGCTCTGCGACGAAATCGGCTGCCGCTATGTCCGCATGGGCTCCGCGCAGCTTGACGATCCGGAACACACCGTCGCCTCGAACGATCGCGAGGCGGTGCGGGAGGCGACCGAATATCTGATCAAGGCGGGGCATCGCCGGATCGGGCTGGTGCAGGGTCCCCACGGCTTCCGCTCAGCGCTGGAACGGCGGCTCGGCTTCGAGGATGCATTGGCCGGCGCCGGCATCGCGCTACCGCGCAGCCTGATCGCCGACGGCAATTACACGTTCGATTCAGGCACGCATGCGGGCGGGCGATTGCTCGACCTGCTCCCCCGCCCCACCGCGATCTTCGCGTCGAATGACGAAATGGCGGCGGGCGTGCTGCATACGGCGCGCCAGCGCGGACTGGACGTGCCCGCCGACCTGTCGATCATCGGGTTCGACGACAATCCGATTGCCGCGCATATCTGGCCGCCGATGACCACAGTGCGCTGGCCGATGGCGACGATGGCACGCTCGGCGGCACTCAAGCTGGTCGGCGACACGATCGAACCGGGCAGCGCGGTCCGGGAACCGTCGCTTTTCCTGTCGGCGCTCATCCGCCGCGCATCGGTGGCGCCGCCACTCCAGCAATGATGCCGCAGACTCACTCCCTGTCGTTCCCGCGAATGCGGGAATGACAATGAGCGGGTTCAGAGCGCTCCGTGGCAGTGCTTATACTTGCTGCCCGACCCACAAGGACAAGGTGCGTTGCGGCTGACCTTGTCGCCCCATTCCGCGGGATCGTCGCCCAGATCATCGACAATGTCGGGCTGGACGATCTGGAGCGGCGGCAACCGCGTGGTGATCAGGCCCAGGCTCCCGCCATCGATGTCCGCGCTATTGTCGTCGCCGGTCAGCGGATCGAAATGCGAGGTGATGAAATCGGGCATCTGCGGAAGCGGTGGCGCTTCCTGCGGCATGAACTGGGCATGGGCGAGAACGCGGGTGACGTCCTCGCGGATCGCCGACAGCATCCGCTCGAACAGCGCGAACGCTTCCTGCTTATACTCGTTGATCGGCGTCTTCTGCGCATAGGCGCGCAGGTGAATCACCTGGCGAAGCGCGTCGAGCGTCGCAAGATGCTCTTTCCAGTGATGGTCGAGGCTCTGGAGGAGGATGCTCTTTTCCACCTGCGCCCAGCTATCGGCCTCGATGTCGGCCGATTTGGCGGTGATCGCTTCGTCGGCAAGTGCCTGGAGCCGTTGCTCGATCAGTTCGGGGTCGATCGCTTCCTCGGTCAGCCACGCATCGAAATCGGGCTCGATGCCGAGCACTTCCAGCGTCCGTTCCTTGAGCTGCGCGATATTCCACTGCTCGGGATAGGTGTCGGGCGGGCAGGCATCGGCGACCAGGCCATTGACCGTCTCGGCGCGCATATCGGCAACGACATCGTCGACCGTGCCTGCATCCATGATGTCGGAGCGCTGCTCGTAGATCACCTTGCGCTGGTCGTTCATCACGTCGTCATATTCGACGACCTGCTTGCGGATGTCGTAGTTGCGCGCCTCGACCTTCTTCTGCGCGGTCTCGATCGCCTTG
>JASBTC010000459.1 GCA_030148625.1 Sphingobium sp. | reverse complement strand
AGTCGCGTACGTTGAGCGTGTCGACACCATGATCGACATCGATGGGCTTGTTGGTCTCGATATCGGCCTCGACGATGAAGCCGTTATCGGTAACCCCGCCGGTCGACGGATCATAAGTATACTTCCTGATTCCAGTCAGACTGGCATCGCCGCTAGCATCTTGAACGCCGACATAAATAGTGTGCGTAAAGACATCGACATAAAGCGCATTGACGATTTCGTCGTCGCTTGAAAACGGATCGTCGGGATCCGCCAGTCCGAAGACATTGTCCGCACCGTCGAAATTCACCAGTGTCGTCACCGGACCACCGGTCAACGAACCACGCACCAGCCTGGCACTGGTACCGTCATTGCCGCCGTTGACGATCGCGAAATAGAATCCTGCCGCGGTATCGGCACCGATCTGCTGCGGCGTGCTCGTGATCAGGTTGAGCGCGGAGCTGTTGTCGACGATGATGGTCGGATTGCTGCCGTCATTGTTGATATAGCTCAGCCGTGTGTCGCCGGGGGTGCCCTGGGTCAGGAAATAGAGCTGGCCGGTCGGCTGGGCGCCGAATACGCTGAGGCCATCTTCGTCGGCGCCGGCGGCAAGCAGATAATTGGCGCCGTGCACGCTGACCGTTCCCAGCGTCGCTCCCCCCGCCAGGACGCGCGTCGTGGTGTCCATGATATTATCGAAGAAGGTCAGCGTACCGCCGGCGTTGATGCGGAACAGGCTGGCGCCGCTGGAGCCGCTGACGACCTCGGGGCCGCTGACGGCAAGATAGCTGGTGTCGCCGAACGTCACGACGCTGACGCTGTCCGCCCCCTGCAGCCAGATCCCTCCGATGTCGCCGACATTGTCGACATTGGTCAGCACGCCCGCGCTGCTCATCGAGAACACGCTGACGCCGGAATCGCCGGAGCCGGCGACGAAGACATAGGTGACGCCGTCGACGACCGCCGTGGTGATGTCGCTGACACCGTCCAGGTTGAGCGTGGGATTGTCCGTCACGCTGCCGGCATGGGTCAGCGCGCCCGCCGCCGAAACCTGGAAGACGCTGACGCCATCGTCCGCGTTGCCGCCCGCGATCAGGAAGCTGTTGCCGCCGATCGTGACGGTCGCGAGCGTCGACACGCCACCCAGTTCATAGGCGACATTGTCGGTATCGGCGACGTTGAGGGTATTGGTGAGCGCACCGTTGCCGGCGACGCGGAAGCCGCTGACGCCGTTGTCGCCGGCCCCCGCCGCGAACAGATAGGTGTTGCCGCCGACGGTGATCGTGGCGGTATCGGTGACGCCGGTTAGCCGGAGCGTGCCGTCATCGACGACATTGGCGACATTGGTCAGCGATCCGTCGGTACCGACACGAAATGCGCTGATGCCGTTCTCGGACGTACCGGCGACGAACAAATAGGTGTTGCCGTCGACCATGGCGGTCGAAAGCCCCGTCGCGGCGCCGAGATTGACGCCCACCGTGTCGTCGACATTCGCGACATTGGCCAGCGTGCCGTTCCGCGCCAGGCTGAAGACGCTGATGCCGTTGTCGTCCGCCCCGGCAACGAAGACATAGGTGGTGCCGCCAACATCGGCCGAAACGACCGAACTCGCGCCGTCGAGCTCAAACAGGGGATTGTCGGCATCGATCACATTGGCCGGATTCTTGTAAGCAAACGACATGGCTTCCACCCCCAAATATCACATCACACGGCGCATAATCGCCCATTGTGACTGCCCAACGACTAGTCTTGTTCAATATTCAGTCGAGGAAACGACGACAGCCGGACAGCTTTCGCCGGTCCGGTACATCTTGGCGGGCCACCGCCCCGCTATCATCGCGACCCCTGTTCGCTGCCCGTTCATGACACAGGATTTTTCGTCCTGCCAGCACAAAGGACGGAAGCGAAACGATCTTTTCATCCGAAGCGGTGGAAATCGCCCCTTATGATCGGAGACATCCGCGGTTATTCGGGCAGATCGATCCAGCGATCGAATGTCGCGGCCTGGCCATGGATCGCGCCATGATCGTCGATCAGATTCCAGACAATCGCCTGTTCGATGCGGAATCTGCGCCCGGTCGCGGAAATGCGGATTCCCGAATAATCGTCGATGAAGCCGTCGCGCGTGACCCGGTCGAGCAGCGCCTGGCGCTCTTCGCGCAACATCGCCTCCGCCGACAGGCGCGACGGCATCGCGGTGAACTGGCCCAACGTCACCTCGAACCGGTCGAGTGCGGCGAGATTGCCGAAAAAGAAGATCGGATCGGCCTCCATGCCATGCGCGACGACGACGCGCGGCGCGGTCCACAGCGCCTGCGCCGGATCGGCGGTGGCCGGCACCAGCGCGCGGCCGGTCAATCGTTCATGGCTTGCAGCAATCAATTCCAGCCGTTCCCGCATGGCAGGCGTGGCGAATATCGGTGGCAGTGATCCTGTCATCATCGTCCCGCTGTTAGCGATCCTCCGCTTTCGAACCAACAGGCCCGGTGGGCAGACACTGCCGAAGACTTGCAGGTGGTGCTAAACGGCATCGCGAACACAAGAAGGTCAATTCGAATGCCCGCAAAGGTCACGCTGCTCGGAATTCCCACCGACATCAATTCGTCGCATCTGCGCGGGCCGGCAAAGGCGCCCGATGCGATCCGCGCGGCGCTCCATTCGGGGTCGTCGAACATGTCGTCCGAAAATGGCTGGGATCTCGAAAGCGCCGATGTCTTCGGCGATGCCGGCAATGTCGCGACGACCGAGACGCCGCGCGATCTCGACATCATCGCCGATGCAGCGGCGGCGATTTTCCGCGACGGCGCCGGGCTGTTCCTGGGCGGCGACCATTTCGTCTCCTGGCCGCTTCTCGAAGGGCTGTCGCGCGCCGGGCACGCCGCCCCCAATCTCGTCCATATCGACGCTCATCCCGACCTCTATCCCGATTTCGAAGGCAATCCGCATTCCCATGCCTCGCCAATGGCTCGCATTCTCGAGCGCGGCCTCGCCCGCTCGCTGACCCAGATCGGGGTGCGTACCGTCAACGACGTGCAAAAGGGGCAGATCGACCGCTATGGCGTCGCTGCCTTCACTGCCCGCCAATATCGACAGGCGCTCGCCAGCCTGCCCGTCGGCCCGACCTATATCTCGATCGATCTCGACGGTCTCGACCCCGCATTCGCGCCGGGCGTCTCGCATCATGAGCCGGGCGGGCTCAGCGTGCGCGAAGTGCTCGACCTGATCGACGCGATCCCCGGGCCCGTCATCGGCGCGGATATCGTCGAATATAATCCCGACCGGGATATCAACAGCATGACCGCGGCGGTCGCCGCCAAGCTGGTCAAGGAACTGGCCGGCCGGATCGCGCAGGATGCGACGATACCGGCCTGACACCCGCATCACGCCGGTAATTCATCGTGCCGCGGCACATCCTCCAGCCGATCGTCCCAATCGGCGCGGCTGGCGCTGAAGATATGCGCGTCGGGCCGGATACCCAGTGGCCCGTCCAGGCTTCCCGCCGGCACCACGATCAATGCGCCGTCCATGTGCAGGCCGGGCAGAGCAGATCCGCATTCCGTGCAAAAGCTCCTGCGGTGCCGCGTGTCCGGTACCGCATGGGTCCGCACCCGATCCTCACCCGCCAGCCAGTCGAGCCGCGCGGTGCGCGAGAACAGATTGGCCGCGTGCGCCGATCCGGTATTTTTCCGGCAGCGCGAGCAATGGCACAGAAAGAAGCCGTCAAACGCCCCCGAAATCTCGAACCGCACCGCGCCGCACAGGCATGACCCCGGATATGTTTCGCTCATTAAATCCTCCTTTGCAGAGGCGCCCCCCTAGCCCAGCGCGCTAGGGCATGCGATCCGCCAGAAGCGGCTCGCATATGAAAGACCGTGACGGCGCAACGATCGCCCCCAGGCACGCCTCGACGGGCATCTCCGCCCAGGGCCCGGTGCCGGTCCGCGCGAGCACGGCATGCACGGCTGCGACCGCATCCTCCGCCGCACGCATCAGCCCGCTGCCGCGGGCAAGCTTCGCCACCAGGCAGGCGGTGAACAGGTCGCCGCTGCCCGCCGGCCTGACGGGAAGCCGCGGCGAACGGATCTGCCATGTCTCGCGCCCGTCGATCACCAATGTCCGCAGGTCCCCGTCACCGCCATTCCCGGCCGTCACGATCACCCCGCCCGGCCCGATCGCCTGCAGCGCCGCAGCAGCTTCGCGCAGATCCTCGCGCCCCGTGAGCGCGCGGACTTCCCAGCCATTGGGCGTCGCGACATCGGCCAGGGGCAGCAGCCGATCGACGAAGATCGCCTGCAACCCGGGCGCGACGAAGCCGCCAAGATCGTCGTCGCCACAGACCGGATCGCAGACATAGAGCAGTTTCGGGTTTCGGCGCCTGGCGCGCTCGACGAAGCGCGCCACCACCTCGCCATTTTCCACCGAGCCGAGATAGCCGGTCACCAGAATGGTCGCGGCCTCGACCAGCCCGCGCTCCTCGACACCGGTCAGCAGTTCCGCCAGCAGCTCGGGCGGCAACACCCGGCCGCGCATCGTCGGATAATGGGGATGGTTGGAAAGCAGGGTGGTCGGCACCGCCGCGACGGTCAGGCCGTGCGCCTGCAATGCAGGCACCGCTGCGCTGTTGCCGACCTTGCCGTGGACGACCTGGCTCTGGATGCTGATGACCAGCGGGCCGGGATTCATGACGGCTCCTCCGGTTCGACGCCGGTCAACCGGTGCGACCAATCCTCGACCCGGCCGGTCGCCAGGCGCTTCGCCGCATAGTGCCGCCACCCATCGGGCAGATGCGCGAGTTCCGAAATCATCGCGAGTTCCGGCATATTGAGCGTGTCGACATAGAGCGCGCGCCACAGCCGCGCGATCGTCCAGTCGGGCGACAGGCGATCGACCAGGGCCAGCGCGTCGCCAGCCTCGACATTCCCTTCTTCCAGCACGCGATAATACCAGCCGGTCCGTCCGCTCGCCTGGAGCCGGCGCGCCATGTCTGGCACGCCGAAGCGCAGATTGAGCTTCCAGCAGGGCTGCCGGCCCTGGCTCACCTGGATCAGTGCCGAGCCCAGGCGGAACGTGTCGCCCACCGCCATGTCGGCCTCGGTCAGCCCGACGGTCGAGACATTCTCGCCGAACGCGCCCGCCTGCGCCAATATGTCGCGCTCGCCGATCGCCTCGCGCCAATAGGCATAATGATCGCGGGCATAATGATGCACCGCCTTGTCCGGCCCGCCATGATGTTTCCGGTCGCCCTGGGCGTCACCGACCAGCCCGTCGCGACCGAGCCGGATCCGGCCGGAAACGGGATGCTTGTCGATGCCGCTCGGCGTCGCGCGCGGCCCGAGCGGCCTGACGGCGCCGGTGAGGAAGTGATCGATCCGGATCATGGGGTCGTCGACGACCGAACCGGCCGGGACGGGCATCGAGACACGCCGTCGCTCGACACGTCATGACCGGAATTGCGATTCACCAGGGGCACGGATCGACCATTACCGCGCCGGCCTATCGAATGCATAGGGCCTGATCGTCCGTTGGCCGGCCGCGCAGTCGCCGTTTTTTTTCGCTCTGCCGAAACCAATGATCGGCAGGCGCGTAGTGACAACTTCCCCAACTTGGAGGCGCGCACCGCACGGCGCTGCCTCGGCCCCGGATCTCACGCGGATTCGGGGCTTTCTTTTGAGGCCCGATTGGCTGGTCGGGTGCGTTGGTTCCGTACGAGCCACCTATCGCACGGCCTGGCCCTGGAAGGTTTTGGCAGAGGGGGTTGCTGCACCTGACGGCCGGTTGATGCCCAGATGCAGCGAATGCGGCATTAACCAAAAACACCATGGCATGGCACGGCCAGACTGATCCATTTTCGAGCGATCTTTGCGCGATCGCCCGAGCGGCACGAAACCGGGCCCGCCTTGCCCCGCTTTCCCACCGATCCTTTCTGTGGCCCCATGTCGAATTGGTGCGTTATGCTCCGGTCATGACGAGGATCAGCCAAATGCCAGCAATGCGATTGTCCATTCCCCTGCTGCTGCTTTTCATCGCCGCCTGCGATCGGGGCGGCACTCCCACGATCGACGCGCATGATGGCAATGCGGAAATCGTGGGTAATGCGTCCCCCGGCCCCGCCGCCAACGGCGCCGGAGCGGAAGAAGCCCGCCCGCCGCAGGAGCCGCTCGCGGCAGCGCCGGCCCTCGCGCTTTCGGACGAACAGATCCGCGCGCAATATACGCCCGCCCTCGACGCCTGCCTGAACATGGGCGACGCGGCGAAGGGGGTTTCGGTGGCGATGGGCGGCTGCTTCAATGCCGAACTCAAGGTGCAGGACGATCGGCTGAACGCCGCCTATCGCTCGGCCCTGGCCAAGCGCGATCCCGCCGGCCAGGCCCAACTTCGCGCCGAGGAGCGTGCCTGGATCAAGCGCCGCGACGCCGAGTGCCGGGCGATCGCGGTGGGCGGAACGATCGACATGGTCGAGGTGCCGAGCTGCCTGCTCAACGAAACCGTCCGTCGGCGCATCGCGTTGCAGCCGATGGCGGGCTGACGAGCATTGCGCGGGCGCCGAACACGCCCCCCGATCGTTCGGCGCTTCAGCCGATCACCTCGCGATAGAGCCGCAGGAAATTCCCGCCGAGAATCTTGTCGATATCGCGTGAGGCAAATCCGCGGCGCTTCAGGGCATCGGCGATGGTCCGGAATTTCGACGGGCCGTCGAGCGCCAGGATCTGGTCGTTCCACTTGACGTCGGGCATCGGGCGGAAATTCGACGGGCTGCGGGCATGTTCGTTGAACTCCGCTTCCGACTTCGGATAATCGACCGGCTGGATGGCCGTATCGCTGCCGATCCCGACATGATCCATGCCCGCGATCTTCACCGCATGCTCGACATGCCGGATGAAATCGTCGAGCGTCACCGGCGCCCGCGCGCCGACGAAAGTGCCATAGGTCGTCATCCCGACCACGCCGCCAATGGCCGCCACTTTTCGGATCTCCTCATCGGTCTTGCAGCGCGGATGGTCGCGCAGGGCGCGGCAATTGGTGTGGGTTATCGCCAGCGGCTTCCTGGCGACCGCGATGGCGTCGAGCGCGGTGCGTTCGTTGCTGTGCGACAGGTCGACCAATATGCCCAGTTCGTTCATCCGCGCGATCGCGTCGATACCGAAATAACTGAGGCCGCCATCGGTCCTTTCGGTGCATCCGCATCCGACATCGTTCAGCGAGTTGTAGGTCAATTGGATCTGACGCACGCCCAGGCTGTGGAACAGTTCCAGATTGCGCAAATCGCCCCTGAGATGCGCGGTGTTCTGGAAATTGAGCATGACCGCCGTCCTGCCCAGCCGCTTCGCCTCCAGGATATCGTCGGCACGCGTCACATGGACGAGCTTGTCGGGATAGCGCGCGAAGCGCCCCTGCCAGCGCCCCAGATCCGCAACGGCCTCTTCATACGTGAAATTCGGTGTGCCGGGTGGGCCCACCGTGATCGCCACCGTGATCGAAAACATCGACAGCGACGATGCCGCAAGCGCCTCCAGCGCGCTCGTTTCGATCACCGGCGCCTCTGCCAGTCCTGCCAGCCCCGACAAGGCGTCGATCCAGATCGGGCCCTGGATCGGGCCGCCACCGGCGATCGGCGCCGAGGCCTCGGCGCCGATCGCCGGCGCCGAAGCGACGGCGGCAGCCAGCGTACCGATTCCCGCCCGAACGACGAACTCGCGCCGCGAACTGCCGGTCGCCCCATCTGCCCGTCTGTCCATAAAGCACTCCTTGGAAATGAATGAGGCGCCCGGAAGCGGGCGAACGCGCAAAGCAGCGTTTCAGGGTTGCGGTTTGACCTGACGCAGCTGGAATTCGCCCGGCGGCGTCACCCCCAGCAGATGCTGGACGAAATAATCCCAGCGTCGGCGCAGGAAATAGGGATCGAAAATGCGGGGAGCGGATTTGCCCTTAGCGAGATCAATCATGACATGGTTTCGGTTCGGAAGGATCAGCAGGTCGAAATCCCTGTTGGCGGCGACCAGCGCATCCACCATCTGCATCGTGCCCGACGCATGGACATTGTCGTCCATCTCACCATGGACCAGCAACAGCTTGCCCTTCAGATTCGCCGCCAGCGCCGGATTGGCCTGCGCCTCGAAATTGCTGCCCACCGGATAGCCTTCGAAACGCTCGCCCCAGCCGGCATAATAGCTGCGCTGGTCGTGATTGCCCGACGACGACACCGCGACTTTGTAGAACTCCGGATATTTCAGCAGCGCACGGGTCGATGCATAGCCGCCGCCGGAATGGCCGTAGATGCCGACGCGATCGAGATCCATGTACGGATAGCGCGCGGCAAGTTGTTTCAGGCCCGTGACATGATCGTCGAGCCCCCCGGCACTGCCGAGATTGCCGAAGGACAATTCCCGGAACGCGCGCGAGCGCAGCGGCGTGCCGCGCCCGTCCAGCGTCACCACGATGAAGCCCAGCTCCGCGATCGCCTGCTCGTTCTTCTCCCAGCTCTGCTGCGGGAAGGATTTGCGCGTGCGGATCGATTGCGGCCCCGGATAGATCGCGTCCAGCACCGGATAGCGGCGCGACGGATCGAAATTGCTGGGACGGTAGATCGCGCCGAACAGGTCGGTCTTGCCATCGCCGGCCTTCACCTTGAACGGCTCGGGCGCGCGCCAGCCGGCGGCCTGAAGCCGGGCGATATCCCCGCGCTGGAGTTCGCGGACCAAGCCGCCGTCCGCACCGCGCAGAACCGAGACCGGCGCCTTGTCGATGCGCGAATAGGTGTCGACGAAATAGCGGCCGGTGGGGGAGACCGAAACGATGTGATCCGCGTCTTCCGGCGTCAGCAGCTTCAGACCCTTGCCGTCGAGGCCGATGCTGTAGAGGTGCCGGTAATAGGGATCGCGGTCCGGCTCGCGCCCACCCGCCGTGAAGAAGACGCGCCCGCGTTTCTGATCGACATGGGCGAGCGCACGGACGGCCCATTCGCCGCGCGTGATCGGATTGCGCACGCGGCCGGTGCGCGCGTCGACGCGATAGAGATGCGCCCACCCGTCGCGATCGGAGGTCCAGACGACGTCGCCGCCATCGCCGAGGATGTCCGCGGCACGCCCCCGGTCGATATAGGTGTCGCTCTGCTCCGACAGCGCCGTGCGGACCGTCCCCGTCACGGCATCGGCCAGATGCAGCGTCACCGACTTGTAGCCGCGCCCGTCCTCGGTGAAACATGCCACCGTGCTCGCGGGATTCCAGCAAGTGAAGGTCTCCAGCGGCGAGATCCGATCGAACGGCCCGTACCGCACGGGCATGCTCGTGCCCTTGTCCAGATCGACCAGCACCATCTGCGTCTTGAAGAGCTCCGCATCGCCGGCGATGGGCGAACGATAGGTTTGCACATGCGGCGCCGCGCCCGATATCGTCTGCGCCACCCCCAGTTCGCGAACCTTGCGGGCATCGCTTCGCGCCGCGAGGAGCTTCCGGGAATCGGGCGAGAAGCTGGCCAGCGGCATCACCGGATCGTCGAGCATCCGCGTCGTGACCGTCGCCAGCGGATCCAGCTCGGCATAGCTGTCGCTTTCCGACCCGTCGACGGTCAGCGCGGCTTCCCGGTCGGTCAGCGTATCGCGAACCCAGAGATTATGATCCTTCACGAATATGGCGCGGCGGCCGTCGGGCGATAGGATTTCGTTGGGCCGTTGCGGCGACGGGATCGCGACGCAGTCATAGCTCCTCACACTGCATCGCCAGCCGCCGGTATCGATCGCGACCGCGATCTCCGTCCCGGCACGATAGGCGATCGCGTCGAAGGGCAATGCCGTCGCCGAATAGGTCTTGCCCGTCGCCCGTGACAGCGCCGCCGCCAGCCGGGCATGGTCGAATGCGGGTTTCTGGACGTTCCGCGCCGGATCGACGAACATGAACGTCTTCGCGCCGCCATGCCGGTCGACATACCAGAAACTGTCGCTTTCCGCGATCCAGTTGGGCTCCAGGGTCATCCGGGAAACCAGGCTGTCGGCATTCTGGAACAGCGTGGCGCGTTCATAATCCGCCAGCGTGCCCTGTGCGACGACGGGGGCGACCGGCGCAGCCGTTGCGAACAGGCAACCGAACAATGCGACGACCGGGCGCCGGGCCCTGCTGCTGCCTTCAACGCCCCTGGATATCAGACCCATCCGATCAATCCCCCGATACGAGTGCGTTGACGAGGCGTGCGACACCCGTCCGGACCGAATCGACCGCCGGCAGCCCCGTGGCATCCTCGGCCTCGCGCAGCGCGCGCTCCGCCTCCGCCGCCGACATGCTCGACGTGTTGAGGCTGATGCCGGCGACGCGCGCGTCGGGATTGGTCAGCCGGGCGAGCCCCGTATAGGCCTCGATACATGCCTGCAGCGGCGGCCGAGCATAGAGCGGAAATCCGCCGATCGTGTCGCGCGCGGGGTCGCCGCACAGGATCATCGCGTCGGGCTGGCTGCCATGCACCAGGCCGAGCGTGACGCCGGCATAGGCCGGATGGAAAAGCGAACCCTGCCCTTCGATCACGTCCCAATGATCGGGCGCGTTCGCCGGCGACAGCATTGCCGCCGCCGCCGAAATGAAATCCGCGATCACCGAATCGATGACCACGCCCTGGCCGGAGATCAGCAGGCCGGTCTGGCCGGTGGCGCGAAAATCGGCCGGAATTCCCCGTTGCCTCATTTCGCGTTCGATCGCGAGCGCCGTGTATTTCTTGCCGACCGCGCAATCGGTGCCGACGGTGAGCACGCGCCGACCCGGCCGAAAGGCGAAATCCCCGATATCGAATTCGATCGTGGGACGGCGCACGTCATGCAGCGTCCGGCCATGCGCCTCCGCGCGGGCCTTCAGCCTGGCATCGTCGTTCAGCCGCGTGTGCAGGCCGCTGGCAATGTCGAGGCCGGCGGCGAGCGCCTGTTCGAGCGGTTCGATCCAGGCCTCCGGAAGCTGCCCCCCGGCCGGCGCCACGCCGATCAGCAATGTCCGCGCGCCGGCGAGGACCGCTTCGTCGAACCCCATGTCCGGCAGCCCGAGGTCGAGCGGCGAACCGGGAAAACGGAATTGCGCCAGGCAGGATTCGGGCCTCCAGTCGCGCACGCCTTGCGCCGTCTTCGCATAAGTCGCGTCGCCAAGGAACAGGAGGTACGGCGTCGGAATCCGCATCTCAAACGCCCCGCGACATTTGCGCTTCGGCGCGCCGAACCGAAAATCGCGGCTCTGCGATCGCCAGAAACCGCCCGAACCGAAGACCGGCACCACAGACCATGGATATTTCCCCTCTCCCATCTGCGCGCACGAAAATCGCTCGAGCCGCATCAGACGACAAGAAATGTTATAAAACTTACCTAAATGTCAAGCAACAATGAACAAAATATAACATAGCACCAGCAGCCATCCGCGAACGTCGCCAAAGCTGGGAGAGGCCGTCACAGCGCTGACGGAAAATTTCGAGGCATGAGTTAATGGCGATAGGACGTCGCCCCCCTTCCCTCCGCGCCTCCGCGCGAACCATCCCCGGCTAGACAGGCGCCCCAAGCCAACGGGTTCACGCGGAGACGCAGAGAGGCGGAGGACGAGCGGCCTTTTCCGAATGCCGTTTCATCGCCTCCCGCTTCGTCGATCATCGCGGCGGGATGCGGTCTGCTCTAGGCGCGTCGCCGGTCGCTGATATGACCGACGAAATCCTGATAAAGCTCGGTGAATTGCTCCAGCCTGGGCTCGACTTGCGAACCGAGCTTGGCGACCACGCCGTTGCACAGCTGGGTGACGGTCACCGACAATGCGGAGCTCGAAGACCAGAACAGTTCCGAAGCGGTCGAAACCGCGATGACGTGCGGCGTGAACTTTCGCGCCCAATTGCAATATTTGTCGGTGATGACGACCAGGTCGATCCCGGCGGCATAGGCTTTCTCGCAAAGCGTATAGGCCTGTTTGGAATAACGGCGCGTCTCGAACACGACCAGGCATCGGTTCTCGCGATCGTCGGCCAGGACATCGGCGAAATTTCCGGACGTCATATCCACCAGATGCACGTCGCGGCGCACATATTGGAGAATGTTCACGAGATAATGGCCAAAGGCGCGTTCCGACTGGAACCCGGCCACATGCAATATCGAGGCATGGCTGAGCAGCGAGACGATGCTGCGCCACTCCGCCGTGTCGATCATGCTGTAGACTTCGACAATGGCGGCGATGTCGTGCTCGAGCGTTCGTTTCAGCCGCCCCTCATGATCGCTGCGCGATACGAATGCGGCAAGCGCCTCTCCGGCCGGCCAGGGCACATCGCCGATATCCGCCTTGAGCTCGCCTTTCAGATCGCGGAAATGGCGATAGCCGAGCTTGCGGCAGAAGCGGCCGACAGTGACGGCGCTAACGCCGAGCCTTTCCGCGACCGAAGTCGCCGTCTCGAAGGCGATCGCATTGCCGCTCTGGAGAATGAACTTCGCGATCACTCGCTCCGCCGCGGTGAAGCTGCGAAAATCCCGCTCCAGGCGATCGAACAGCACACCTCCGGGCGATGCCACCGCATCCTCCACTGTGTCTGCACCTGTTCGTTTTGTAACGCGCTTGCCTGTCATAACGGTGTTTGTACGGCGTCTCTCCGCCATCATCAATGCCCGATCATCGGCCGCATCCGCCGATCGCCCCCTTGCCCCCGAGAGCGTCCACCCCCCGCACCTTTGGGCCCTGTGCCGGCACATATCATTCGCCTCTCGACGACACCCGACCGCCAATCTATGATCGAAATATTACATTGTTGCACAATGTCGCGAATTTGTTCGAGTCAATCCATCATTGCACAAAAGGCGGGGAAATCTCGATGCAGGACGAAACGCCGCCACCGATCGCCCGTGACGGCTTTTTGCCCGCAGTCGATCGCCGCACGCTTCTCGGCGGCACGATGGGGCTGTTGACGAGCCTTTCGGCCGCGGCGAACGCGGCGCCCGCCCCTGCCCCGCGATCGGACGGGCTGGCGGACGGCCCCTATCGCCAGCTCGTGATCGCCGGCGCGATGGTCGTGCCGGGCCATGGCGGCCCGCCGAACGGCCCATGGGACATCGTGATTCGGGGCAACCGGATCGCCGAGATGACGCCCGCCAAACCCGGCTCCGCGCCGCCCGGGGATCGCGTCATCGACGCCGCGGGCATGTTTGTCATGCCCGGCATCATCGACATGCATTGCCATGTGCGGACGGCGCCGCTGCCGCTCGACTATGTCTATTATCTGAAGCTCCTGCACGGCGTGACGACGATCTGCCACCATCCCGATCGCGGCCTGGCCCATGCCCGC
>JASBTC010000450.1 GCA_030148625.1 Sphingobium sp. | reverse complement strand
CACCCGGTAGTCGTTGCAGGCCAGCACCACGCCGACGATGTTCTTGCCGATGTCGTGGACATCGCCCTTCACCGTGGCGAGGAGAATCGAACGCTGGCTCCGCTCAGGGCCGCCGCCCGCCTTCTCGGCCTCCATGAACGGCTGGAGGTACGCGACGGCCTTCTTCATCGCCCGCGCGCTCTTCACGACCTGCGGCAGGAACATCTTGCCGGCGCCGAACAGGTCGCCGACCACGTTCATGCCGTCCATCAGCGGGCCTTCGATCACCTCGATCGGCCGGGCGAACTGGAGCCGGGCCTCTTCGGTGTCCTCGACGACATACATGTCGATGCCCTTGACCAGCGCATGTTCGAGGCGGCGCGCGACATCCCAGCCGCGCCATTCGGCCGCCTGCTTTTCCGCCACCGCATCGGTGCCGCGATAGCGTTCGGCCAATGTGATCAACCGCTCGGTCGCATCTTCGCGCCGGTCCCAGATCACATCCTCGCACGCTTCGCGCAGTTCGGGATCGATCGCGTCATAGACGTCGAGCTGGCCGGCATTGACGATGCCCATGTCCATGCCCGCCTGGATGGCGTGATAGAGGAACACCGAATGCATCGCCCGGCGCACGGGCTCGTTGCCACGGAAACTGAACGACAGATTGGAGACGCCGCCCGAAATATGGACGTGCGGGCAGGCCGCCTTGATGTCGCGGCACGCCTCGATGAAATCGATCGCATAGCGGCGATGCTCGTCGATCCCGGTCGCCACCGCGAAGATGTTGGGATCGAAGATGATGTCCTCGGGCGGGAAACCGATGCCCGTCAGCACCTCATAGGCGCGCTTGCAGATCTCGAGCTTGCGCTCGCGTGTATCCGCCTGCCCCACTTCGTCGAAGGCCATCACGACGACCGCAGCGCCATAGGCCATGCACAGCCTCGCCTGGGCGATGAACTGGTCGAGCCCCTCCTTCATGCTGATCGAATTGACGATCGGCTTGCCCGAGACGCATTTCAGCCCAGCCTCGATCACCGTCCATTTCGAACTGTCGATCATCACCGGCACGCGCGCGATATCGGGCTCGGCGGCGATCAGCTTGAGGAAGGTGACCATCGCTTCCTGCGAATCGAGCAGCCCCTCGTCCATATTGACGTCGACGATCTGCGCGCCGTTCTCGACCTGCTGGCGCGCGACCTCGACCGCGCGCGTATAGTCGCCCGCCATGATGAGCTTCTTGAACGCAGCCGAGCCGGTGACGTTGGTGCGCTCGCCGATATTGACGAACTGCGCGGAGGAAGAAGTGTTGTTATCTGACGACACGAAGGGGGCTGACTTTCTGCTTGATCGGGAAATCGCCGGAGACCGGCAAAGGATGATATTGTCCAGCGGCGGGTCAGGCCGCCATGATCATCGGCTCCAGCCCAGCCAGTCGCGTCCGGACCTCCGGCGTCACGACCTTGCGTGCCGGCAGCCCCTCGACCGCCCTCGCGATCGCCGCGATATGCGCCGGCGTCGATCCGCAGCAACCGCCCAATATGTTGATCTGCCCGGCCTCGGCCCATTCGCGCACAAGCGCGGCGGTCTGCTCGGGCAGCTCGTCATAGGCGCCCAGCTCGTTGGGCAGGCCCGCATTGGGATAGACCATGATCAGCGTGTCGGCGATCCCGCTCAGGCTCCGCACATGCGGCCGCAGCTGCTCGGCGCCGAACGAACAATTGAGCCCGATCGTCACCGGCCGGGCATGGCGCACCGCATGCCAGAACGCTTCGACCGTGTGGCCCGACAGATTGCGCCCCGAAAGATCGGTCAGCGTCATCGAAAGCATGATCGGCAGGTCGCGTCCAAGCGCTTCGCCCGCCTCGATCGCCGCCATGATCCCGGCCTTGGCATTGAGCGTATCGAACACCGTCTCGATCAGGATGAAATCCACACCGCCCTCGACCAGCGCGTCGATCTGTTCGCGGTAGACGGCCTTGAGATAATCGAAGTCGATCTCGCGATAGCCGGGATCGTTGACGTCGGGCGACAGCGACAGCGTCTTGTTCGTCGGCCCCAACGCCCCCGCCACGAAGCGCGGACGGCCGTCCTTCGCCGCATATTCGTCGGCCAGCCGCCGCGCGATCTGTGCGGAGGCGACATTGATCTCCTTCACCAGATGCTCGGCACCGTAATCGGCCTGGCTGATCACATTGGCGGAAAAGGTGTTGGTCGAGACCATGTCCGATCCCGCCTCCAGATATTCGCGCGTGATCGTCTCCGGCACCTCGGGCTTGGTCAGCGCGAGGATGTCGGTATTGCCCTTCTGGTCGTGGCTGAGCCCCAGCGTGCCGGCATAATCGGCCTCGACGAGCTTCCAGTTCTGGATCTCGGTGCCGAATGCGCCGTCGGTGAGCAGGATGCGCTTTCCCGCCTCTGCGAGAAGCCTTTCGCGTACCATCATCATGCCGCCTCCACGCGTGCGTTGGTCTTGGGCCGCAATCCGAGCAGGTGGCAGATCGCGTAGCTCAGCTCGGCGCGGTTGAGCGTGTAGAAATGGAAATGCCGGACACCGCCCGCATAGAGTCTGCGGCACAATTCCGCCGAGACGGTCGCCGCGACGAGTTGGCGGGCAGCCGGGTGATCGTCCAGCCCCTCGAACAGCCGGTCCATCCAGGGCGGGATGGCGGCGCCGCACATCGCCGCGAACTTGCGGGTCTGCGCGACGTTGGAAACGGGCAGGATGCCGGGCACGATCTCCGCGTCGATCCCCGCTTCGACCGCACGGTCGCGGAAGCGGAAAAAAGCATCGGGCGAAAAGAAGAATTGGGTGATCGCACGATTGGCGCCCGCATCCAGCTTGCGCTTCAGATTGTCGAGATCCGCCTGCCCGCTCGCCGCCTCGGGATGCATTTCGGGATAGGCCGCGACCGAGATCTCGAAAGGCGCGATCTCCTTCAGTCCGGCCACCAGCTCGGCGGCGCTGGCATAGCCGTCGGGATGCGGCGCGAAGCGCGTGCCCGCGACCGGCGGATCGCCGCGCAGCGCGACGATATGACGGACACCCGCCACCCAATAGGATTCGGCGACCTCGCGAATCTCGTCACGGCTCGCCTCGACGCAGGTCAGATGCGCAGCGGCCGGGATCGCGGTCTCGCGCTGGATACGCGCCACGGTGGCATGGGTGCGCTCGCGGGTCGAACCGCCCGCGCCATAGGTGACCGAAACGAAACGGGGGCCCAGCGGTTCGAGCGTCTGGACGGCGCTCCACAGCGTCTCCTCCATCTTCTCGGTCTTGGGCGGGAAGAATTCGAACGATACCTGGGCATCGCCCGCCAGATCGGCGAACAAAGGCGCATCGAGCGCACGGCGCGCTTCCTCGAGCTGATTGATGCTCAATGTCATGCCGCTCTCCTCTGGCTGGCCGCAGCCGGCACGCGCCGGCCGAGCCAGAGCTTCACGGTGAGCGCACCGCCCTTCAATTCCTCGATCGCCACGGTGTCCAGCCCCGCCTCCTCATACCAATGTCTGATCTGATCGTCCGCGAAGCCGAGGCGCGCATGCGCCTGCTCCGCGCGCAATTCCTCGCGGTCGTGCGGCGCGAAATCCGCGATCAGCAACCGCCCCTCGGGCGCGAGCAGGCGCGCGGCCTCCGCGATCGCCAGTTCCGGCATCTGCGCGAAATGAAGCAGCTGATGCAGGATCACCGTATCCGCGGATCCGTCGCCCAGCGGCAACGCGTACATGTCCGCCTGGCGCAGATCGACCGCGTCGAGCCCCGCATCCGCGAGCCGAGCCCGTGCGAGCCGCAGCATCTGCGGACTGCGATCGATGCCCAGCGCATTGTCCGCGCCATGGCCGAACAGCGCGATCATCCGTCCCGTGCCAGTGCCGATATCAACCAGTCGCCCGATCGGCTCGGCGCCCAGCAGCGCGGTCATCGCGGCCTCGACCTCGCTTTCGGCGACGTGCAGGCTGCGGATCGCATCCCATTGTTCGGCATGGGCGTCGAAATAACGGCCGGCCGCGTCGGCACGATCGGCACGCACCGCAGCCAGTCGCGCAGCGTCCGCGGCCTGCCAGTGATCGACCTGCTGCCCGCGCTGCCAGGCGTCGAGCGTCACCAGCAAAGGATCGACGATGCGCCGATCGCCGAGCCCCAGAAACACCCAGCTTCCTTCGCGCCGACGCTCGGTCAGGCCCGCATCGGACAGGATCTTGACGTGGCGCGAGACACGCGGCTGGCTCTGCCCCAGCACCTGCGCCAGTTCGCCCACCGACAATTCCATCGCGCGCAGCAATGCGAAGATCCGGAGCCGGGTCGGATCGGCAAGCGCACGGAAGACTTCGAGTTCAATGGACATGAAACAGCATATAAAGATTTCTTTATATGCGGTCAACTCGCGGATTTCCTTTACCCGCGCCGGAACCGACGCCCCGTTGCGCGGTTCTGGACGGCGGGATAGGTTCGACCACCGCCCGTATCCCGGGTCGGCCGAAATTGGAACAGGAGTGCGCTCATGAGGAAATCCGTCACCGCATCGATGATGCTTGCCGCCGCGTTGGGCCTTTCGGCCTGCAGCGACAAGGCGCAGAACGAAGCGAGCGAAGCGGCGAACGCGATCGCCAGCGACGCGACCGCGACGATCGACAATGCCGCCGCCGACATCGCCAATGTCAGCGCCGATGCGGTGGGTGCCGCCGAGAATGCCGCCGACAAGACCGGCGATGCGCTTGAGAATGGCGCCAAGGCGGTCAAGGCGGGCACCGCCAACACGCTCGATGCCGCGGGCGACAAGCTCAAGGAAAGCGCGGCGGACGCGCGCCACCGGAGTTCGTGATCGCCAGATGGCTCCTGGTGCCGGCGTGCGCGGCGCTCGCCGCGTGCGGCGGCACCGACGACAATGCGACGGTGGGCGGCGTCTCGCCGAGCGAGGCGAAAGCGCTCAACGACGCGGCGGAGATGCTCGACGAGCGCGCCGCCAACAGCGCGGTGGCCTTCTCGCCTGACGAAGCGCCGGCGCCGACGTCCTGAGCAATTTCGAGGCAGGTGGAATCACCTGCCGGCTCGGAAATTGCGGCAACACAACAAGCCAGGGCAACATCAAATGAAAAGGGCCGGGGATCGCTCCCCGGCCCTTCTCTTTTTCGCCTGAACGGCGAGCGTCGAATCTTCCGATCAGTCGATCAGAAGTCCATTCCGCCCATTCCGCCCATGCCGCCGCCGCCCATGGGCATGGCAGGCTTGTCTTCGGGCAGCTCGCTCACCGCCGCTTCGGTGGTGATGAGCAGACCGGCGACCGAAGCCGCATCCTGCAGCGCGGTGCGAACGACCTTGGTCGGATCGATCACGCCGGCAGTGACGAGGTTCTCATAGACGTCGGTCTGCGCGTTGAAGCCCAGGTTCGAGTCGTTGCCGTCGAGCAGCTTGCCCGAGATCACCGCACCGTCATGACCGGCATTCTGCGCGATCTGGCGGACCGGCGCGTAGAGCGCCTTGCGGACGATATCGATGCCGCGGGTCTGATCGTCATTGGCGCCCGTGAGCCCCTCGATCGCCTTCGTGGCATAAAGCAGAGCGGTACCGCCACCGGGGACGATGCCCTCTTCGACGGCCGCGCGGGTCGCGTGCAGCGCGTCGTCGACGCGATCCTTGCGCTCCTTCACCTCGACTTCGGTCGAACCGCCGACCTTGATCACGGCAACGCCGCCGGCGAGCTTGGCGAGACGCTCCTGGAGCTTCTCACGGTCGTAATCGCTGGTGGTGTTCTCGATCTGCTGGCGGATCGCCTCGGTGCGGCCCTTGATCGCGTCGGCATCACCGGCGCCATCGACGATGGTGGTGTTGTCCTTGTCGATCGAGACGCGCTTGGCGGTGCCGAGCATGCCCAGGGTCACGGTCTCGAGCTTGATGCCGAGATCCTCGGAGATCACTTCGCCCTTGGTCAGGATCGCGATGTCCTCGAGCATCGCCTTGCGACGATCGCCGAAGCCGGGCGCCTTGACGGCTGCGACCTTGAGGCCGCCGCGCAGCTTGTTGACAACGAGCGTGGCCAGAGCCTCACCCTCGATGTCCTCGGCGATGATCAGCAGCGGACGGCCCGACTGGACGACCGCTTCCAGGATCGGAAGCATCGCCTGCAGGTTCGACAGCTTCTTCTCATGGATCAGGATGTACGGATCGTTGAGCTCGACCGACATCTTCTCCGGGTTGGTGATGAAGTACGGGCTCAGATAGCCACGGTCGAACTGCATGCCCTCGACGACGTCGAGCTCGAATTCGAGACCCTTGGCTTCCTCGACGGTGATCACGCCTTCCTTGCCGACCTTCTCCATCGCTTCGGCGATCTTCTCGCCGACGACGGTGTCGCCATTGGCCGAGATGATGCCGACCTGGGCGATCTCGTTCGAACCGGCGACCGGCTTGGAACGTGCCTTGAGGTCTTCGACGACCTTGGAAACGGCCAGATCGATGCCGCGCTTCAGATCCATCGGGTTCATGCCGGCCGAAACCGACTTCATGCCCTCACGGACGATCGCCTGCGCCAGGACGGTCGCGGTGGTCGTGCCGTCGCCGGCGACGTCGTTGGTCTTCGAGGCCACTTCGCGCAGCATTTGCGCACCCATGTTCTCGAACTTGTCCTTGAGCTCGATCTCCTTGGCGACGGTGACGCCGTCCTTGGTGATGCGCGGCGCGCCGAAGCTCTTGTCGATCACGACGTTGCGGCCCTTGGGACCCAGCGTGACCTTCACCGCGTCCGCCAGGATGTCGACACCCTTCAGGATGCGCTCGCGCGCGTCGCGCGAAAATTTAACGTCTTTCGCAGCCATGTTGTGTTCCTTCTTCGAAACGTAAAACCAGCGTCATTCCGGCGAAGGCCGGACCCCGCGCATCAGCGGAGAGGCCGGCGCGTGCCGGCATGACGTGAAACAAATGGTCAGGTCAGCCGACGATCCCGAGGATGTCGCTTTCCTTCATGATCAGCAGGTCTTCACCGTCGATCTTGACTTCGGTGCCGGACCATTTGCCGAACAGGATCTTGTCGCCCGCCTTGACGTCGAGCGGGGTCACCGTGCCGTCTTCGGCCTTCGCGCCCGAACCGGCGGCGACGACTTCGCCTTCTTGCGGCTTTTCCTTGGCGGTATCGGGGATGATGATCCCACCCGCGGTCTTCTCCTCGGCCTCGACGCGGCGGACGAGAACGCGGTCGTGCAACGGACGAAACTTCATGCGTCACCCTTTCCTTAGTTGTGCGGGGTCTGCCCCCGCGATTGCGAACCTATTAGCACTCATGCCGGACGAGTGCCAGCAGCGCGCATATGTGGGTCAGCCCAGAGGAGGTCAAGCGCCTGCCGCAAATTTTGTCCGAACCGAACATGGCTGCGATACACCGCCCCACCGATCGGGCGGACCGACTCGAGTCGGGGCGAAACCGCGGTCGCTCTCCGCCTTTCCAGCCATGGACAGGGCGATCAAGCTCCTATAGCCCCGGGCGAAACGCTCATGCGGGAGTCTGACCTTGGCGTTCGTTCGGGGTGCGTGGAAAATCCTTGTCGGGGTGAAGGACGCGCTCGTCCTCTTCCTGCTGCTGCTCTTCTTCGGCCTGCTCTGGGCCGTGCTTTCGGCCACGCCCAATCCGGCCACGGTCACGACGGGCGCGCTGCTCGTCGATCTGGGCGGCAGCCTGGTCGAGCAGCCCGAAGAGAGCGATCCCTTCACCGTGCTGAGCGGCGGCGCATCGATCTCGCGGCAGCATCGTCTGCGCGACGTCGTCCGCGCGCTCGAAACCGCGGCGAAGGACGATCGGATCAAGGTGGTCGTGCTCGATCTCGATACCTTTATCGGTGGCGGCCAGACGACGATCCAGCGCGCCGCGGCGGCGGTCGACACGATCCGCGCCGCCAAGAAGCCCGTGCTCGCCTTTGCGACCGGCTATACCGACGACAGCTATGCGCTGGCAGCGCATGCATCGGAGGTCTGGCTCGATCCCTTCGGACTGACGCTGTTCACCGGCCCGGGCGGCTCGCGGCTCTATTATAAGGGCCTGATCGACCGGCTGGGCGTGACCACCCATGTCTATCGCGTCGGCACCTATAAGAGCTTCGTCGAACCCTATACCCGCGCCGACCAGTCGCCGAAGGCGAAGCAGGCCGATCAGGCGCTGGCCGGCGCGCTGTGGCAGAATTGGCAGGACGCAGTCGCCAAGGCACGTCCCAAGGCGCAACTCGCCAGCTTCATCGCCAGCCCTGATGCGCAGATCCGTGCCGCCGGCGGCGATCTGGGCAAGGCGGCGTTGCAAGCCGGGCTGGTCGACAAGCTCGGCGACCGGATCGCCTTCGGCAAGCGCGTCGCGGAAATTGCGGGCGAAGGCGACGACAAGCAGCCGGGATCGTTCCGCCACACCCGGCTCGCCAACTGGATCGCTGCCAATCCGGCGCCAACCGGCGGACAGATCGGCGTGATCACCGTCGCCGGCGACATTGTCGACGGCAATGCGCTGCCGGGCACGGCGGGCGGCGACACCATCTCGAAGCTGATCCTCGACGGCCTGGCGGAAAAGAATCTGAAGGCGCTGGTCGTGCGTGTCGATTCGCCGGGCGGTTCGGTGCTGGCCTCGGAGAAGATCCGCCAGGCGATCCTCCAGGCCAAGGCCAAGGGATTGCCGGTGACGGTCTCGATGGGATCGGTCGCGGCGTCGGGCGGCTATTGGGTCGCGACGCCGGGTGACCGCATCTTCGCCGAACCCTCGACCGTCACCGGATCGATCGGCGTGTTCGGCATCATCCCGACCTTCGAGAATGCGCTCGCCAAGATCGGCGTGACCACCGATGGCATCGCGACGACGCCGCTGTCGGGCCAGCCCGACGTCTTTGGCGGCACCAACCCGACATTCGACGCGGTGATCCAGGCGAGCATCGAGAATGTCTATGGCCGCTTCATCGGACTGGTCAGCCAGTCTCGCCGCCTGCCCCTCGCGCGCGTCGATCAGATCGCACAGGGCCGCGTCTGGGACGGCGGCACCGCGCGCCAGATCGGGCTGGTCGATCAGTTCGGGTCGCTCGAAGACGCGATCGCAGACGCCGCCAGGCGCGCCAAGCTCGATCCCGCCAAGGCCGTGCCCATCTATCTGGAGAAGCAGCCGGGTTTCTTCGAGACGCTGTTCCAGGGCTGGGCGGAGAGCGATCCGGAGGATAGCCGCAACGCCGACCTCCTGACCCGGCTCTCGCGTCAGCGCGTCGCCGCGCTGTTCGGCGCCGTGAAGGACGCGGAAGCGCTGGCGAACGGGCCGACAATGCGGGTCCAGTGCCTCGAATGTCCCATCGAACCGGCGCGCATCGCGCCACTGCGCGGCTCGATCGTCGCGCGAATTCTGGAGTGGCTTAAATGACGATCAAGATACGCGCCGCACGTGACAGCGACGCGGACCAGATTTCCGCCATCTACATGCCCTATGTGACGGGCAGCGCGATCTCGTTCGAGACCAAGGCGCCCAACTCGGCCGAAATCCTGTCGCGCATGCGCGCATCCGGCGGACTCTATCCCTGGCTGGTCGCCACCACCGAGGATGACGACGCCGTGCTCGGCTATGCCTATGCCACGCTGTTCCGCGACCGCCCCGCTTATCGCTACACCGTCGAGACCTCGATCTATCTGGGTGGTGGCGTTGCCGGCCAGGGCGTCGGACGCCTGCTCTATTCCGCGCTGATCGAGACGCTGATCGCGCAGGATTTCACCCAGGCGGTCGCGGTGATCTCATTGCCCAACGAACACAGCATCGCGCTGCACGAAGCGACGGGTTTCCGTCGCGCCGGCATCGTTCGCGAGATCGGCTATAAAAGCGGCCAGTGGCACGATATCGGCATGTGGCAGCGCGAACTGTCCGACCCCACCGAACCGCCGCGCGATCCCAAATCCTTTGCGGAGATCGGCGCGGTCGGGCCGAAATAACCCTATCCCGCTTGCTTCGAGCTTGTCGAGAAGCCGGGTATCACGCTTCTCGACGGGCGCGCCTCGATGGGCTCGGAGCCAACGGAGCGAGGGGCCTTCAGCGCTGATATCCGGGCAATCCCACGCCCCGCCAGATCGCCCAGCCCCTCAGCGCAAATCCCGCGAACGCCGCGACAGCCGCGGCGGCGAGCGATGGCACGCCGAGCACGGTCAGGATCACGAACGATGCCGAGGCGAGCGCCGCCGCAGTCACGTAGATTTCCGGCCGAAGCAGGATCGACGGCTCACCCGCCAGCACGTCGCGGATGATGCCGCCGACGCATGCGGTGATCATGCCCATCATCACTGCGGGCAATGGCTGGACTCCAAAGGCGAGCGACTTCGCCGCGCCGAACACCGCATAGGCGGCCAGCCCGATCGCGTCGAACCAGTCGAGCGCCTTTTCCCGCCAGATCCGCCGGGGCGTGAACCAGACGATCAGCGCGGTCGCCAGGCAGACAAAGGGCACGCGCTGATCCTGGACCCAGAAGACCGGCGCGCCGATCAGCAGATCGCGCACCGTGCCGCCGCCGACGCCGGTAACGACCGCAAAGAAAGTGAAGGTGACGAGCGTCTGGCGCTTCTGCGCCGCGGCAAGCGCACCCGACGCGGAGAAGACCGCGATCCCGACGAGATCGAGCGTCGCGAACCACAGCGCGATCGGAAGCTTGTCGATGATTGGTCCCTCCCCTCGGCGCCCTTATCCCTTAACTGTCATTCCCGCGAAAGCGGGAATCCAGCTTTTCCGTGAAGCATCAGAGAGAAGAAGAAGCTGGATTCCCGCGTTCGCGGGAATGACAACGCAGGGAATCCTATCGCGGATTTTCAAATATAGCGCTGTACGCAGGCATCCATCACCGCCGTGGGATTGCCGAGTTTGGCGACGGTGCTCATCGCCTTGCGCTTCTGCTCGGCCCCTTCGGCGCCATTGTCGATACCCTGCCGCGCCATCAGCGGCGCCAGCTTGCCATCGAGCTTGCGTTCGAGCGCGCTATATTGAGTCAGCGTCTCCTCATAGCGGCCGTCGCTCGCCAGCGCGCGGCCGACGAACTGGCGCAGCATGTCGCAACCGAGGCCGGCGACCAGCGGATCCTTCGGCAATTCGGGCTTCACGGTCGCGGCGACGGGATAAGCCTGCGCGCACGGCTCGACCAGTTTCTTCCATTTGCCGTCGATCACCGTGTCGGCGATCTCGGGCATACGCTTGACCACCGCGCCCGCCTGCTCGGTCGAAAAGCTCTCCTGCTGCGCGCCGGTCAGCAGCGCGTAGCGCAGCGTCTCGCCCTTGGCCTCGACGCTAAGCGGCCCTTTGAAATCCGTACCTTTGTCGCGCGCATGCGCCGCGGCGACGACGCCGCACGTTGCGGCGCGTTCGACCGGATCGGCTGAAAGCGCGACCTGCTTGGGTCCGCACGCGCCGATTGTCGCGACCAGACCGGGCAGGGCGAGAAGCAGGGCCTTGTTCATGTTTCACTCCCGTATCGACTACAGGAGTCAGTGCTTGGCGGCCCGCTTTGGTTCCTCGGCTCGTCCCAGCCTAGATGTGGATCGGCTTGCCCAGCACCGCCATCGCCGCTTCCTTGATCGCTTCCGAATGCGTCGGATGGGCGTGGCAGGTATAGGCGATGTCCTCGCTGGTGGCGCCGAACTCCATCGCCTGCGCCGCCTGAGCGATCATCGTGCCGGCAACCGAAGTGACGATCCAGACACCCAGGACACGATCGGTCTCGGCATCGGCGATCACTTTCACGAAGCCCGCGGTATCGTGGATGGTCTTGGCGCGGCTATTGCCCGCCATCGGGAATTTGCCGACCTTCACCGCGCCCTTTTCGCGCGCGGTTTCCTCGGTCAGGCCGACGCCCGCGATCTCGGGCATGGTGTAGACCACGCTCGGGATCACATCATGGTTCACGATGCCGGTGAGGCCGCCGATATTCTCGGCAACGGCAATGCCCTCATCCTCGGCCTTATGCGCGAGCATCGGGCCGGGAACGACATCGCCGATCGCCCAGATGCCGGGGACCGCGGTCTGGAAACGATGATCGGTCTCGATCTGGCCGCGACCGTTGACCGACAGCCCAGCCTTGTCGAGGCCAAGCCCGTCGGTATTGGGGCGGCGGCCGATCGCGACGAGCACGGTATCGGCCTCGATCGTCTGCGCCTCGCCGCCTGCGGCGGGCTCGACGGTCAGGACGACGCCCTTGCCCTTCTTCGCGGCCTTGGTGACCTTGGTGCCGGTGCGGATCTCGAAGCCCTGCTTCTTGAAGATCCGCGCGGCTTCCTTGCGGACTTCACCGTCCATGCCGGGCAGGATCTGATCGAGGAATTCGACCACGGTCACCTGCGCGCCGAGGCGGCGCCAGACCGAGCCGAGCTCGAGCCCGATCACGCCGCCGCCGATCACGACCAGATGGCCGGGCACCTTGGGCAGTTCGAGCGCGCTGGTCGAATCGACGATCGCCTTGTGGTCGATCTCGACGCCGGGCAGCGGCGTGACGCTGGAGCCGGTGGCGATGAT
>JASBTC010000446.1 GCA_030148625.1 Sphingobium sp. | reverse complement strand
TCCACCAGATCGCCCATTGCCGGCGGACGGGATCGAAGGCGCGGATGCCCAGTCCGCGATAGACGCCGTCGGGCATATGCCAGACATTGTCGTCGATGGTGCCGAGGCCCCCGATCGTCGGCCACATGGCGCTCCTGCCGGGAAATGCCTCCCATTCGGTGCTGCCGGCCAATCGCGCCTTCAGTCGCCGATTGGCGACATCCCAATTGCCGACAAGCCATGCCCAGTCGTCGGTCGGCGATCTGGTCGCGGCGCCGCCGGCGACGAGCCTGGCCGGCGCGGCGAGCGAAACCATGCCGCCCGCGATGCAGAGGGTCGAGAGCATGTCGCGGCGGCTGGATCGGTGCGTGAAAACCGGCATCGCAGTCTCCCTTCCATGGGATTGGTCGCATCCGCGGAATATTCTGGCTAGCCGAAGCTCGCGGCTCGAGGCTAAGTCAGACTTATGGTCGAGCCGCAGCGCTTTCCGTCCCTGGCGTCGATCCGGGCATTCGAGGCGGCCGCACGTCTGGGCGGGTTCGCAAAGGCGGCGCAGGAGCTTGGAACCACCGCCGCATCGGTCAGCTATCATGTCCGCCAGCTCGAGGCCGAGATCGGCGTGATGCTGTTCCTGCGCCAGGCGCACCGCGTCGAACTCACCGAAGCGGGGGCAATGGTCGCTCAGGAGGCGACCGCCGCCTTCGCAGCCCTCCGCGCCAGCTTTGCCAGCGCCAAGGATATCGATCAGAGCCGGATTGCGCTGACGACGCTGCCGACGCTGGCCGCCGCGTGGCTGACTCCGAAACTCGGCCGGTTCTGCGCCGAACATCCCGGACTCAGCGTCGATCTGGATTTGTCGGTGGATGCGGAGGATCTGAGCACGGGCCGCTTCGATGCCGCAATCCGCAATGGTCATGGAAGCTGGCCGGGCTTGCGCGCGATCAGGCTCTTTCCCGCGATCTTCATGCCGCTTTGCGCGCCGGCGCTGAAGAATGCCGTCCTCGGCTTCGGCGATCCGGATCATCGATCCGATGTCCCGCTGCTCGGGCGCCCGGACTGGTGGGCGCTCTGGAATCAGGCCCTTGGTGCGGCGGCCCCCGCGCCCGACCGCTTTGGCGCGCGGCTTTCGGCGGAGCATCTCGATGTCGCGATGGCGGTCGCGGGACATGGCATCGTCATCGCCTCGCCCATCCTCTTCCACGACGAGATCGCGACCGGACGCCTCATGCCCGTACATGATCTGGTCGCGGGCGACGGGCGCGCCTTCTGGTTCACCTATCCGATCACGCGTCAGCGGACCGAAAAGATCGGAAAATTGCGCGACTGGCTCGTCGGGGAAGCCGCGCGGAGCTGCGATGCCGCAGAAGAGCTGATCCGCCGTGCCATCATCATGGAACCGCCGTCCGGCGCGTGAGCGGCTCTTGTCCGGTGTTTCGCGGAAAGGGTGCGGGCCATATCGACGACCTTCGCGCTTTCGCATCTTCACGTGAAACATGCGGGCTCGGCAGCTGGCACAGGGCCACCCGGTTCACGCGAAGACGCGAAAGCGCGAAAAGAAGAAGTGACGATGCTGAATCCGTCCGGCCCCGCCGGACGGGATCAAACCCTAGATCTTCTCGCCGCTCAGCCGCTGGCAGATCATGTCGAGCTGATCGAGCGAATGATAGGCCAGCGTCACCGTTCCGCTCTTGAGCTGATGCTGGATTCGCACTTTGAGGCCGAGCAGATCGCCCAGCTGGCGTTCGAGCGCTTCGATATCGGCGTCGCCACCCTTCTGGCCCGACGACGAGCTGCGCATGCCGCCGCCACCGCCGGGCTTCGCCTCACGCGCCAGGCTTTCGGTTTCACGCACCGACAGGCCGCGGCGGATGACCTGCTCGGCCAGGCTTTCCGGATCGGGCGCGGTGATCAGCGCGCGGGCATGGCCCATCTGGAGCTGGCCATCGGCCACCCAGTCGCGCACACGTGCCGGCAGGTCGAGCAGCCGCAGCAGATTCGCGATATGGCTGCGCGACTTGCTGACGAGCTTGCCGAGCGCCTCCTGGCTGTGGCCGAATTCGGTGGCGAGCTTGCGATAGGCTTCCGCCTCTTCGATCGCATTGAGGTCCTCGCGCTGGATATTCTCGATCAGCGCGATTTCGAGCGCTTCGGAATCGTCGAAATCCCGAACGATTACTGGAACTTGATGGATATGGGCGCGCTGCGCCGCACGCCAGCGGCGTTCGCCGGCGACGATCTGGAAACCGCTGCCATTGGGGCGGACGACGATGGGCTGGATCACACCGCGCTTGGCGATCGATCCGGCGAGCTCGTCGAGCGCGGCCTCATCGAAATGGCGGCGCGGCTGTTCGGGATGCGGCGCCAGATCGGACACCGCGACCATCTGGATGCCGGCGCGCGGCCCCATCCCGCCCGAGGATGCCGCAACCGGTTCCTCGCGCGCGACTTCACCGAGCAATGCGCTCAATCCACGGCCGAGACCGCTCGGACGGCGCTTCGGCGCGGCGGCGGCGGTCGCCGCATTGTCCGGCTGATCGTCGCTCATGCCGCCTTCGCCGCGCGCGGCAGCCGTCCGATCAGCTCGCGCGCCAAGGCGATATAGGCTTCGGAGCCGGCGCAGCGCATGTCGTAGATCAGCGCAGGCATGCCATGGCTCGGCGCTTCGGACAGGCGGACATTGCGTGGAATCACCGTTTCGAACACGACCTTGCCCAGGCAGGCGCGGACATCCTGCGCAACTTGCTCGGTCAGCTTGTTACGGCGGTCATACATGGTCAGCGCCACGCCCAGGATCGACAGGTCGGGATTGAAGCGTGCACGGATCCGTTCGACCGTGCTGAGCAGCTGGCTGAGCCCTTCGAGCGCGAAGAATTCGCATTGCAGCGGAACGAGCAGGGATCGCGCCGCGACCATCGCATTGATCGTGAGCAGACCGAGCGAGGGCGGGCAATCGATCAGGCAAATGTCCCAACGCCCGGGCGTCGCACCGTCGAGCGCCTGTTTGAGGCGGTCGGTCCGCTCCTCATAGGAGACCAGCTCGATCTCCGCACCCGACAGGTCGACGGTCGAAGCGATGATGTCGAGCTTGGGCACTTTGGTGTGGATGACCGCGTCATCGAGCGAGCAATCGCCGGTGAGCAATTCATAGGAGGAATTGATGCGCTCCGCCTGATGGACGCCAAGCCCGGTCGAGGCATTGCCCTGCGGATCGAGGTCGATCAGCAGCACGCGCCACCCCGTCGCCGCAAGCGCGGTGGCGAGATTGATCGCCGACGTGGTCTTACCCACCCCGCCCTTCTGGTTCGCAACCGCAATCCGGATCATCGGTTTCCCCGCCGCACGTTGCGCGCCACGATGATCGCTGAATCCGGATCGGTGACGCTCTGTTTCACGTGGAACACACCTTGCCACGTCCCCTGCGCGACTTCCAGTTCGGACTGCGCACTCCGCCCTTTTGGCAGCAACCAGACGGTCCCGGAACGGGAAAAGCGATGAGCGACGGTGAAAAGACGATCGAGCGGTGCAAAGGCGCGCGCGCTGATGACGGCCGCGGCGGTTCCGGACGGCAACACTTCCACCCGTCTTCCCTCGACGCTGATCTGCGACCCCCGCCCCATCGCGGCCGCCGCCGCCTCCAGGAACTCGACACGCTTGCGGCGCGATTCGATCAATATCACCGGCCGATCGGTGATGGCGGCAACGACGAGTCCGGGCAGACCCGCGCCCGATCCGAGATCGATCCAGCTGCCGTTCGGCGCCCCGCTCGCCAACGGAACGAGCTGCGCAGAGTCAACGATATGGCGTGCCCAGATATGGTCACGCGTCGATTCGGCGATGAGATTCTGCCGGGTCGCCTCGTCGAGCAAGAGCGTCACATAGCGCTCGAGCACCGTCATTGTTTCACGTGGAACACCAAGCGTCGATGTCAGCCAGTGACGCGCCTCCTCCTCGGTCATGCGGCCTGACGCTTTGCCTGGACGAGGATTGCCGACAGGGCCGCCGGCGTGATGCCACGAATACGTGAAGCGGCGGCGAGCGTCGCTGGCCGCGCCGCCTCCAATCGCTCGGTCATCTCGTTCGAAAGTCCAGCGATCGCGCGATAGTCGAAATCGGGATCGATGCCGATATCCTCATTGGCGCGCAATGCCCGGATCTCCGCATCCTGCCGTGCCAGATAAGGCGCGTAGCGGGCATCTTCGGCAATCTCTTCGGCCAGGCCGGATTCGACATGGTCGAATGCCGGGGACAGGCGAGACACTTCAGCCACGCCGACCTGCGGAAAACGCATCCATTCGATCAGCGGACGGCGCGAACCATCGGCCGAGACCGGGATACCCGCTTCGACGAGCAAGTTGGCTGAGACGACTTCGGACAAAGCCGCGACCACGCGCGCGCGGACATCTTCCCGATCGAGGAAATGACGCCGCCGTTCCGCACCGACGCAGCCCGCCGCGATCGCGAACGGCGTCAGCCGGGTCGGTGCATTGTCGGCGCGCAGGCGCAAACGATATTCTGCGCGCGCGGTCAACATCCGATACGGCTCGGTCACGCCCTGCAGGACAAGATCGTCGATCATCACACCGATATAGCTCGTCGCCCGATCGAGGAGCAGCGGCGCCTTGCCGGCGGCAAATGCTGCCGCGTTGAGTCCGGCGATCAGACCCTGCGCCGCCGCCTCTTCATAGCCGGTCGTCCCATTGATCTGTCCGGCACAATCGAGTCCTGCCACGCCGCGCACCGCGAGAGTCGCCTCCAGCGCGCGCGGATCGATATGATCATATTCGACGGCATAGCCGGGCCGGACGATCTCGGCCCGTTCCAGTCCCGCCATGCTGCGGATCATCCGATGCTGGACATCGATCGGCAGCGAGGTCGAAATCCCGTTGGGATAGACGAGCGCGTCGTCCAGCCCTTCGGGTTCCAGAAAGACCTGGTGACCGTCGCGATCACCGAAGCGAACCACCTTGTCCTCGATCGACGGACAATAGCGTGGGCCAAGCGCATCGATCGCACCGGTATAGAGCGGCGAGCGATCGAGCCCGCCCCGGATGATCGCATGGGTCTCGGCATTGGTGCGCGTGATCGCGCAGAAAAGCTGCGGCGCCGGCCGGCGCGATTCGAGTGCCGACATCGTCCAGCAGCCATCATCCGACGGCTGTTCCTCGAGTACGGCCCAATCGATCGTCCGCCCGTCCAGCCGTGGTGGCGTACCCGTCTTCAACCGTGCCATCGGCAAGTTCAGCGCGTGAAGCTGATCGCCGAGCCGCTGCGCGGCCGCCTCCCCCACCCGGCCGCCGATGCTGATATCGGCACCGCAGAACATCCGTGCGTTGAGAAATGTGCCCGTCGCCAGCACCACGGCGGCGGCGCGCAGCGTATCGCCATTGCCGAGTTCGAGCCCGGCGACGCGCGACGCACCATCGAAGACCAGCGCGCTCGCCTCACCCTCGACAATCTCGAGATTGTCCTGGCCGGCGAGAAGATCGTGGATTGCCCGCTTGTAGCGACGCCGATCGGCCTGGACACGCGGACCCTGCACCGCCGTGCCCTTGCTGGCATTGAGCATCCGGTAATGGATCGCCGCATGATCGGCGGCGCGTGCGATCAGCCCGTCAAAGGCATCGACTTCACGGACGAGATGCCCCTTGCCCAGCCCGCCGATCGCCGGATTGCATGACATGGCACCGATGGTCTCGCGCGCGAAGCTGACCAGTGCGGTGCGCGCACCCGTCCGCGCTGCCGCAGCCGCGGCTTCGCATCCGGCATGTCCGCCGCCCACCACAATGATGTCGAAATCGCGCGCCATGGCTGGGACTGCGCTACGGGATGCCCCGATCCAAGTCAAAATGTTCCACGTGGAACAGCCTCACTTGCCGATGCAGAATCGCCCGAAAAGCGCGTCGAGCATCTGCTCCGTCCCCGCTCGCCCCGTCAGCCGATCGAGCGCCAGTCGCGCGAGCCGCAGCGATTCCGCGAACAGCAGAAGATCGTCGATTGGATCGAGCAGTGCCGACCGGCATTGCTCCAGTGCCTCGCGCTGTCGCCGATTGAGTGCGACATCACCGGGCCTTGGCAGCACCGCGTCGGCGCGTTTGATCAGCATGTCCACCAGGGCATCGAGCCCCGCGCCGGTCGCGGCCGATACCGGAATCCCGACAAAGCCCTGTTCCGCGTCGCGGCCCGGCAGGTCAGCGCGGGCATGGAGCCGGACGACCCGGACGGGATCGAGCGCGTCATCGGGCGCCTCATCGCCGAGCCACAATATGATGTCGCTTTCGGCGATCACCCCCCGCGCCCGCTCAATGCCGATCGCCTCGATCTCGTCGCCCGTCCCCACATGAAGTCCCGCCATATCGATCAGCAGGAACGGACGTCCAGCCAGCGCCAGCGGAACCTCAATCACGTCGCGCGTCGTGCCCGCGCGCGGCGAAACGATCGCCGCCTCCCGCCCCGCCAGGGCATTGAGCAATGTCGACTTGCCGGCATTGGGCGGCCCGGCCAGCGCCACGCGTACCCCTTCGCGCAATCGCTCCGCCGTCGGACGCGCCAGCCATCCGCCGATCTCGCCAGCCAGCGTTTCGATCTCGTGCTGAAGTCGTCCCTCTTCCGGTCCGACGACATCATCCTCGTCCGCAAAGTCCAGCAATGCCTCGACCTGTGCCGAGATCGCCAGCAACCGATCCTGCCATCTGCCCACCTGCGCGCTCAACACCCCGCCCGCCACCGCGAGCGCGCTGCGCCGCTGCAACTCGGTCTCGGCGAACAGCAGGTCAGACAGTCCCTCCGCCTCCGCCAGGTCGATCCGGCCATTTTCGAATGCGCGACGCGTGAAGTCGCCCGGTCCCGCCGGGACCAGTCCGTCGATCATGGCCAGCGCCGACAATGTCCGCGCAACGACGGCACGGCCGCCATGCAGGTGAAGCTCGACCAGATCCTCGCCGGTCGCACTGCCGGGGCCCGGGAACCACAGGATCAATGCACGGTCGAGCGCGTCGCCATCGGCCGGATCGGTCAGCGTCGCGAGCGTCGCGCGGCGCGGTTGCGGCAAGCGCCCGGCCAATGCGGTCAGTGCCGCGCCGGCCCCGGTCCCGCTGATCCGTATGACGGCGAGCGCGGCCGGGGGGCCGCCGCTCGAAAGCGCGTAGATGGTGGTCATCGACTCAGGACGAGGACGAGCCGCCCCCGACCTGATCGAACATCTTGCGCCACATGTTCATGCCCGCCTCGCCCATCGGCGCCCAGCTCCGCATCAGCCCTTCCATCATCTCTGGACTGACACCCTTGTCCATCGATTCCAGTATGTTGGAGACGTATTTCTCATGCACAGGGGTGAAATCCGGCAAGCCCATGAAACGCCGCGCCTCTTCGGGCGTGCAATCGACTTCGACATTGATCTTCATTGCGTGCGTCTCCCCTTGAGCAGTCCCAAGCGGCGCTGCTAGGCTCTTGTCGATGACTTATGCGCCCGACCATGCCCTGATCGCAACGCCCATCGGCATGGTCAGGATAAACGCCGATGGCGAAGTCGTCACACGCATCTCGATCGAGCCCGACACCGCCGATCCGGCGCAGGCCGCGAGCACGGCGCCTTTGCGCGAATGCGAAGCGCAGCTTCACGCCTATTTCACGGGAAAGCTGCGCGCTTTCGATCTGCCGCTCGCGCCGTCGGCCAGCATACGTGGCGAAGCGCTGCGTGCCGGTATCGCCGCTGTCGGCTATGGCGACATGCTCAGCTATGGCGCGCTTGCCCGGCTGCTCGAGTCCGGCCCCCGCGCAATCGGTCAGGCCTGCGCACGCAACCCCTTCCCCATCGTCATCCCATGCCATCGCATCCTGGCTTCGGGCGGGCGGCTCGGCCCCTATTCGGGCGGCAGGGGGCCGGCGACCAAATTGTGGTTGCTCGACCACGAATCCCGTCACTCAGGAAAGGTACTCCCATGGCCGGCATGATCGCGATCGAAACGCTCGAAAGAGATGGCAGCTTCCAGGGCTATTGCGCGGAACCGGACGGCGAGGCGCGTGGCGCGATCGTCGTGATCCAGGAGATTTTCGGGGTGAATCCCGGGATCCGCAAGAAATGCGACGATTGGGCAAAGGCCGGCTATCTCGCCATCGCGCCCGATCTGTTCTGGCGGCTGAAGCCGGGTATCGAGCTCGATCCCGACGTGCCCGCCGAGTTCCAGGAAGCGCTGGGCTGGATGGGCAAGTTCGACCAGGTTCAGGGTATCGCGGACATCGAAGCGACAATCCACGTGGCGCGCGCGAAGAGCGGCGGCAAGAAGGTCGGCTGTGTCGGCTATTGCCTGGGCGGTCGGCTCGCCTTCATGACCGCCGCGCGCACCGATATCGATGCCTCGGTCGGCTATTATGGCGTCGGGATCGACGGGCTGCTCGGTGAGAAGCATGCCATCGCCCATCCCGTGCTGCTCCACATTCCGACCGCCGATCACTTCGTCGGCCCCGCCGCCCAGAAAGCCATGCATGACGGGCTCGACGATCATCCCAAGGTGACGATCCACGATTATGACGGTCTCGACCATGGTTTCGCCGCCGAGATGAGCAATCGCCGCGACGAGGCCGGCGCCCGGCTCGCCGACGAACGGACCGCTGCCTTCTTCGCGGAGACGCTGGGATGAGCACCGCCTGGAGACTGATCGTCCGCGAGCCCGGCGGCGTCGAGGCGATCGAACGCGAGACCATCGACCTGCCCTCCCCCGGGCCCGGCGAGCTGGGAATCCGCAACCAGGCGGTCGGGGTCAATTTCATCGACATCTATTACCGGACCGGCCTTTATCCGGCGCCGCCGCCCATATTGCTGGGCACGGAGGGTGCCGGCATCGTCGAGGCGGTCGGCGAAGGCGTCACCGGCTTCGCGCCGGGCGATCGAGTCGCCTATTTCGCGAAGCACGGCAGCTATGCGACCCATGTCGTCGCCGATGCGGTACGCAGCTTTCCCCTGCCCGACGCGCTCGATGCCGAGACCGCGGCTGCGGCTTTGCTCAAGGGCCTCACCGCATGGTCTCTCGTCGAGCGTTGCGCACGCGTCGAACCCGGCCAGTCGGTGCTCGTCCATGCGGCCGCCGGCGGCGTCGGCTCGATCCTCGTCCAGTGGCTCAAGGCGGTCGGCGCACATGTGATCGCGCATAGCGGCACCCCCGAAAAGGCCGCGCTCGCGACGCGGCTCGGCGCCGATGTCTCGCTTCACGGCGGTTTCGACACGCTTGCCGAGGCGGTCCGCGACGCCACGAACGGCCGCGGTGCCCATGCCGTGCTCGACGGCGTCGGCAAGGATAGCTGGGACGCATCGCTGGCTTCCGTCGCCAAGCGCGGGATCATCGTCAGCTATGGCAATGCCAGCGGCCCCGTTCCGCCGATCGCACCATTGGTGCTCGCGCGTGCCGGATCGGTCTTCCTCAACCGTCCGACAGTCTATGACTGGATCGAATTGCCCGCCGATCGCGCGCAGGGATGGCAGAGGCTCGCTGAAATGCTCGCTTCGGGCGCGGTGAAGATCGAGATCGGCCAGCGTTATCCGCTTGCCGATGCAGCCGAAGCGCACAGGGCACTTGAATCGCGCAAGACATTGGGTGCGACGGTGCTGCTGCCCTGAGCAAGCACCGGAGCGCTACTTCCGATTCTTTGCGTGCATGCCATTGATCGCTAGAATTGCCCCATGGCAGGAATTTCAAAGACGCTGCGGATGGAAATCAGGCGCCGAACCGGGAACAGGATTACCCCTGTAACGCCTGCGGCTTTGAACCGCCGTGGTGCGGAATGTCTTTGGCCGCACGCATGTTTCGACTGCTGTAAATCATGGAAGATTGCGGAAGGCGGCGGCACCAGATGCCCGGAATGCGAGGGCGAGCTTCATTGGATGGGGCGCGGATTCAAGGTCCCGAAGAAGTCGGACGGCGAACAATGGGCCAAGGTCCGTGCGCTCTGGAACGCTGGATTTCGGTTCTTCAATCATAGCCGCTGGCGGGAGATGGAATCCTTCCCCGAACGATTACGCGATGTCCCGGATTTCATTCACCGAAACCAGGATCATCCCTTCCGCGTCAAGGATTAGCGCGTCGCAGCTCCGAGCTTCATTTTTCCAGCGTATCCACGCGCGTCCACACCTGCGACTTGCAACCGATCCGGCCGATCAGGCAGCCCGCCCCCTTGAGCGTGCGCGCATCCACCACCGTGATCGTGCCCGAAAAACTCTTGCCGATATCGGGCACGAACACCTTGCCGCGCCAGACGCCGTTCTTCTCCTGAACGAAGCCGCTGAAGAGCTGCGCGCCGACCAGTTCCTCGGTCCCGCCGCGCCGCGCATCGGCCTTTGCCTTGTCGCTCGCCCAGATCACCGTGCCGCACATCGTCTGCCCGCAGGGATGGGCACGGATATGGACGCTGTTGCTCGGATTGCGCCAGATCCCGCGCGAACGATCCGCCGGGGCGGCATCCGCCTGCGCCGACAGCATCGCAGCCGCAGCGAGCGCCAGCCGAGCGATCAAACCGTCTGCTCCGCCTTTCGGGATTCGGTCAGGATATCCCATGCCGCGATGAACAATGCGGCGATCACCGGTCCGATGATGAAGCCGCTGAATCCGAACACCTCGAGCCCGCCCAGGGTGGAGATCAGCACGATATAATCGGGCATGCGCGCATCGCGGCCGACCAAGATCGGGCGCAGGATATTGTCGACCATGCCGATGATGAACAGCCCGCAAAAGACGAGTACGATGCCCTGCCAGATCGCGCCCGTCGCCAGCAGGTATATCGCCACCGGCACCCAGACCAGACCGGTGCCGATCGCCGGGAGCAGCGACAGGAAACCCATCATCACACCCCAGATCAGTGCGCCCTGAATGCCGAGCAGGCCGAACACGATGCCGCCGATCGTCCCCTGCAGGATCGCGACGATCACGCTGCCCTTGATGGTGGCGCGGATCACCGCGACGAACCGATCGGCCAGTGCAGCGCTCTGTTCCGGCCGCAGCGGCACCGCGGCATGGAGCCGCGCGACCAGGCCCTCGCCGTCGCGCAGCAGGAAGAAAAGCAGATAGAGCATCACGCCGAGCGCGACGAGAAAGCCGAAGGCGCTCTGGCCGATCAGGAAAGCCTGGGCGGCAAGCGACCGGAAGCTGCTGGTGATGCCCGCCGCGATCAGTTCGCGCACCGCGCCGATATTGGTGAGCCCAAGGCGGCGCAGCATGCTGCGCGCCCAACCTGGTAGGATCTGCTGAATCTCCTGGAAATAGAGCGCGAAATCGATCTGCCCGGTGCGGATCTTCACATAGATGGCGGAGATTTCCTGGAGCAGGAAAATGCCGAGCAGGATCGCCGGCACGATGACCATCGCGATGATCACCAGCAACGTCAGCAGCGCCGCGATATTGCGCCGTCCGGAAAGCCGGCGCATCAATCGATGATTGAGCGGCGCGAATAGGATGGCGGCGACCAGCCCCCACAGGATCGCGCCGAAGAACGGCGCGACCACCCAGGCGAGCGCGATCGAGATCATGACGACCAGCGCCAGGAAAGTGCGATCCTCCAGCTTCGTCATGATACCCCCAACAGGCCGCAACGTTTTGCACTGCGGCTTTACGCGACGGCCGGATTCGACCGAACCGGCTCAATCTACAGCAAAGCGCGCGATCCGTGAATCGCGCGCTTTGCCCGAAAACCGAGAGGCTTCGCCCCGCGGAGCAGAATTAGAACAGGCTGATCAGCCCCACGCCCGGATCGACGATGCCGTCATAGATCATCTTGCCGGCGACATAGAGGATGACGAGCAGGCCGACATAGGCGATCCAGCGATAGCGCTCGATATATTTGGCGATGATGTTGGCGGCGATGCCCATCAGCACCACCGACAGCAGCAGCCCGATGATCAGGATGCCGGGATGCGCGCGCGCCGCACCGGCGACCGCGAGCACATTGTCGAGGCTCATCGAGACGTCGGCGAGCGCGACCGCCCAGGCCGCGGCCGCGAAGCTCTTGGCGGGGCGGACGCCCGAATGCTGGTCGCCGTGGATCTCGGGCGAATCGCCGCTGCCCGCGGGATGAAGCTCGCGATACATCTTCCATGCGACCCAGAGCAGCAGCACGCCGCCCGCGAAGATCAGGCCGATGATGCCGAGCAGCCAGCTCACCACCAATGCGAAGGCGATCCGCAGAACCAGAGCGGCGATGATACCGATCATGATGACGCGCTTGCGCTGCTCGGCCGGCAGTCCGGCGGCCAGCGCGCCGACGACGATGGCATTGTCGCCCGCCAGCACGATGTCGATCATCAACACCTGGACGAACGCGGCCATCTGTGCGGGATGCCCGATGTTCGAGAAATCGGCGACGATGTGGTGCCAGATATCGACCGGTGAACCGATCGAGCCGGCCGCCGCCGCCGAAAGTGCGAGAATATCGATCATCGTGCCCCCGAAACGCGCAGCTGGATTACTGGTTCATCGAATCGAAGAAGTCTTCGTTGGTCTTCGAATCCTTCATCTTGTCGAGCAGGAACTCCATCGCGTCGATGGTGCCCATCTGCATGAGGATCCGGCGCAGCACCCACATCTTGGAAAGCTTGCTCTTGTCGACCAGCAGCTCTTCCTTGCGGGTGCCGGACTTGCCGACATCGAGCGCCGGGAAGATGCGCTTGTCCGCCACCTTGCGGTCGAGCACGATCTCGGAATTGCCGGTGCCCTTGAATTCCTCGAAGATCACTTCGTCCATGCGGCTGCCAGTATCGATCAGCGCGGTGGCGATGATCGAGAGCGATCCGCCTTCCTCAATGTTGCGCGCGGCGCCGAAGAAGCGCTTCGGGCGCTGCAGCGCATTGGCGTCGACACCGCCGGTCAGCACCTTGCCGGAGCTGGGCACCACGGTGTTGTAGGCGCGGCCGAGACGTGTGATCGAATCGAGCAGGATCACGACGTCCTTCTTGTGCTCGACCAGGCGCTTCGCCTTTTCGATCACCATTTCGGCGACCTGGACGTGGCGCTGCGCGGGCTCGTCGAAGGTCGAGGAGATCACCTCGCCCTTCACCGAGCGCTGCATGTCGGTCACTTCCTCGGGCCGCTCGTCGATGAGCAGGACGATCAGGAAGACTTCAGGATGTTTGTCGGTGATCGCCTTGGCGATGTTCTGGAGCAGCACGGTCTTGCCGACGCGCGGCGGCGCCACGATCAGGGCGCGCTGGCCCTTGCCCTGCGGCGAGACGATGTCGATCACGCGGGCCGACTTGTCCTTGACCGTCGGGTCGAGCGTATCGAGATTGAGCTTCTGCTCGGGATAGAGCGGCGTGAGATTGTCGAAATTGACGCGGTGACGCACGGCGTCGGGATCGTCGAAATTGACCGAGATCAGGCGGGTCAGCGCGAAATAGCGCTCGCCGTCCTTGGGGCCGCGAATCTCTCCTTCCACGGTCTCGCCGGTGCGCAGGCCGAATTTGCGGACCTGGTTGGGTGAGATGTAGATGTCGTCGGGGCCAGCCAGGTAATTGGCTTCGGGGCTGCGCAGGAAGCCGAAGCCGTCCTGGAGCACTTCGATCGTGCCCATGCCCATGATCTGGGTGCCGTTCTCGGCTTCGACCTTGAGGATGGCGAAGAGCAGGTCCTGCTTGCGCAATGTGGACGCGCCCTCGACACCGAGTTCCTCGGCCATTTCGACGAGTTCAGCGGGGGATTTCTTCTTGAGTTCTTTGAGATGCATGAATGGAGTCCGATTGGTATTCGGGTGATGGTTGGGATGTCCGTGTTGGCGGAACGGCTTTGAAGGGGAGTCGCTCGTGCACGGACGGCCGAGGACGAAATTCGCGGGAAGGGTTAAGCGGCGCTCCGGCTCAAGTCAAGCGACCAGCTTCGGAACGGCCGCCGGATTCGGAAAGGCCAGATTTTAGAACGGGCGGACAACCGCGAGGATGACGATGACCGCCGCGGCGATCCCCGGCACTTCGTTGAGCAACCGCAATCTCCGTTCGGGAAGCGGGCGTTCGCCCTTGGCCAGCTTCTTCGCATAGCCGACCATCCATCCGTGATAGCCGCTGAGCGCGATGACCGCGAGGAGCTTCGCATGGAACCAGCCCTGCGAAAAGGCATCGGCATTGACCGCCAGGGTCAGCCCCAGCACCCACACGACGATCATCGAGGGATTGATGATGATCCGCCTCAGCCGCGTCTCACGTTCGATCCAGCGGGCATCCTCGGGCGATCCCGGTGCCGCTTCCTGATGATAGATGAAGAAGCGCGGGAGCATGAACATGCCCGCCATCCAGAAAATGACGAAGATGACATGCGCCGCTTTCACCCAGAGCGTCGCTGCCCCCAGGAAACCGGCCATTTCGCTCATCGCGTCGCGCCCCTCACGATCGCCAGGAGCTGCTCGACATGCGCGATGGGCGTGTCGGGCAGGATGCCGTGGCCGAGATTGAAGATATGGGGACGATCGGCGAAGGCGGCAAGGACCCGCCGCGCCGCACGCTCCAGCGTCTCGTCGCCCGCGATCAGCGCCAGCGGATCGAGATTGCCCTGAAC
>JASBTC010000444.1 GCA_030148625.1 Sphingobium sp. | reverse complement strand
CACCCGGTTGGCGATGCCGCCGTGGACGAGCGCCTCGTGGAGCGACTTGTAGGCATCGAGCAGGCCGACATATTTGCCGACCACGCCGATCGTCACCTCGCCTTCCGGATTTTCCAGCCGGTCGATGATCTCGGTCCAGCGGCTGAGGTCGGGCTCGCCCTTCGCCTCCATGCCGAAGGCGGAAAGGACCGCCTCGTCCAGCCCTTCGTCATGGTAGCGCAGCGGCACCGCATAGATGCTGCTGGCGTCGAGCGCGGGAATGACGGCTTCCTTGGGGACGTTGCAGAACAGCGCGATCTTGGCGCGCTCGCCATCGGGCAGCGGCCGGTCGCAGCGGCAGACGAGCACGTCGGGCTGGATACCGAGCGAGGTGAGGTCGCGGACGCTGTGCTGGGTCGGCTTGGTCTTGAGTTCGCCCGCCGCCGCGATGTACGGCACCAGCGTGAGGTGGACGAAGATCGAATTGCCGCGGCCGAGATCGTTCCTAAGCTGGCGGATCGCCTCCATGAACGGCAGCGATTCGATGTCGCCCACCGTGCCGCCGATCTCGCACAGCACGAAATCGAGATCGTCGGTGTCGGCGCGCGCGAATTCCTTGATGGCGTCGGTGACGTGCGGAATCACCTGGACGGTGGCGCCGAGATAGTCGCCGCGCCGCTCCTTGGCGATGATCTGCTGATAGATCCGGCCTGAGGTGACATTGTCCGACTGACGGCCTGGAACGCCGGTGAAGCGCTCATAATGGCCGAGATCGAGGTCGGTTTCCGCCCCGTCGTCGGTCACATAGACTTCGCCATGCTGATAGGGCGACATCGTCCCTGGGTCGACGTTCAGATAGGGATCGAACTTGCGAATACGGACCTTGTAGCCGCGCGCCTGGAGGAGGGCGGCAAGGCTTGCCGCCATGAGACCCTTGCCAAGCGAGGAGACCACGCCGCCGGTGATGAAAATGAACCGCGCCATGGGAGAAAAGGCTTAGCCTCGGTTATGCGTTGACGGCAAGCGCGCGAATCCGATCCCGGCGCAAAAAAGCGCCGAGGTCGGACGAACACGAACGATTTCAGTTGCTTGGCGCGGAGCCGTTGCTGGCCGGCGGCGCGACCGGAACGACGGCCGGCGGCGTGACACGCGCCGGCACCGGAGTCGCCACATTGGCGGCAGGTGGCGGCGTATTGCGCGAGACCGGATCGGTCGAGCGCGGCGCGGGCCGGGCGGGCCGCGTTTCGGCGGGTGTCGCGGCGGCCGGAGCAGGCGTCGGCGTTGCGGCGGCGCCGGCAAGCGGATCGGTCGGCGCGGGCGCCGGCACCGCGCCATTGTCGACCGGCGCGACCTGACCCGCAGGCGCCGAAGGCTGACGGGCGAGCGAGGTATCGATATCCCCGCCGTTCGAGCGCATCGACGCCAAAGTCGCGAGCAGGATGCACATCGCCACGAACAGCGACGCGAGGATGGTGGTCGCCCGCGTCAGGAAATCGGCGGCGCCGCGCGCGGACATCAGGCCCGACGGACTACCGCCCATGCCGAGGCCGCCGCCCTCCGAGCGCTGCATGAGAATCACCGTCACGAGCGCAGCGGCGATGATGGCGTGGAGAACGAGCAGGAAGGTAAACATGGATGTGTGCCGAACCGTCAGGAAGTCGAAAGCGCGCCTGTAGCCCCTGGAGGGCCGCAGTTCAACTTATAGCGCAGCCGCGGCGATGATCGGCTCGAAATCGGCGGCCTTGAGGCTGGCCCCGCCGACCAGCGCGCCATCGACATCGGCCACCGCCATCAGCTCCGCGGCATTGGAAGGCTTGACCGAGCCGCCGTAGAGAATGCGCACCGCGGCCCCCTCCTCGCCGAGCAGATCGCCCAGGCTGGCGCGGATCGCCGCGTGCATTTCCGCGACATCGGCGGTCGACGGCGTGCGGCCGGTGCCGATCGCCCAGACGGGTTCGTAAGCGACGACCAAAGTCGCGCCGGTGCCGATCGGGGGAATCGAGCCCTGGAGCTGACCGCGGACGACGTCGAGCGCCCTGCCCACATCGCGCTCCGCCTCGGTCTCACCCACGCACAGGATCGCGACCAGCCCGGCGGCGATCGCGGCCTCGGCCTTGGCGCGGACCTCCGCGTCGGTTTCATGCTGGTCGGTGCGGCGCTCGCTATGGCCGACGATGACGAAACGCGCGCCGGCGTCCCTGAGCATCGCGGCGGAGATGCAGCCGGTATGCGCGCCCGATGCGGCGGCATGGCAATCCTGCGCACCGATGGCGAGGCCGGGCGCACGTTCGGTCGCGGGCACGATCAGCGTGAAGGGCGGGCAGATCGCGACATCGACGCCGGGATGCGCGTCCGCAGCGGCATCGATCGTATCGAGCTCGCTCAGCGCGGCGCGGTCGCCATTCATCTTCCAATTGCCGGCCACCAGCTTGCGCAACGCCACGATAGTCTCCTTTGTCGGTTCGCGGGGCGCCATATCGCCGATGCCTTGCCGTGGAAAGCGCCTCGCTCTAATGCGTCCGCTTACATCCCCGCATTAGCGAAGAGCCCCCAGCGCATGATCACCTTCCTCCGCTCTATCTTCAATTCGAAGCTCGGGCTGGCGATCAGCTTCATCTTCATCGCGCTGGTCGGCATCGCCTTCGCGGCGGGCGACATCACCGGATCGTCGAGCTTCGGCGGCGGCAGCGGCGTGCTCAGCGGCGGATCGACCATCGCCGAGGTCGGCAATCGCGATATCGATTCGGTCGAAGTGAAGCAGCGCGTCGACAATCGCATCGACATCGAGCGCCAGCAGCAGCCCACGCTCGACATGGCCAATTTCATCGCCGGCGGCGGATTCGAAGCCACGCTGGAACAGATCATCAACGTCGCCGCGCTCGAGAAATTCGGCCATGACCAGGGCATCCGGGTCAGCAAGCGGCTGGTCGACGGCGAAATCGCCAGCATCCCCGCCTTTTTCGGCCCGACCGGCGTGTTCGATCGCAACACTTTCCTCCAGGTGATCGGCCAGCGCCGGATCAACGAGGCGCAACTGCGCGGCGACATCGCCACCGACCTGCTGACCCGCCAGCTGCTGGTGCCCGTATCGGGCGCGGCGCGGATGCCCGCGGGCGTCGCGCGTCCCTATGCGGCGCTGTCGCTCGAATCGCGCAACGGCGTGGTCGGGCTGATCCCCTCCAGCGCGATGCCCAAGGGCGCCGCGCCGAGCGATCAGGAGATCGCCGCCTATTACAGCCGCAACGTCGCGCGCTACACGGTGCCCGAGCGCCGCGTGATCCGTTACGCGCCGTTCGGCCTGTCGACGCTCGGCGGCAAGGTGGTGCCGAACGAGGCCGACATCGCCAAATATTACAAGGACAACGCGGCCCGTTATGCCGCGAGCGAGACACGCGACCTGTCGCAGGTGATCCTGCAGGACCAGAAAGCCGCGCAGGCCTTCGAAGCCAAGGTGAAGGCGGGCACGAGCTTTGCCGACGCCGCGAAACAGGCCGGGCTGGAGCCGGTGGCGCTCAAGGCGCAGACCGCCGCCGCCTATACCAAGCTGAGCTCCCCCGCGATCGCCGCCGCCGCATTCGCGCTGCCGCAGGGCGGCGTCGCGCCGTTGCAGCGCTCCGGGCTCGGCTGGCATGTCGTGCGCGTCGATACGATCACCTCGATCCCGGCCAAGCCGCTTGCCGCGGTGCGCGGCGAGATCCTGGAAGCGGTGAAGGTCGAGAAGCAGGCCGCCACCCTCGCCGACCTGGCCGCCAAGGTGCAGGAACAGGTCGATGCCGGATCGACCTTCGACGAAGTGGTGAAGGCGAACGGCCTGATCCCGGTGACCACGCCGCCGATCACCGCGACCGGCGCCAATCCCGACGATCCGGCGATGCAGCCCGATCCGCGCTTCGCCCGCTTCATCGAGCCGATGTTCGAAGCGCAGACCGATGACGATCCGGCGGTCGAGACCGTCGTACCCGATCGCGAATTCGCGCTGGCCAAGCTCGATCGCATCATCGCCGCGGCGCCGCGTCCGCTGGCGCAGATCAAGGCGCAGGTCGTCGCCGAGTTCGAGCGCGACCGGGCCGCAAAGCAGGCGCGCACGATCGCCGACGCGGTGATCGCCAAGGTCGCCAAGGGCGTTCCGCTGGCCCAGGCGCTGCGCGAGACCGGCGTCACCCTGCCCGCGCCGCAACCGATCGGCGGTCGTCGCCGCGATCTGGCCCAGGGCGGCCAGCGCGTGCCGCCGCCGCTGGCGCTGATGTTCTCGATGAAGGAGAAATCGGCGAAGCGGCTCGAAGCGCCGGCCAATCAGGGCTGGTACATCGTCTGGCTCGACAAGATCATACCGGGCGACGTGAAGAGCGAACCCAATCTGATCCCGCAGCTCCAGGCCGAATTCAGCCGGCTGGTCGGCGAGGAATATGCCGCGCAATTCACCGGCGCGATCAAGGCCGAGACCGGCGTCAAGCGCAATCCGGGGGCGGAAGCCAAGCTGAAGCGCGAGCTTTCCGGCGCCGGGAGCCAGTGAGCGCGCAGGCACGCGCGGCGCTCGAATCAGGCCGCCCCGGCCTGATCTGGCGCCGCCAGATCGCGGACACCGACACCCCGGTTTCGGCGGCACTCAAGCTGTTCGAGCCGGGCCGCGGCGATTTCCTGCTCGAATCGGTGCAGGGCGGCGAGACGCGCGGCCGCCACAGCCTGATCGGGCTGGCGCCCGACCTTGTCTTCCGCGCCGATGGCGACGGCGCCGAGATCAACCGGCTGTGGCAGACCGATCGCGAGGCGTTCGAACCCGCGGGCGCTGGCACGCTCGACGCCATGCGCGCGCTGGTCGCCGCATGCCGGATGGACATGCCCGCCGAACTGCCCGGCGCGCTCGCCTGCCTGGTCGGCTATTTCGCCTATGAGACGATCGGGCTGGTCGAGCGCCTGCCCCGCCCCGAGGCCGATCCGCTTTCGCTGCCCGACATGATCTTCGTCCGCCCGACGGTGATCCTGGTGTTCGACCGGCTGACCGACGAGTTGTTCCTGGTGGCGCCGGTCTGGCCCGACGCCCCGGGATCGATCGACCGCAAGATCGCGGATGCCGAGGACCGGATCGGCGCGACCGCCGCGAAACTGGCCCAGCCGCTTCCCTCGACGCGGGCCGAACCCGCCGGCGCGGCAGGCACCTCGTCCGTGGACGAGATCGCACTGGTCCCGACGCTTGCGCCCGGCCGCTATGCGGAGATGGTCGCGCGCGCCAAGGATTATATCGCGGCGGGCGATATCTTTCAGGTGGTGCTGGCGCAGCGCTTCACCACGCCCTTCGCGCAGCCGCCCTTCGACCTGTATCGCGCGCTGCGGCGGATCAACCCCTCCCCCTTCCTCTATTATCTCGACATGCCCGGTTTCGCGCTGATCGGATCATCGCCCGAGATCCTGGTGCGCGCGCGCGACGGTGAAGTGACGATCCGGCCGATCGCGGGCACGCGGCCGCGCGGCAAGACCGCCGCCGAGGATGCCGAGAACCGCGCCAGCCTGCTCGCTGATCCCAAGGAACGCGCCGAGCATCTGATGCTGCTCGACCTGGGCCGCAACGATGTCGGCCGCGTCGCCGAGGCGGGCAGCGTGACGGTGACCGACAGCTACACCGTCGAATTCTACAGCCATGTCATGCACATCGTATCGAACGTGGTCGGCCGGCTCGATCCGGCGAAGGACGCGCTCGACGCGCTGTTCGCGGGGTTCCCGGCGGGCACGGTCAGCGGCGCACCCAAGGTGCGCGCATGCGAGATCATCGCCGAGCTGGAGAGTGAACGGCGCGGCGCCTATGCCGGCGGCGTCGGCTATTTCTCGCCCGACGGATCGATGGATTCGTGCATCGTGCTGCGCACCGCGGTGGTGAAGGACGGCATGATGCACGTCCAGGCCGGCGCGGGCATCGTCGCGGATTCGGACCCCGCCTATGAACAGCGCGAATGCGAGGCCAAGGCCGGCGCGCTGTTGGCCGCCGCGCGCGAAGCGACGCGGATCGCGAACGAGGCGGGCTTCGGGCAGTAAGTCGTTAGAGCCTGATCCAGCTAGATTAACTCGTCTTCATTTCCGCGAACGCGGGGACACCTATGATGGAAACTTCTGGGCCGGTTTCCGACAGGCCGCTTTTGGGGCGCTGATAGAGATAGCTGCCATTCGCGAGACGGCGTGACCACGTGGCAGCTAACGCCCCAATTATGGACACCGGTCCGTCATTGGCGGTTCCTCGATAGCGGACATGCCGAATTTGGTGCAGGGTTGGGAAATGGTTCGCATCCGCGCCTACTCGCTTGTCTTGTCACTGCCGCTCCTGCTGGCATCGACTGGCATCATCTGGTTCATGGTCGCCGACAGTGGGCGCGGGATAATCGGGTGGTATATATTCGGCGCAGCTGTGCTTCTCCAGCTATTCCTTGGGCTAACAGTCGCGTGTCCGCGCTGTGGTAAGTCGCCTTATACCATCGGGCCGCACTGTGGTCCGCTGGGCGTCGCGGGCAAACCAGTGCCCGATGCGATCTGTTCTAAGTGCGGATACGACCTGCGCTCCGCTAAGCCGAACGGCGGCTAACGGGGTTTCGAACCTGAAAGCCGCCTGTCGCTTAACCACCCAACTCCGGTCGTTCCGCAAGCCGTTGACGAGTGCCGAGTCCTGTCAGTCAGATAAGGCCTCATTAGCGGTCGTCGCGCTTACGCTATAACGAGGGGCGTGATCGCAGACCCACTCACGCATAATCTAACCGCTCTAGCCGGCAATTTGGCCTCGATTCCGCGGCAGGCGGGAGTGGCGTTTGCCACGGCTTGCGCAACGCGTTTGACGGCAGCATCACAGGCGAACGGTATCGATACAACCCTTGTACGTTTCGCCGTGGATCGGTTGAGCGAGTGTGCTGTCGGCTGTGACATAGGCGACGTGGCAGAGCTCGAAGCACAGCTCATCGCTGCAATTCCCGACGAAGACGATTGTGCTGACCTGTCCGATCTCATTTACGCAGACGCGATTGCCTGCACAATCTATGCTCTTCTCTATGCCGCTGGTGGCGATGTTCAGAATGCGGTTTTGGCATCCCTCCGCGCGTATGAAGCCGCTGACCTCTGTGCCGGGCGAGCCGTGCAGGGCGCGGCGTTCACGCAGAGTGTTGAAGATGCCATTCTAAGGCACCCGTGGGTCCAGTCTGAGCTGCAGCGACAGCATAGGGACTTGGATTTACTGCTGATGAAACCCGACGACACTCAGACGAAGCACAATCTTATAAACCGCGCTGCACAGGAACCTGTCGCGGGGTGAATGTCGGTTTTCCTACCCAACAGCTGCCGTCAGGGCGCACCTGAGCGAACGGCGGCTTTCGGGATCGCTCAGCGCCAGGACTAATGTCGGAAATGAGGGCGCGAAGCTGCCAATCCGGGGACTACCTCAAGGTTCAGATGACTACTTCCAGCGAGTTAGAACATCGTCGTGCCCGGGAACGCGGGAATGACAAGATGGTTGGTGTTTCGACTCAGATGGATCAAACTCTAGTCCCTCGGCCACGGTTCAAGCGATCGAGAGCGAGACCGTTCCCAGCGCACCGAAATCCCCGCGCACCCGATCGCCCGCCTCGATCGCCATTGGGACGACGCAGGTGCCGGTGGTGACGACCTGGCCGGCCTTGAGCGCCAGGCCGAGACTGGACAGCCGGTTGGCCAGCCAGGCGAGTGCGATCCTGGGATCGCCCAGCACGTTGCGGCCGATGCCGTGATGGATTTCGGTATCGTTGATGATGCCGGTCACCGCATGCGCCGCCAGGTCCATCGCGCGCCATTCGGGCAGCGATGCCGCGCCGAGCAGGAAATAATGGGCGCAGGCATTGTCCGCGACGATCTGCGCCGCGCCCACGCGTTCGAAATGGTCGAACCGGCTGTCCGGTATCTCGATGGCCGGGTGCAGCGTTTCGACGCGATCGAGAACCTCTTGCGGCGAATAGGGATCGGCGCGCGGCGCCAGCGTATCGCCCATCCGGAATGCGAATTCGAGTTCGGCGACCCGCATCAGATTGGTGGCCAGCACGCAGGTGCCGCCATCGTCCAGCACGCGTTCGGACAGGAGCCGGCCGGCGAGCGGGTTCGTCACCTGGATATGCGCCTGCCCCGCCGCGCTGGTCGCCGCGATCTTCCAGCCGAAAAGCGGTTCCGCGCTGCGGCGTTCGATCAACTTCTGGATCGCATAGCCCTGCGCTTCGTCGGCCGGACGCAACGCCGGCGGCAGTCCGTCGATGCGGGTGCCGTTCATCCAGTGCGCATGGAGCAAATCCGAAGCCGCCTGGTTCCTGTCGTCCATGTTTCGCCCCTCCCCCGTTGCCCTCGATAAAGCCGCGGCGCTTTCAACCGCATATCGTGCGCGTCGGGAGAAAGGAACCGCGGCAGCCGGCTGATGGCGGTCGGTCGTGTTACGGATAGCGCGCTCCACATCTGGGTGCGGACGTTCGAACAGCAACCATACCGTGACCGCTATGCGCCCTATTCTCAGACATTCCAGCTTCAAGTCAGCACGCCCAAAAGCGGCCGTTCGTCCATGATAGTGATGATGACCGCTTCGCTCACTAATTGGGGCTTTCCTTGCGCCGATCGGCGCCCCCCCAAAAGCCGTCATTCCTTTATTGATCAGTCGCGGCGGAGAACCGTCGTGGTTTGCGCGCTGGCCCCCGCGCTCGCTTGCCTTAAAGTGGCGCGATGCTGGATCTCGGCCAAAGTGGACGCCGCCCGAGCCAGAACCTGAGCGACGACGCACCCTATGGAGTTTTGATCAGCAGGGGCCGTGCCAATATACGCCGTGGCCCAGTTCCGACCAGCACTCCACAAGCATGGTGAGGTCTCGCTTATCCAATGCGAAGCCATACCCCCAGCCGCCGTCAAAGCCTGGCTTTGTGGGGATATCCACCATCCCGTCACGGACGGTGACCGACAGAGGCTTCAGGGCGGCGATCGCAGGCGGCCACTTATCTGCCGGAACATCAACATATTGCTGCGGGTAAGCCGCCATCAGCCGGAGGGACTCAGCCGCGACCGCCTTTAGTTCCACCTCATCATGAGTGGGGCGCGGAGAAATGAAATAGATGCCCACCGCTATCAAAATGATGATCAGGCCACCAACGTAAAGGCACCCTCTCATCTCCGCTTCCCTCCAATTGCGATGCCTCACCTGCACATTGATACCATCAATCCTACGGCTATCGCCAATGTCAGCAATAAAGCCGCCTCGGATTGGCGATGAACGGCGCAGTCTGGGGCGCCTCCGGTCGGTCCGCTCTTAGCATACTCAAACCGTGTGGTTTTGCGACAGGCAGCTTGGACTCGATATCCTCTGGCAGCGGGCATTCGCGATGCGTGTCAGGTAACGTGGATAGGTTCGATGCACCCATTGGCCAACTGCCAGATTACGTCCTGCGGAACCGGCAAAGCGAGAGCATGATCCTTGGTCAAATTGAGATAAGCCCCCCGAATGAGACGGCCTATCAAGCCATGGGACACGGCAAGCACGACACCGTGCACGCTATCCAGCCACTGGCTCACTCGCGCCAAGGCAGTTTCGTAGCTTTCGCCATCAGGCGATCGAAAGAACCAGTCGAATGGAGTCGTTCCGTTCAGCAACCCCGGCCACTGAGCATCAATGTCTATATGTGTCAGGCCGTGCCACGAGCCAACCGAGACCTCTGAAATTCGAGCACCCCACTGTGCTTCAGGAAATTTCCCGAAAGATCTGATTATGACAGTGGTTTCGCGCACTCGCCCCAATGGGCTTGCGACCAACGTGTCTATCCCGACCGATGTCGCCGCAAGCTGCCTTCCATATGCCTCTGCCTGTGCCACGCCCCTCTCGGTCAGCCGAGAGTCGCGTTTGCCTTGAAAGCGGCCAGCGGCGTTCCACTCGGTTTCACCATGCCGAACCAGAAAGATTTTGCTTTGCGACGATATGGCCACGGAACACCTTCAACGCCGGGTTCCGGCCTTCTTACAAAGGCCGCCCTTCGGCCGCTACCGGGGCGCTTGCCGCCCGGCAACTATCCACACAACAACGGATGGTCGCTTTTCGGGCGCTTCGGCTCCACGCTCGGACGCAGATGGCGGTTGCGAGTCCCAGAATTGACCGAACTATTTATAAGGCACGTATATCAGCCACTTACTGACTTTATTGAGATATTAATCAGAAAAATAAAAAAGAGTGCGCCATGGCAGCGCAAACAATCTCCATCGAATCCATAGAAGGCCTTATTCGGGGCGGCCGGAAAAATTCGACTTTTCCAGGGTGGCTTGAAGCTCGGTTCGAAGACGATACCCGAGACAGCCGCGCCGAACTCCTGCGGGTGATGACGCTCAAGACGATCCTTATCTACAATTTCTTTCTTGCCGGCGACTATCTGCTCGCGCGAGACACTCTGCGGCTCGCGCTCGCGATCCACTTTCTGATTCTGACCCCGTGGATGATCTTCGTCTATGCCCTGCTGCAAAGACGGCCTCGCAAGGCAATCCGCGAGCTGGCGGCCGCATCCATTCCCGTCGCGATTGCGCTACAGGTTTCGATCATTTATTTCTTCACGGAATCCGCCTATTCATCTCAATACTTGTATTTCCTGGTGATGCTTTCGATGTATGCAAATACATCGCAACGGCTTGCCCATCATTATGCGATAGGCGTTTCCTTATTTATCTGCGCGTTGTTGCCGCTGTCGATAGCCGCAGTGCACGTGACAGGGGCGCCGGCAGCGCACCACATGGCAACGCCGATCGCATTCACGCAAGGCATGCTCCTTCTCTCTTGCGCGTGGATGACCTTGAATTCGAACTTCCAGCGCGAGGGCGATTTTCGCCTGGCTTATCTTCAATCCGTGCTCGATGGATTGAGGGTTGAGGCGAAGAACGCGGAAGCGAACCACGATGCACTGACGGGCCTCGCGAACCGGCGCTTTCTCGATACGCGCGGCGCCGAAATCTGGAAAGGGGGCGAGGCGGCGCGATCACCCGTTTCGGTCATCATGATGGACATCGATCACTTCAAAGGATTCAATGATTTCTATGGTCACCCTGCGGGAGACACCTGCCTGAAGCAGATCGGAGCCTGCACCGTCGCTGAATTGCGGAGCAGCGATGATTTAGCGGTGCGCTGCGGCGGCGAGGAATTCCTGGTTCTGCTCCCGAATACCGGAATCGCCGATGCGATCCCGGTCGCGGAGAGGATCAGGCAGGCGATTGCCGCGCTCCGTATTCCCAACGAAAGCGCGGGGCGATCCACGGTCGTGACCGCGAGTTTCGGCGTCGCCTCCGCCACGGTCTCCGATATTTCCCTGGAGGATCTGATCTCTTCTGCCGACACGGCCTTGTATGAAGCCAAGCGCAACGGCCGAAACCAAACCTGGCCGCCGCTGAACTACGGTGGAATTTCGATGCCAGTTTAATAAATGCGGCATGAATACATGGCCCGCAGGCCTCGACTAGCTCTTGCCGGACATCCCCTTACAGGAGCCGACCTGACCTCAAGGCGATGACTTAATTCGGCTATTTAGTAAAGTGGCGCCGTAATTTCCGTCAGCTTCGCCATGCAGATAGGCGCGCGCAGCGATCGGCCAGTGGGGCACCAACGCGGCCCTCTCACGCCTCCCCGACCGTGTCGCCCGACGAAAGAGCCCCGGCTCCCCCAGCCCCGTCCGCCGATCCGCTCCAGCACCGAAGGCGAGTTGAAGCTAAAGCTCGATGTCTATTGAGTGTGCGTGCGGCCTGTACGGTTCCCCCAGGGGTGCCGGGGGCGCGGAAGCATCGTAGCGAAGCCAGGCAGATGGGAAGCGGGCATGGAACAGCTTGACAGGCGCCAGCTTCTGCGAAGCCTGGGCGGGGGCCTTTGCGCGGTTTCGGTCGCCGGTGCGGCGCGTGCCGTACCGGCATATGGCGATGGTGAAACGCACGGCCGGGCGGCCGGCGAAGGATGGAGTGCCGGAGATATGACAATGAAGCTGCGTCCGTTCGGTACCCTCGACGTCTTTCCCGACTTCTCGGTCAGTCATGCCGGGCCGATCGCGACCCGGCTGGCGGCGCGGCTCGGCCGGGTGGAATGGCGCAACGACGCGCTGGGCATGGTCAGCCTGAGCGTCGGCATGGGAAGCTATCTGCAGGGGCCGCACGCGGCGCACGTCACCGTCCGCATGGCATTGAAGGCCGGAGACGGAACACCCTTCTTTTTCCAATATGTCTCGGTGGGCGACATGGCGGCGCATCTGCGCGGCGAAGCGCCCATCATGCTGACGGGCCAGATCGAGATCGACCCCGCCCATCCGACACTCGCCTGGCTGAACCAGGTCCAGCTCGTCGGGCGCGGCATGCTGACGATGGATCCGGTTTGCCAGAGCTATGAAATGGCGATCCTGGAGGGTTAGGCGCGCATCGCCTTTCCAAATGCGTTCACCCAATGAAGGAGAGAGAGAGACGATGCGCGTGGCGATACCCGAGGATAATCCCGATCCGTTTTCCTCGCTCGGCGACTATTTTTCGGGCGAGATGGTCGCGGCGTCGAAGAATTTCTCGCAGGCGGTGTATCGCAAGACCCGATTGCCGCTGCGGGTTTTCGAGGGCGCACGCGCACGCACCGCCGATATCAACGGCTGCATGGTCTGCCGCGCCTTTCGCGCCAAGCGCGATCTCAGGGACTTCTATGATGCCCAGTCGATCGACGCGTCGCAGACGGTGATCGAGAATGGCGCGGCGCCCGACGAGGAATTCTACCGGAACGTCACGAACTGGCGGACCTATCCGGGCTATAGCGACCGCGAGCGGATCGCGATCGAATATGCCGAACGCTTCTGCCAGGATCCGCAGGGGCTCGCGCGCGACGAGACCTTCTGGACGATCGCGAAGGCGCAATTCAGCGACGAGGAAATCGTCGATCTGAGCCAGTGCGTCGCATCCTTCATCGCCAGCGGCCGCGTGGCGCACGTCCTCGGCCTCGACACGGTCTGTTCGATCCTCGAAATCGGCGAAGCGCATTGACGGAGGCGTTGGTGGAGGGGGCGGCGGATATCCGCGCGGCGGTATCGGACCAGCTCGGGCGCTTCGCCCGCCTGCTCGACACCAGGCAATGGGACGGGCTCGACGGCGTTTTCGCCGAGGATGTCCGGTTCGACTATGGCGAGGGGCGGACGGGAGCCGGGCTGGCAGAGTTAAGGGCCATGTTCCGGCGCTACCTCGATCGTTGCGGCCCCTCGCAGCATTTGCTGGGCAGCCTCATCATCGACCTTGGCGATCCGGCGATGCCGGTCAGCGCCTGCTATGTCCAGGCGCGCCATATCGGCGCCGGCGATGGCGCAGCCAACTGGTTCGACACCAGCGGCGAATATCGCGACAGCTGGCGCCGCGACAATGGCACCTGGCGCATCGTCCGGCGCATCGCCGATTTCCGGCTGTTCGTGGGTGCCCCCGGGGTGATCGCGTTCGACGGCTAGGGCCGGGGCTGCGGCTGGTACGCCGAAGGCCGCTTCTGCGCCGCCATCGGGAATCTGTGGCCATTATGATAGGTCACGGTGCCGCACATGCGGTCGCCTTTGGCGGACAGCCTGCCGTCGAACAGGACGTCACCCTCGCGGGAGGCGACGACCATGTGGATGGCGTCGCCGGTCATGGTGATCCCGCGCAGCACGACGGGCGCGGTCCGCACCGGGGTCAGCGATCCGCCATAGCCGCCATCGACCAAGCCGATCGACAACAGCCCGAAACTGGGCGTTCCCCCCACATCCATCAGAAAATCCCAATTGCCGTGAAGGTTCGGGGGCTCGCTGCGCGCGGCAGCCGCTTCCGCGTCGCAGCTCATGGCGATCGACGTCGCGGGCTCTGCGGCGACCGCCGCCGGGGCGACAAAGGCGGCCGCCAGGGCGAGCCTCATCAGGTCATTCATCTTCGGTCTCCATCTCGGGCATGCTTCAGGGCGCGGATCGCGCCGGCCGCGATCGACATCCGCCGGGTGCCGCCGCATCGACAAGCCGGGATTTCGCCAATAGCGTCGGCTTTTTCGCCAATGTGGGAAGCATGCAGTTCACGCAGCGCCAACGCCCTTCCTGGGAGAGATGGAGGCCAGTGCTGGCCGCGATACCGGTGGGCCTGCTCCTCGGCTTCGCAGGCCCCTTCGGCTCCTACCCCGCCTTCCCCATCGTCACCCGCTACGCATTCTGGCTCGGGCTGACGGTGGCGGGCGTGGTGGCCCCCGTCGCAGCAGGCGCCGCGCTTCCGGTCACGCGGTTTCGCGGCGGCGCGATCCGGATCGGCACCGTCGCCCTGGTCTCCGCATTGCCGATGACCTTCGTGGTGGCGTGGGCGATGTCGTTCGTTCAGCCCGGCCGCGTCTTCATGCCCCAGCAATTGCCCGCGCTGTTCGCGGCGGTCGCGATCGTTCAACTGCTGATCGTCTATGCGACGATGCCCCGCTCGCCCATGGTCGACGAGGTGGAGGCGCCCGACCATGCGCCGCCGCCTCCGGCATCAGCAAATGAGGCGATCCCCGCCAGCTTTCCGTCCGCGCTGCTCGGCCGGCTGCCACCGGAGATCCGCGGCGACATCATCGCGCTCGAAACCGAGGATCACTATCTTCGCGTGCATGCGATGGGCGGGAGCGCCCTGATATTGATGCGGATGGCCGATGCGGTGGCCTTGCTCGATCCCCGGCTGGGCGCGCAGGTCCATCGTCGCTGGTGGGTCGCCCAGGCGGCGGTCACGGGCGTGCGGACGGAGGGGCAGAAGCTTTCGCTCCGCCTGATCGACAACAGGCTGGTGCCGGTCGGCAGGACCTTCGCAGCGACGGCCAGGGCAAGGTTTGGCGATGCCCGTGGCAGCGGGCCGGGCGATCAGGCGGTGCCCGTCGGCGAGGGAGCCTCTGTCAGCGCCGGCTAAAGCATCGTGCAGAAAAGCCTGCCGCCTCGTTCTCAGGTTACGATGATCGACTCCGGCTCGTGCATCAGGGTTTTCTTGCACCGCGTCTTCGTATCGTTGATGCTCCTGCGCCAACTGGCATGGCTGGAGCGGACGGCTTCGCTCACCTGTTTGAGCATGGCGGTATCGATCCTGTACTCATCGATGATCCGCATCCTTCCTATGGGATCGCTGGGATGGATGTGCCGCCGATATTTTCGCGGTTCGACGAACACGCCATAGACCGTCAGCGCGTCCACACCGCTCCCCCAGGCCACGAGACTCTCGATCGGCATCGAGAGTTGCGATGGGTAAACATCGTCCAGAAGATCGCCCTTCAGCCCCGGTCGAAGGAGGTGCCGCAGGAGAAACCGGTCTCCTGCCTTCTCCGCGATCGGCGCTGCTTCGTCGCGGATGACGATCGACTGAAACCAGCGCTCCTTCTTGCGCATCTTTTCGC
>JASBTC010000436.1 GCA_030148625.1 Sphingobium sp. | reverse complement strand
TGGAACGCCGGCGATGCCATAGGGATAGTCGTTGAGCTTGAACCCGCGATAGCGGCTGAGCAGGATGCCGCGCGCGCGGAAGGTGCCGATGAACAGTCCGGGCGACGCCTTACCCTGGCTGACGAACCCCGCCGCATAATCGGCCGCGCCACCGATCGAGGTAAGGCCGAGGCTGGAGATCATGTCTTCGGTGATGACGCTGATCGCCTGGGGCGTTTCGACGAGCGAAAGATCGAACTTGGTCGAACTGCTCGCCTCGATCGGGCGATAGAAGGTGCGCCCGACGATGACGATGTCATCCGGCTGGTCCGCCGTCTTGCCGTCCGTCTGCCCGGCTTGCGGCTCCGCGGGCACCGCCGACTGCGCGATCGCCGCCGTGGCCGGAAATATGACGCCGCTTCCCGAAGCGCCGAGCAGCAACAGCAACCGCGAAGTATGTGATCGCCTCATGATCCTCTCCCCTGTTCAATGTCCGGGCCGATCGCGGCGCGGATGGTTGATATGCGTCCCTCCCAAGGACGTGCCGGGCGATGGTCGAATGCCTTTTTGAAAAGGCTATTGGTCATCGCCCGATCTGATTGCCTCGACGGTTCCCGATTCCGCGCTCCGGTAGATCGCCTCGAGCACGGTCAAGGCCCTGATCCCGTCGGCGGCGGTTGTCGCCGGTGCGGTGTCGTTGCGGACGCAGGCGGCAAAAGCCGCCATCTGCCGGGTGAACTGCACCGGTGGCGGCGTGCCATCGACCGGCAGCCGGACAATGCCGTTGCCGTCGCTGCGATAAAGCTCGCCGGCATAGTGACGGACGAGCAGCGCCCCGCGGCTTCCATAGAGATGGATGGCGGCGGGATGCGGATCCCAGTCTCCCGCCGGGGCGGCGCCATCGCTGCCCCACCCCCGGCCATTGAGGAAAGTCCCGTGTTGCGGCAGGTCGGTGAAGTAGCTGCTCTCCAGATACATGAGATGCCCGGTCGTCCGGCCGCCACGCATCGTCATCACCGCATATTCGGACCGCGGCTCGCGTCCCGATATCTGTCCGCGCCCGCAAATGGCCTCGATCGGTTCCCCGGCCATCCAGGGAAACAGATCGAGCATGTGGACGCCGTGATCGACCAGCCCCCAGCCGCCGCCGCCCGGGCCGCCGGGCGGATAATGCGCCGCCGACATCGGGGCATAGGCCTCCGCACCCGCGCCGCCGACGATTTCCTCACGCAGCATCAGCAATTCCCCGATACCGCCTTCGCCGACGATCTCTCGCGCGCGCTGGATCGCCGGCAGATAGCGGCACGAGGAGCCGTAGAAGAATTTGACCCCAGCCTGGTGACAGGCGCGCGCCATCAGGCGTGCCGAGCGGACCGACAGCGCCATCGGTTTTTCGCACAGGATATGGAGGCCCGCCGCCGCCGCTTCGATCGCGATCACCTCATGCGTCGCGACCGCCGAGCAGATCACGATCGCGTCGAGCGGCACCGACGCGATCATCTCCGCCGCGCTCTCGAACATCTGCATGTCACGGCCGGCAAAACGGGTACGGGCCGCGAGCGACGGATCGGCCCCCGCGACGATCGTGACCGTGTCCAGCGCGGCGCTGCCGTGAATATGCGCTGCCGCCGCGTCGCCAAGGCCGACCACGCCCAGCCGGAGGGAACGCGCACTCATCGGTCGAGCCCGAGTGAAACAGAGAAAGGCGTGGTACGAAATTTCACGAGCGATTCCGGCATGTCAGAGGGATGAAGTGGCAAGGATCGCACCGCGATCGCGCTCATCGATGGCGCGACGGCGCCGACCGCCCACGATCCAGCACAAAGCGATCGCGGCACCGCCCACCCCCAGCGCGGTCCATGGCGCAAGCCGTTCGGCGGCGGGGAACAGCAGCAGATCGCGCATAGCGAGGACAAGCAGCAGCACCGAAGCGACGACCGCCACCCATGGCGCGACCATCCGCCCAGGAACGCGATAGGGGCGCGGCAGATCGGGCGCGATGCGGCGGAGGCGGATGACAGCGCCACATGCGAAGAGGAAGACGATCACGAGCATGACGCTCGCGGCGGTGATCAGCGCGATGCTCAGCCCGCGCCCGGCCAGGCCGAGCAGATAGCCGCAGCAACTCGGCAGCAACAGGCTGACGACCGGCACGCCATTGGCGACCGGCGCACCATCTGCGGAACGCGCGCGCGAGAAGCCGGCCGGGGCGAGATGGGCGCGCGAAAGCGTGTCGAGGATACGCGCGGTGGTGAACGTCGTCGAATTCCAAGAGGACAGGATGCCGACCAGCGCCAGGAGGATGACGACCCCCGCGAGCGTGCCCGACCCCGTCGCTTCGAAGACGACCTGATAGACCGACGGACCGCCTGCACTGCCGCCGATCCGTTCGGCAAGGCTGGCATATGCCAGGATGATCGCCGCATAGAAGAGGAAGCTGGCGATGATTGCCAAGATGACCAGCCGGCCGATCCGGGCAAGCCGGACGCCGGCGGCGCGCTCGCCCATCGCCTGGGGAAGCACCTCGAAACCCGAGAACCAGAAGGGGGTCGTGATCGCGACTGCTGTGACGCCCGACAGTGTGGCCTGCCCCGCGGCGCCGGCCATCAGCGACGCATCTGGAGCCACGCGACCGACGGCCAGCGCGACGCTGCACAGCACGACGACCAGCATGAACTTCGCGATGACCAGCCCATTCTGCAGGCCGACGGTCAGCCGCGTGCCGTGCCAATTGGCAAGAAAAACGAGCACCGTGCCCAGCCCTCCGAGCACAAGCGCGCCGCGATCGATCTCGAACCCGAATATCTGCTGGGAGCCGGCGCAGATGCCGGGAAGCGCCATCTGAACGACATAGGGCAGGGTCGTGACGAAGAAGCCGATGGTCGCGACATAGCTGAGCACAAGCAGCGCGCCGACTATATATGCCGCCGCCGACCCGAAAGCCCCATAGGTGTAGCCGACGATGCCCCCGCTATCGGGCATCATCGCCACCAGTTCCGCAAAGCACAGTCCGATGAGCGCCATCAGCGCCGCGCCGAGCCCGAAGGCGATGATGGCGCCAATCGGGCCCGCCTCCGCCACCCAGGCACTGGTCGCGGCGATCCAGCCGGCGCCGATGATCGTGCCCACCAGCAAGGAGAACATGCCGACGAGCGTCACGCCGGTCCGACCATCGTCGCCCCGTTTCATGTTCTAACAATCTATCTGTTGATATAACATAGTCGAGTTTGCTATATCAGATTCGGGCACAGGTAAAGAGGCAATGTCCCGCCCCATCGACGCCCGGAAGGATCGCGTGTGACACAAGCGGAAACGGAAAGCCGTTCGGCGACGGGGAAAGGCCAGGGCGACGGGTCGCCTGCGCAGCCGGACACGCTGTGGCGCCAGGCGCTGGTGTGGGACAATGTGTGGCCGGTCGACCTTCCGGGCGAGGACCCGGTCGGCAATGGCTGGCACACGCTCGAACGCTTCCGCGCCGCGGGTTTCGATATCGTGTCGACGACGCTTGCCGGGGACAATCACGGATCGGACGGCGCGCTCGCGCTCGTCGCATGGGCGCGGCGGCGCATCGCATCCTCCGACCACACCGTTCTGATCGGATCGATCGACGAGATCCCGATCGCGCGGGCGAACGGAAAGCTGGGCATCGTCCTCCAGTTCGAAGGCACGCGCTGCTTCGAGCGCAATCTCGACCTGATCGAGGCCTTTTATGCGCTTGGTGTCCGCCAGACGCTGCTCGCCTTCAACAATACGAACAGCGTGGGCGGGGGCTGCGCCGAGAAAAGCGACGGCGGCCTGACCAGCTATGGCCGCCGCCTGGTCGCGGAAATGCAGCGCGTGGGCATGGTGGTCGATCTCAGCCACACCGGCGCGCGCACAGCGATGGACGCGCTCGAGATCGCCACTCGGCCATGCCTGTTCAGCCATTCCAACGCCGCGCGCCTTCACCCGAGCTTCCGCAACATCACCGACGCCCAGGCGATTGCCTGCGCATCGACCGGCGGGGTGATCGGCATATCGGGGGCAAGCGAATATCTGGGTGATCCGGCCTGCTCCAGCGAGACCATCTTCGCGCATATCGACCATTTCGCGAATCTGGTCGGGATCGAGCATGTCGGACTGGGGCTCGATCTCGTGTTCGACGCGCGCGCGCTCAACGACTGGGTCCGGGAACGGCCCGACGAATGGCCGATCGCGGCCGATCCGGCATGGCCGGGCTTTCGCTACGCGACGCCGGAACAGATGCCGGGCCTGATCGGGATCATGGCCGACCATGGCTATAGCGAAACCGATATCCGCGCCGTGCTCGGCGAAAATATGGTGCGGCTCTGCCGCATGGCATGGGGAGCAACAGGACAATGAACAGAGTCTATGCATGGGCGGCCGCGGCGGCGATCGCCATCATCCCCGCCATGCCGGCTTTCGCCCAAAAGGCGGAAAGCGTGTCGGGTACGTCGCTGTCCGCGCTCGGCGTTGGCGAATATCGTTCGGACGAGCCCCTTCGCTATCGTCAGGCCGTCCGGCGTTCGGTCTATGTCCGTGCCCGTGACGGCACGAAGCTGGCAGTCGACATCTACTTGCCGGCGGTCGAGGGCCGCGCGGTCCGCGCCCGTTTTCCCGTGGTTTTCGAATATACCCGCTATGCACGCGCCAGACCGCTGCCCGGCGGCGGAACCAAGATGGCCCGATATTCGATGGCCGATGCCGCCGGCGTGATGCAGATCGCGGACAAGCCGCTCTGGTCCGAGCTGATGCTCGCCTATGGCTATGCGCTCGTGGTCGCCGACATGCGCGGCGCCGGCGCTTCGTTCGGCCCGTCGCATGCCGAGGGCGACGATATCGAGGGCAAGGACGGCGCCGACCTGATCAACTGGATCGCGAAGCAGCCATGGAGCGATGGCACGGTGGGCATGCTCGGCGCTTCCTATCTGGCGGAAGTGCAACCGCGCGTCGCCGCCGAGCGCCCACCCGCATTAAAAGCGTTGTCGATGGTCTATGCCTTCTTCGACGGGCCGAGCAGCGCCTATGGGATGGGCGGCATATTCCGGTCGGGCTGGCAGTCGGGCTGGGTCAGCCGCGTCGCCGCCGCGGACAACCGGACCTCCGCGCCCGATGCGCCGATCACCAACATTCCTCCGGTCGATGGCGATCAGGATCAGCGCGAATTGCGGCAGGCGGTCGCCGAGCATCGCAACGGGGTGGACGACGAATATTTCAACCACATCGACCGCTTCAAAAGCGTCGGCATCGTGCGCGACGAGCTGCCGTTCCTCGACACCTATCAGAAGGCCGGCCAGAACAACCTCTACACGCTTCTTCCGAAGGTGAACGCCAGCGGCATTCCCACGCTTCTCAATGGCGGCTGGCACGACATCTACGCCAACGACATGCTCTATTGGTTCGCGAACCTGACGGTTCCGCGCAAGATGATCTACGGCCCCTATCCGCACGGCATCACGGGCCCCTCGCCGAACGATCCACGCGATACCGAACGCGACCACATCGTCTCCCGCGAGACGCTGCGCTGGTTCGACCATTGGCTGCGAAAGATCCCGAACGGGGCCGACACCCGGGCGCCGGTCCATTATGGCGTCGCGCGCGGTCCGGCACGCACCGAATGGTTTTCAGCCGACGACTGGCCGACGAAACTGACGCGGGACGCGGTTTTCCATCTGTCGTCCGCCACCGCGGGCAGCGCGCGTTCCCAGAATGACGGCTCGCTGGCCTGGTCGGCCGACGGCAAGACCTCGCAACAGGGCTGGGTCGTCGATCCGGAAACCTCGCTGGGCAACCGCGGGACGCGATGGGCGGGCCCAGTCTACGAGATCGACGTGACCAACAACGATCTCAAATCGATGACCTTCACGTCGCCGCCGCTGGCCCGGGATCTCTATGTCGCCGGCATTCCGTCCGTCCGTCTGTTCCTGTCCTCCGCCGACACGCCGGTGATCGACGTCCATGCCTATCTCACCGCGGTCGCCCCCGACGGGACCTCCCGGCTCGTCTCCGAAGGCATATTGCGATCGTCGCACCGCACGCTCGGCAAGCCACCCTATCGCAATTTCGGCCTCCCCTTTCCCAGCTCGCTGCGCCGCGACGTGCTTTCTGCGGCGCCGCTCTCGGTGCGCCCCGAGCCCATGGAATTCGGAATGATCGCGGTCGGCCGCATCTTCCAGCGCGGAGAGCGATTGAGGCTGACGATCGCCGGTGCGGATCGGGACAATGTGTCCGCGCCCGAGATCAGCGCCACCCAGAATGCGGGGCTGCATATGGGCGGTGAGACGGACGCCTGGATCCGGCTGCCCATCGTCGGCGAAATCGATCGATCGCCGTTCGAGTGACCCATTCTCAACACCCGACATCGGCACGGGAACTTGGCAGGCCAACGGGTCAACACTAAGAGTTCGGCTGACCATATTGATCCGCCACGCCCCCTCGCCCCCGACACCGCTCCTCCTCGATCAACCCGGAACCCAGTGCATGCCGACCCTCGCCCCCGCAGACCCCAAGACACCGGCCGGCAGTGCGGCAGCCGCGACGCTGAAGGACACGGCGTATGAGACGATCAGCTCGCTGATGATCCAGGGCGCATTGAAGGCGGGCGAGCCCGTGACGCTGCGCCAGGCCGCCGAACTCACCGGACTGGGTCTCGGCCCGGTGCGCGACGCGATCTTCCAGCTCGTCGCGGAGGGGGCACTGCAGATGCTGCCCAACCGGACGACGGTCGTCCCGCTGCTGACGCGCGTCGAATTCGACGAACTCTACGAGGTGCGATGCGTTCTCGAGGGGCTGGCGGTCTCTCGCGCCGCGCTCAACATCCGCTCGTCCGAACTGAAAGCGGTTCGCCGCCATCTCGGCGATCTGCTCGACGCGCTCGACGCACGGGACCTGACCAATGTGCTGCAGAGCAACCGGGCGTTCCAGTTCGGCATCTACAATGCATCGGGTTCGCACACGCTCGTCAAGATGATCGAGGGTCTGTGGCAGCGCTTCGGCCCCACCTTGATGATGCTGATGAACGCCGAGACGCTGGAGCGCGAGCAGTTCTTCCGCGGAACCTATGACGACCATGTCGGCCTGGTCGATGCGCTCCACGACCGCAATCCGGAAGCGGCGCGCAAACATCTGGTCAGGATGGTCACGAGATCCGACGAACTCGAATATTACAGCAATCAGTCATCGGACTATGACGGCATCACCTATGCCGATATCAAGATCGAGGAAAATTC
>JASBTC010000432.1 GCA_030148625.1 Sphingobium sp. | reverse complement strand
ACCACCCAAAATGGATAGTATATATTTCCAATACTGGCCATTATGGATAGTATTATATCCCGAAAATCGGGCTGTTTTCCCTGTGTGTCGCCTGTGCTGAATAATGATTGTTTAACTGTTGTTCTTTATTGAATCATTCATAGTCTGATTGAGTTCGGATTTGAATAAAATCCGGTGATATCGTGATTATCATTGGGGCGTTGTGCGATGACAAGCATTGTCCTCTTGGATGGATCAATGGAGAATTCGATGCACAGAAAATCAGTTTATGCAGCCGCTGCGTTGCTTGCGATCTCGGCGGGTACCGCCGCAAAGGCCGATATCACCGGCACCGTCGATGCGACGATTACGCTCACCAGCGGATGCATCATCAATGGCCAGCTGACCAATGATGGTGCGGGCAGCAGCGATTTCGGCACCGTGGATTTCGGATCGCGCAACAGCCTGTTCACGAGCGCCGATGGAGAAGCCGTCGGCAGTGGTACGGGCATTGCGATCCAGTGCAGCCCGGGCATCGCCCCCTCGCTGACCTTCGGCGCGGGTGAACATGACGGCCTGGGCACGGGGAGCGGCAATCGCGCGATGGCGCATGCCAGTGCGGCGGGGAAATATGTGAAATATGGCCTCTATTCCGACGCCGGCCGCAACACGCTGATCGCGATCAACGGCAGCCTGGCCTTGGCCAGCGATGGCAGTGCGCAGAATATTCGCGTCTATGGGCGCGCCTATGGCGCGGCGGGGCTCGTCACCGGTACCTATTCGGATACGGTGCTCGTCACGCTCGAGCTCTGATCGAGGCGTCGGACAGGTGAAACGGATCGCCACCGTCGCCGCGATGCTCGCGGCCGCAGCGACGATCCCGCCTGTTCCGGTACGGGCGGAAACCGGCAAGTCCTTCCAGGTGGGGGCCACCATTGCGGCGGGGTGCCTGATCGAAGGGCCGGGGGCGGCATCGTCAAGCTTCGGGCATCTCGATTTCGGAGAAGCGCCGGCGCTTTCGGCAGGTACGCATTCGGCGAGCCTGTCGGCGAACCAGACGATCACGCTGCGCTGCACGCCGCAGACCAGTCTTTCGATGTCGATCGATGCGGGCGCGCATGGAGCGGGGGGGATCCGCCATTTGCAGCGGGGCGCGGATGTCGCGAACCGCATCACCTATGCGTTGTGCAGCGATGCCGCCTGCACACAGCCGATCGCGGCGGCGTCGCCAGTCGGAATCGCGGTGACCGCGATCAACGCCAATGACGTGCGGCTGCCGGTCTACGGCCGGCTGACACTGTCCGGGGCGCGGCCAGCCGGTACCTATGGCGACACGCTGACCGTGACGCTGAGTTGGTGAGATTTGAGGGGGGGGAACGTTTATGCGAAACTGCATCATTCCGGTTGCCCGGCTGCTCGCATCATTGGGGATGCTGCTGCCCGGCGCAGCACTTGCGCAGTCGGGCGCGGTGCTGATCTGGCCGGTCGATCCGGTGATCGAAACCACACAGCGCGCGACCGCGCTCTGGCTGGAAAATCCCGGAAAGGCACCGATCCAGCTTCAGGTACGGGTGTTCGGCTGGCAGCAATCCGATGCCGGCGATGTCTATGCGCCGCAATCCGAAGTGGTCGGCACGCCGCCGATGGTCCGGATCGAGCCGGGCCAGCGCCAGCTTGTCCGGCTGACGCGTACCGAGGTCGTGCCGGCTGGTACGGAGCGCGCCTATCGGGTCATCGTCGACGAGATTCCGCTGGCGGATGCGCAGCAGCATCAGGCGAGCGCGGCGCGCATCCAGTTTCGCATGCGCTACGCCATTCCACTCTTTTCCTATGGCGAAGGGCGGTCCCGGCCGAATGCAGGCGCGTCCAAGGCGTCACCGCAATCGCTCGGCTGGCGGATCATGAACGAAGGCGGGAAACGGTTTCTGGAAGTGCACAATGCCGGCCAGACTCATGTACGCCTCGTCAATGCTGGTTTCGAGGCGGACAAGGCGCCGTTCGCCCCCGGGCTGCTCGGCTATGTGCTGGCGGGGGCGACGATGCGCTGGCCGTTGCCGGACGGCACGGGCGCCGGTGCGCTCAGGCTCAATGTGAATGGCGAGGCCATGACCATGGGCGCATCGAGCGGTGGCTGAGACGATGATCGCGGGATGCTTTCTTTCCCTTTCATGTGGGACCGGCATCGGCCGGTGATGCGCAGTGCGATCCGTTCCTTCAGCGCGGATGCGCAGGGTGCGGATGCTGCCCGGCCTGCTGGCCTGCCTCGTCGGGCTTGTCGCGCAGCCGCTCTTCGCGTCCTCCGGCCGGTTCACCGGTATCCCGGCAGCGGATGATGGCGCCGTGGCGATCACGGTACAGCAGCTTCAGCTCGAGCTTGTCGTGAACGGCGCGTCCTCCGGGCTGATCGTGCCCGTGACGCTGGTAGAGGGCCGGTTCCGGATGGCGGCATCCGATCTGACGGCAGCGGGCATCGCGCTGCCCGCCGGTCTGTCGGGAGAGGTTGTGCTCGACGGTCTTCCCGGCGTCGCGATCGACTATGATCAGGCCAATCAACGGCTTCGGATCGATGTTCCGACGGACTGGCTTCCGCGCCAGTCGATCGGCGGTGCAGCCGGCACGAAGCGCGAGCGACCGCAGAGCAGTTTTGGCGTGGTGCTCAACTATGATCTCAACTTCACCGACACCGATGATCGTGCCCCGCGTACCGCGGCATGGGCCGAAGTCCGGATGTTCGGCGATTTCGGGCAAGTGTCGCTGACCGGCGCGATGCAGGGGCGGCACATGATCCGCTACGACCTGAACTGGACCTATTCGGACGACGAGCACATGGTCACTTATGAGGCCGGCGATTTCGTCACGCGCAGCCTGCCCGGCAATCGCCCCGTCCGTATGGCGGGCCTTCAGATATCGCGCGATTTCTCGGTGCGGCCCGACGTGATCACCTATCCATTGCCGGCCTTCGCAGGCGATGCGCGCCTGCCGTCCGCAGTCGACCTCCTCATCGACGGTTATCGCACCGGCGGCGGGCAAGTGGCGCCTGGCGCTTTCTCCATCGGCGCGATGCCCGGGCTCAATGGCGCCGGACAAGCGACGCTCGCGGTTACCGACATTCTCGGTCGACGCGTCATGACCACCATTCCCTTCTACGTCAGCAACGATCTGCTTCGCCCCGGCTTGCTCGATTTCTCGGGTTCGGTCGGGGTGCTGCGCCGGAACTATGGACGAAAGGATTTCGACTATGGCGCTCCCGCTGCGACCGGCGCGCTGCGCTACGGCGTCTCGCCATTCGTCACGATCGAGGGATCGGTCGAAGCGAGCAGTGGATTTGCCGCGGCCAATCTGGGCGCGCTGGTTCAACTCGGCAATGCCGGCGTGGTGAATGCCGGCTATGCGCTGAGCGACGAGCATGGCGAAAGCGGCGAACGGCTGAGCGTCGGTTATCAATATCGCGCGCGCCGTTTCGGCTTCGCCGCCAGCCATGTCCGCGAGAGCGAGGATTTTTCGGATCTCTCCAGCCTGGGTGACCGCCACAGCGCGCGGGTGACGACCACTATTGCCACCAGCCTTTCGAGCGACGCACTCGGCAATTTCGGCGCAAGCTATATCGCGACGAGCGATGGGCGCGGTCAGGATCTCGGCCTGGCGAGCGGATCATGGTCGATGCCGCTTGCTGGTGGAGTCACGCTGTTCACGTCGGGCACCTATGAGGTTCGCCGCCGTCAATGGGCGGGCGCGTTCAATCTCATCCTGCCGCTTGGCGGGCGGCGCGGTGTCGTTGCGGCCAGTGTCGCGCGCGAGGCGCGGGGCGCGACGACGCTGCGCGCCGATTATAGCCGTGCGGTTCCGGCGGGCGGCGGACTGGGCGGCAGTGCTACGCTGGCGCGCGCGTCCGATACGGGATTCTACGGCGCGGGCGAACTCGCATGGCGCACCGCCGCGATGGAAGTGCGCGGCGGCGCATTTGGGCGCGCGGACGATATCACCCGCTGGGCGGGCGTCAGCGGATCGATTGTCGCGATGGACGACGATGTGTTCGTTGCCAACCGTATCGCCGATTCCTTCGCGCTGGTGAACACCGGAGGCCGCGGCGGCGTGCCCGTGCACTACGAGAATCAGCTTGTCGGCAAGAGTGACGGGAACGGGCATGTCCTCGTGCCATGGGTCACCGCTTATTATGCCGGACGCTATTCGATCGATCCGTTCGGACTGCCGGCCGATGTCTCGGTGCCCGTGGTCGAGCAACGGGTCGCCGTGGCGCGGGGCAGCGGCGTGGTGCTGAACTTCGATATCAAGGCCATGCGTTCGGGCCGTATCACGCTGGTCGACGGCGCAGGCGCGCCGCTTCCCGTCGGCGCGGTCGCTTCGGTCAATGGCGGCGCGCCGCTTGCCATCGGATGGGACGGGCTGCTCTTCGTCGAGGCGCTCGAGGAATCGAACAGGGTCGCGGTCACATTGCCCGATGGCGGCCGGTGCAGTGCCGAAATTCCGGCGCCGGCACGGGATGTGGAGGTTGCGATGATCGGGCCGGTGACATGTCGCTGATCCGCGTCATGCTCGTCATGATGGGCTGCATTGGCGCGCTGGCGGCGGGTGATGCGCATGCGCAGACCTATGGTTCCTGCACCGTCGCCACGGCGAGCTCGAGCCTGGGTTCGGTCAGTTCCTTCGTCGCTGCCAGCACCGCTCAACAAGGCAGCGGGTCGAGCGGGCTCGGCTGCAGTGCGATCTCGATCGCGACCACATCCTATCTCAAGGTTCGACTGGAGAGCTCGAGCTTCACGCTGGTCGGGCCGGGCGGGCGGACGATCCCGTTCGCGGTATCGTCCACGTCGGGTGGTGCCGCGATCCCGGCGGGGTCGGAGGTTGATTTCTCAAGCTTCGATCTGCTCAACCTGTTCTCGGGGCCGGGCGGTACGCTGCCGCTCTATTTCCGTACGACGCCCACCGCGGGGCTCGCGGCGGGCACATATCAGGGCAGCGTCAATCTGCGCTGGTATTTCTCGGTCTGCTCGCTGGGTGTGGCCGTCTGCCTGTCCTATTCGCAAAGCCCGGGCTTTGTCCGTCCGATATTGCTCACGCCCCTCAATTGGGGAACCGGTGTGCCGGTGACCATCAATATCTCGCTCACGGTCGAGAATGACTGCATCATTGCCGCGCCCGATGTTGAATTCGGCACGGTGGCGCTCGTTTCGCAGTTCAATCCGGTGACGCGAACCATTTCGATCCGGTGCAGCGCGGGGGCGAGCTATTCGGTGGGGCTGAGCAATGGCGACAATTATGCCGGCGGCTCGCGGCGCATGCGGCTCGATTCCAACTATCTGCGTTACGAACTCTATCAGGGCAGTTCCGGCTCGAACCGCTGGGGACCGAGCGGCGGCGAACGGCGCAGCAGCGCCACGGCCGACACCAATCCCGGCACTTATGACGGAAGCACGTTGCAGGGTTTCACCTACCGCGCGATCATCGATCCCGCACAGGCAACGCCGACCGCGGGCCGCTACCTCGACACGATCATTCTCGATGTGGTGTTTTAGAGCGATTTCGAGGCAGGCCGAATCGCCTGTCGACTCGGAGCCGCAGGACAGCGAAGCTAAATCGCGGTAAACAAAGGAAAATTCAGGGTCGATGCGGTTCAATCCGAACCGGATCGACACTAGCGGCCGGACTCGGGACTATTGTCAGAATGGAGGGGCGGGGCCGTTCGCTCCGCCCCTCCATTCTGTTTCGTTCAACTCGTAAAGTCGAGTTGCACCACCTTGTTCGGCGTTGCGCGGCAATAGATCGGAACCGACCGGTCGCCATCGGGATAGGTCGCGGTCAGATCCGCTTTGAAACGCCAGCCGCCATTGCCGGGTTCGGTGCTGGTCACCCGATCGAAGCGCAGCCGCGTCCCGCCGGTTGCGCCGATCTGGCGCGATGCCTCGAACAGGCAGGTCTGCATCGACGGCTTTGCAGCGGACGGAATCGACGCAAGATCGGCCGAGATCGCGGCGGGCGGACCCGGCGGATAGCTTGGCGGCGTTGCGGGCTCGCTGGTCTCTGCGGGGGCGTTCGTTTTCTTGCTCCGGCTCGCGAGCAACGCGACGAGGCCGGCCGCCACGGCGACGCCGCCGATGATCAGCCCGGTGCTCGGGCCCTTGTCCCTGTCGGGGCGGTCATTGCCCCAGTCATTTCCCCAATCATTGCCATATCCATAGGCGAAAGTGCCCCGGCAATTGCGCGAAACCCAGATCGAACGCCGGTCATAACCCCAGTTGCGTCCTTGCGAGCAGCTGCCGCCCCGGGTGAGCAATACGACGCGGTTCTCGGTGCGCGCGTTGCAGCGCGTGGTCCGGTTGTTGCGCGATTCACAGACGATCCGTCCGGCATAGCCGCGATCTCGATCATAGCCGGGATAACCCGGATTGGGTCGAGGTGGCTGGATCTCCGGGCGACCGGGAACGGGGTGGGGCAGCGGTACAGGGCGATCGGGAATCGGTCGAGGCAAAGGGACCGGTCGATCCTGCGGGGCCGGCCGTGTCTGAGCCATCAATGGTGCGATGGATTGCGCGGTCAGCGCGGTCGACAGAATGATTGCCTTGAGCGTGCCTCTCATGCCGAGTCTCCCATTTCTGAAAGCGATCCCATTTGGTCGTTTCGGCATCAGTATAGTTTGGTTGTTCGCGCGGGGTAGCTCAAATCACCCTAAAGAATGCGTCAAGATTCCAGCAGGTTTATTGTGTGGGATTCTTGGCGAAAATCCAATCGATCCAGGCGAAGACATGGCGGGATTTCACGCTTCGGATTGATATGAGCCGAAACGATCATGACCGGCACTGCCGAACGATACCCGGTCGAAAGGCCGATCTCCGCAGCATTGGGTCTGCTCGGCTATATCGCGATGACGGGCACGGTGCGTTTGGTGTCGCGGCGGGCCATGTCCCGCGCCGCTCTTTTGGCGAAGCGCGCGGCGCGCGCCAGATGCATGAGGCGCGCGAGCCTGTCCGAGGCGGCTTCGGCGGCGCGCAGCTCCAGTTTCCAGCGGCGAATGAGGGCGGCACGAAACGACATGATCCTCGTCTCCTTCGAGACGCATTCTTACAGCAAATTTCCCGCCATGGCGGCAGGGCCGACCGCAGGTCCGGAGCGTCACGTCGCAATTTCGATATGTCGGGGGATGATGGCCAGGCTGGCTGCCCGATTGCGACTCGCGGGATGGGGAAAGTGATGGAGGATGGGAAAAAAGCGCTGGCGGTCGTCTCACCGCCAGCGCTCATGTCGGACTTAGAAGCTGATGCCGACGCCCACCAGGCCCTGGTGGCGGCTGATATCGGCTTCGTAGTTGGAGTAGCGATACTCTACCTTGCCGTAGACCTTGCTCGAAATGCCGAACTGATAGCCGGCGCCGGCGCGCAGGCCATCGGCATTGTCGCCGGCGCGGGTGGTGGTCGCACCGTTCTTGTAGCTGGCGATGACGCGGGCGTTGGTGTAGCCGGCGAGCAGATAGAGCTTGCCGGTTTCGCTGAGGTTGTAGCCCATGCGGACAACGGCGCTCAGGTCGCGACCCGCGGCGACGCAGGCGCGATCGCCGGCGACGCTGACATCGCGCACGCATTCCTTCGTGGTCGAATCGTCGAAGCTCGCCTCGACGCCGATGAACATCGCGGATCCGATATTCTTGTCGAAGCCGACCGCAACGCCATAGCCGACGCCATCGCCGGACTCGCCGGCGACGCTGACATTGTCATAGGCGCCGTGGACTTCGGCGCGGACGCCTTCAGCGTGCGCCGCAGGCGCAGCGATGAGGGCTGCCAGGCTGGCAGTTGCGAAGATTATCGATTTCATAAAATTCCTCTTGAGTGGGTTTTGGGTCAGCCGTCCCAGTCACCTGACGGGGGCGCATCTAGGCGACGCCCCGTGTGGCTGCCACGGATTTCTGCCAAAAATGGATATATAATTACGATGTATTGTAATTTTACAACACATTGAGCGCTATATAATTTCTGAAAAAGTCAAGATTCATTTTCTATGGCTGGCACTAGCAGAATTGCGTGCCGCCGCCGAGCGCCACGTCGCGCCATATTGCGACAATGGCTGATCGAGGCACGAAGCATCCGTCGGATCATCGCCCGAAATCGCGCCCATGAGCGGGCGGGCACCCATCGGATCGCGCGCAATTTCGCGTTGCGCTTGTCATTCCCGCCACTTATCTCGGGGCTGTCGCGCAGTTTCGGAGCGAGCCGTGCGCGAGGGCTCGCCACGACCGCCGATGATCCTGATCATCTTTTGAAGGAGCCGGGATTGGCACGTACCCAGGCAGCGGATTTCGAACAGCGTCGCGAAGCGATCGTGGAAAGGGCGGCCGGGCTTTTCGCCCGTGCCGGCTTCAACGGTGCGTCGCTCGCCGACCTGGCTGCCGCCTGCGATACGTCGAAGTCGCTGCTCTATCATTATTATCCCTCGAAGGAGGATATCCTCTACGCGGTGATGGCGTCGCATATCGACAAGCTCGTGGCCGACGTCGATCAGGTCATGGCGCGCAAGGCGGATCCTGCCATCATGCTGGACCGGCTGCTTCATGCCTTCATGCACCATTATGTGGGCGCAGCCGAGCGCCAGAAGGTATTGCTCAACGAACTCGAGAATCTGCCCGCCGAACGCCGCGCCGAGATTGTCGGCAAGCAGCGCAGGGTTATCGAGGCAGTCCAGTCGCTGCTGACCGCGCTCCACCCATCTCTTGCACGCAATGCCGCGCGGGCCCGCGCGCAGACCATGCTGATCTTCGGCATGATCAACTGGACACATACCTGGTACGATCCCGATGGCCCGGTCAGCGTCGACGAGATTGCGGACATAGCGCTGGCCGCAGCGCTTGCGCCGGTGGCCGGCGCCTAGACCAAGATCAAGCGATCGGCCTCTAGAGCATCGTGCGGGCGGTGGCTTCGCTCTCGGCGCGGCACGGTTGCGCCGATACCGGCCGGCTGAGTCTGCCCCTCTAAAGAGCGGAAATATGTTCGGTGCGCGCGACATTCTCGACATGGCTCGTGCGCATCTCGGCCAGCGCCGCATGCAGCGCCTCATCGCGGATGCGCGGCAGCAGCGCGCTGAGCGTGCGGACGACCCAGCGCTGGTCGCGATTGAGGAAGGCAAGCCGTTCGGCGGGGGCGGGGATCGCCATCGCCTTGGCATAGAATGCGCCGCAGCGCCGCGACGGGGATCCGCCCAACCGCAATATCTGTGTGCGCAGCATCACGCACCATCGGGTTTCGTCGCGCTGGATCGCGTGGAGCAGCGTCCGCATGGCTGGTGGTGCGTCGCGCTTGCTATGCGATGTGACGCGAGCGCCGGCGCGCTCGGCCTCGAGCAATGCGTTCAGGGCGGCCAATATTTCGGCGCGATCGGCATAGCCCATATAGGCGTCGCTGCCCTGATCGGCATAGCAGACGGGGGAGGCGGGTTCGTCGCTCATCCCGAAATCGCCGCCGCGGCGCGCAGGCCGCCGCGGATCCGCGCCATTACTTCGAGAAAGGTTCGGGCGATGCCGATATCTATGACAGCAGTCCTTTTGCATTAATTGCACAATAATATTCATTTTCTTGAAGAGAATAACAGGTCGATGATCCTCGACAAGGAGGCGTCACCGATGGAGCATCCCGGCGTCATCAGGCCATATTGACCCGATCCGGAGCCCGGCCGCGATCGATCGGCCGGCCAATCATCCGCCCACGAACACTCAAGCAAGATATCGGCCGGAACAGGTCAATCCCGGCCTGGGGTCTGCTTTCCGAACCAAATGCGCTGAAACGAGAAAGGAAAACTACTGCTCTGAGATGATGCTTGCGTGAAGTTTTCTCGCTCTAGGGTCTGCAAGAATTAGAAAGCCTATCTCTTCGGGCCAGTATTACTGGCTTGCGGTCGCGGTTGGATCGGCCAATTTGTCGACGACCCGATCGCTCGTTCGTTCCACTCGGTGAGGAATCGGCAACGGCAAGGCATGCAGCAGAGGAAAGGCAATATGAAACTCCCGCAGACTCTCGTCGACGAGTATCATCAGAACGGATTCCTGGTGATCCCAAATCTCTTTTCGGCGGAGGAAATCTCGGAAATTCGCGGCGCGATGGAGCGGGTGTTCGAGCAGGATGATCCTGCCAACGTCAAAGAGAAGAAAAGCGGTGTGGTACGTACGGCCATGGGGTTGCATCTGCGCGACGAGATCTTCGCGCGCCTGGTCCGTCATCCTCGACTGGTGGAGCCGGCCCAGCAGATCGCGGGCCCCGACCTCTACGTCCAGCAGGTCAAGATCAACGTCAAGGCCGCGTTCGAGGGCGAGCAGTGGCAATGGCATCAGGATTTCTCGACGCATCGCGAGGATGACGGTGTGCCCGAACCGCTCGCGCTCAATCTGCACATTTTCCTCGACGACGTGACCGAGTTCAACGGCCCGCTCTATTTCCTGCGCGGCTCGCACAAATTCGGCAGCGTCGCCACCTGGCACGACAATGTCTCCACCAGCTACCCGCTCTGGGTGGTCGAGGAGGACAAGGTCCGGGAGATCGCCGAGACCTGCCCGGTGGTGTCCGCGACGGGAGGGGCGGGAACCGCGCTGATCTTCGGTGATTGCCTCGTCCACGGATCGCCGCCGAACATCTCGCCGTGGAACCGGAGCATCTTCTCGCTCATCCTCAACCCGGTCGGCAACGCATATACCCAGGAGAAGCGGGAGGATTTCCGCCATCACCGCGATCTGACGCCGGTTCGCCCGCTCTCCGATGACTGTCTGCTCGAACCGGCGGCCTGATCGCCGGCCACGGCCGGGATCCTTCCGGCTTCAGCAAGGGGCGGGCGCGCCCGCGCTCGGCGCGGACCGCGCCGCCACCAACGAAAGATCAAGATCATGACTATATTGGCGCGCCGATCCTGGGTCGGCAGCGAGAGCGAAGACCTTGTCCAGTCGATAGCGGCCTCGGTGGCCGGCACGTCGTCGGACGCGATCGACGACCGGCTCCATCGGCTGATCGACGAGAACCGGCGGATTCACGAGGTCGAGTGCGTGAACCTCAATCCGGCGACGAATGCGATGAACCCACGCGCCGAACAGGTGCTGGCCAGTGGTCTGGGAAGCCGCCCCTCGCTGGGATATCCCGGCGCCAAATACGAGATGGGCCTGGAGGCGATCGAGCAGATCGAAGCCATCACGGCGCAGCTTGCGGCGGAGGTCTTCGGCGCGCGCCATGTCGAGTTCAGGCTGGCGTCGGGTGCGATGGCGAACCTCTACGCCTTTATGGCGACCTGCAAGCCCGGTGACAGCATCATCGCGCCGCCGGGCGCGATCGGCGGGCATGTGACCCATCACGGTGCCGGGGCGGCGGGTTTCTACGGGCTCGACATCCACGCCGCACCCGTCGATGCCGATGGCTACACCGTCGATGTCGCGGCACTGGCCGAACTCGCCAGGCAGGTCCGGCCAAAGCTGTTCACCATCGGCGGCAGCCTGAATCTGTGGCGGCATCCGCTGCGCGAGATCCGCGCGATCGCCGACGAGGTCGGGGCCTATGTGCTGTTCGATGCGGCGCATCTGTGCGGCGTCATCGCGGGCCAGGAATGGCAGCAGCCGCTGCGCGAGGGTGCGCATCTGCTGAGCTGCAGCACCTATAAGAGCCTGGGCGGTCCACCCTCGGGGCTGCTCATGACCGACGATGCCGCGCTGGCGGAGAAGATCGAGGCGATCGCCTATCCAGGCCTGACCGCGAATTTCGACGTCGCGAAGACGGCGTCGCTGGCGATCGCGCTGCTCGATTGGAAAGAGTTCGGTGCCGCCTATGCGAAGGAGATGCGGGCGACCGCGTCCGCGCTCGCGCAGGCGCTCGACGAACGCGGCGTTCCCGTCCTGCGCGGATCGCGGGGCTTCACCGAATCCCACCAACTCGCGGTGCGCGCGGCCGGCTATGGCGGCGGCCACAATGCGGCGAAACGCCTCCGCGGCGCCAACATCCTCGCATCCGGCATCGGGCTTCCCATCGATCCCGTGGCCGACGACTTCAATGGACTGCGCTTCGGTACGCCGGAGATCGTCCGTTGGGGAATGACGGCCGCCGATATGCCCGAGCTGGCGGATCTGGTTGCCGAGGGATTGGCGGCGAACGACCCCGCGGCGCTCGCCGAACGCGTCACCGCGTTCCGATCGCGATTCCGGACGCTGCATTTCGTGCGGAGCTGAGTCAGCCGGGCAGGGCCAGCAAACCCTATGTCATTCCCGCGAACGCGGGAATCCAGCTATTCTGTGAAGCATCAGAAAGAAGAAGAAGCTGGATTCCCGCGTTCACGGGAATGACAATTGGGGTGTCTGAATCCGGTCGATCAAATCCCAGCATCATCGCGGCGCAGCCGCTCAGCCTTCCGGCGGTCTTGCTTGCTCCAGGATCCAGTTCAGGAAAGTCTCGGCGGCATCGGACAGCGGGACGGCTGCCTTGGTCAGCAGATAGAATTGATTGTGCGCGGTCACCCGCTTGTCGGACAGGATCTGAAGCTTGCCCTGTTCGAGCAGGTCGCCGAGCAGCGAGGTGTGGCCGATCATGAAGCCGCGCCCGCTCACTGTCGCTTCGACGGTCATCGAATAGAGCGAAAAGGTCTGGGTGATCAGATTGTCCGGGCGCATCTGGCCGGTGCTTGTCAGCCAATCGTCGAAATCATTCTGCCAATATGTGTCGACCATCAGCGGTGCGCCGACCGGCAATCCACGCTCGTCTATCTCGGATGCCTCGATCAGCGCCGGGCTCGCCATGGGAACGAGTTCGTCGAAGAACAGCTCACGATATTCGCAGCCGGGAAATGGCGGTCTGCCATAACGGATCGCCACGTCGAAATTCGAGGTGCGGAGATGATCACGACCGGGTCGGCCCAGATTTCGACGGTCGCGTTGGTATGGAGCTTGTGGAAAAGATCCATGCGCGAACCCAGCCACAATTGTGCCAGCGCGGGCAATATGGTCAGCCGAACCGCTCTGGCGGTTTGCGTCGACGTGATTTCCTGCGTCGCAAGCGTGAGTTGCTCGAGCGATGGCCGCACGCGCTGCGCGTAACGTTTGCCCGCTTCGGTGAGCTTCACGCCCTGGGGGTAACGCTGAAAGAGGCTGACACCCAGGAACGCTTCGAGCGCCTTGATCCGCTGGCTGACGGCGCCCGGCGTTACGCCCAGGCGCAATGCCGCCAGCGCGAAACTTTCGGTCGCGGCCGTCGCTGAAAATACGCGGAGCCAGTCGAGATTGGGCAGGTCGCGCGACATTAGGCGTTCTCTGCCTTCCCGGTCTCATGATTTTTCATTTTGCGCCCCCCTGATTCCCACAGTGTCGCGGTGTGACGCTCAGATGCGCCATTTCAATAGAGTGTCATCGTAAAGCAGATGGTCGGATTGACAAGTCCAATCTTCGACATTCGATAGATTTTCTATGTGTTGACGACTATGATGATACCGTTCGCATATCGCTCACCCGTATCGTCTTCAGTCCCGGACCCCGACCATGACCATCGCACAGCACTGGATCATCACCCCCATCGGTCACGACCTTCTGCGCGGCGCGATCGAGATCGAGCGGACGGCGCAAGGGATATTGCCGCACCGCCTGCCGGCCTGGGCGCGTGCGCAGTGCGCGGATCCGCTGCTGGCGATGACCGAAAGCCAGCCATCGGGAGTCCGCCTGGTCTTTCGCACTGCCGCGACTGCCATCGCGTTGGACGTGCTACCGACCAGGCGCATTTATGCCGGTTTTCCCCCACGCCCCGATGGGGTTCATGACATGCGCGTCGATGGCCGGCCGGTGGGCCGGGCCAGCGTCGCGGGCGGCAATATCATGCGCATCGACATGATGACGGGCTCGGCCGTGACCGAAACCGGCTCGCCGGGAAGCGTGCGTTTCACCGACCTGGCGGAGGGGGACAAGACGGTCGAGATCTGGCTGCCGCATAATGAAATGACCGAGTTGATTGCGTTGCGCACCAACGCGCCCGTCGCGCCCGTCGCGCCCGTCGCCGAAACGGGCCGCAAGACCTGGCTGCACCATGGCAGCTCGATCAGCCATGGTTCGGACGCTGCGAGCCCAACCGGTATTTGGCCGGCGGTCGCCGCCTTGCTCTCCGGCGTCGAACTGATCAACCTGGGGTTTGGTGGCAACGCGCTGCTCGATCCCTTCACCGCGCGCACCATGCGGGACACGCCGGCCGATCTGATCAGCGTCAAGCTCGGCATCAACCTGGTCAACACCGACGCGATGCGTCTGCGCGCCTTCGGCCCGGCCGTTCACGGCTTTCTCGATACCATCCGCGAGGGGCATCCGGCGACACCGTTGCTGGTCGTTTCTTCGATCCTTTGCCCGATCCATGAGGACACTCCCGGGCCGACCGCCCCCGATCTTGCCGATGGGCAATTGCTGTATCGCGCATCAGGCGATCCGCGCGAAGTCGCGGGCGGCAAGCTGACACTGAGCGTCATTCGCGACGTCCTCTCGCGGATCGTGGTGGAGCGCGCCGTGGCTGATCCGAATATCCATTATCTCGACGGGCGCGCACTTTACGGGGAAGCCGACCATGCAGCCTTGCCTTTGCCCGACAGGCTGCATCCCGATGCGGCGACACACCGGCTGATCGGTGAGCGTTTCGCCGGGCTGGCCTTTGCGCCCTCCGCGCCGCTCGATCCGGCGTAAGGCAAAGTCAGTCTAGCCCTGACTTGGAGCTAAGCCTCCGTTTTAAGCCAGTAAGAATGAGAATATCTTAGGCTGCGAGTCAGCAATACTCGTTTGCGCGATCGGGTCGATTCCCGCCAGATTGCCGGCGCGCCAGGAACCGCACGACAAGAATGCGGCGGCGATCGAACGAAAGGGGCGGGCCGACAGCATGAACCGGAGAGAATATCTGTGTGCCGCCATGGGCGCGGCGGCGGCGGGCGCGCTCGCCCGTCCCGCGAGCGGCCGGACGGCGGACAGGGCGGAAGCACGGCGGCTCCAGGATTCGACCTTGCTGGTCGACGGGCTCGATCCGTCCGGGCTGACCGAGAAATATCTCGGCATGATCGAGGCAGCGGGAGTCGATTGCTGGCATCAGAGCATGGGCGGTTTCGACAGCTTCGTGAACCTGCTGCATTTCTGCGACAAATATTCCAGCCGCATCGTCCAGGTCGGCACTGTGCGCGAGATACGCGCGGCGCAAAAGGCGGGGAAGGTCGGGCATCTGTCGGGCTGGCAATCGGCAGAAACGCTGATCCGCGACGGCGATACGGTGATGCCGGCAATCAGGAATCTGCGCGCCTATCGCGAGCTGGGCTTGCGGATCTGTGGCCTCGTCTACAACACGGCCAGTGCGTTCGGCGGCGGCGCGCTCGACCCGAGCGTGGCCCTTACGCGCGCCGGCAAGCGGCTGGTGGAGGAGGTCCACAAGCAGAGGATCGTCCTCGATGTCGGCGGGCATTCGGGGGAGCAGACCTCGTTCGACGCGATCGAGATCTCGCAGGGCGTGCCGGTCATCTGCTCGCACACCAATTTGCGCGCGCTGGTCGACAATCCGCGCAACATGACCGACCGGCTGATCGAGAAGATCGCGGCGACGGGCGGCGTCATCGGCCTGACCAGCGTCAACGATTTTCACGCCCGCAGCGTGAAGGACGAGAAGATCCCGATCACGCCCCAGGTCGCGCTGGACAAGCATCTGGATCAATATGACTATCTGAAGCGGCTCGTCGGCGTCGATCATATCGGGCTGGGGCCGGACTTCATGTTCGACCGGCCCGATCTGGTCGCGATCATTCCCGAACTCTGGCCGCCCGACGTCTACAGCAACAATCCGCCATGGTTCATGGTGAAGGACTTCGGCACGATCAGCGAATTGCCCAACGTCACCCAGGGGCTGATGCAGCGCGGCTGGACCGACGCAGAGATCCGAAGGGTGCTCGGGGAGAATTGGCTGCGCGTCTACGAAAAGGTCTGGGGCGCCTGAACAAGGCCGAGACTTCGACGATTCAAAATGAAAAGAGTTGGGAGACTGTCTGTGGCGCGTTTGAGACCTGAGCGGTCTGGTCATTTCGGCCTTTATATGGCCGCCCGGTGCGCTGGCCGTTTCGGGCGCGGGCGTGATCGCGTCGTTGGCGGAGGCGCAGGGCGTCACGACGGAGGATGTGCGGATCAATGCCTGGTTCAATGCCAAGTTCGAGGAGCAACTCGATTTCAGCCCGATGGGCCGCTCGTACATGGGCGACAAGAAGGCTTACGACAAGGTCGACGAACCGGCGGACATGGATGCCTATATCGCGCGGATCAAAGGGCTTTCGCGCGCGCTGCTCCAGCGCCTCGAAACGGCGAAGCTGAATGCCGCCGCTGGATCGCGTCCGCTCAGATTCGCTTATGACGGCGCGATCAAGCAGGGATATGCGCTGATCGCCGGCGCGCCCTTCGATGGCGTGGGCGACAACAGCGTCTGGACCGATGCGCAGGCGAAGGCGGACGCGCTCGTCAAGGCGGGCAAGATCGATCAGACACAGGCCGACCGGTACAAGGCGGCGGCGCGCAAGGCGCTGCTCGAGGATTGGGGGCCGGCCTATCGCCAGATCATAGGCTGGCTGGAAGCGGACCGGTCGAACACCGATGTGGTCGCGACCGGGGTCGGCAAGAACCCCAACGGCAAGGCCTATTATGCCGAGCGGCTGTTCGAGTCGACGACGACCGCGGATCGGATCCACCGGATCGGCCTGTCCGAAGTCGCGCGGATCAAGGGCAAGATGGAGGCGATCAAGCAGCAGGTCGGCTTCAAGGCCAGCTTGCGGGCCCTCTTCAAGTTCGTCCGCAACGGGGGCTGGAGTTTCACCGATCCGGCGCGGTTCGTTCCAGCTTATATCGTCTTCGTCGGACTGACCGGCATCGTTTCCGCCACCGCCCGGGGACTGGGCGAGGAGATCGGCTGGCGCGGCTTTCTCACGTCGCATCTGCACGCCCGCTTCGGCTATACCGGCGGAACCCTGGTGACGGGCGTCATCTGGACGCTGTGGCACGTGCCGCTGATCCTGTTCGCCAATTACAACAATGGCGCGCCCAGCGTCTTCGCGCTGACCTGCTTCTTCATCATGGTGATGAATCTGAGCTTCATTATGACCTGGCTCAGGCTCAGATCGGGCAGCGTCTGGCCCTGCGCCATCCTGCATGGCAGCCACAATCTGTTCATCCAGCAGATCTTCACGCCGCTGACGTCTCCGCGGGGGAGTCTCACGGCTTATGCGATCGACGAGTTCGGTTTCATGATCCCGGCCGTCACCTTCGTGGTGGCGCTTGTCTGTTGGCTTTACCGCGACCGGGCGATCGCCGCCGATCGCGCTCTCGAATCCCTTTAGGGTGAGAATGGCTAAGCCTGTGCCGCAAGAATAATCATTTGCACATCGGTCGGGTTCTGAAGACTAGTCGCGCCCTCAGAGAGGGGCGAAATGTCATGAATATCGCAGGCGCAACCGCTCTGTCCGCCGAAGTTCCGGGCGAACTTCGAAACATCATCCAGACATGATCTTCCGTCCGTTTCGAGGCGGAGATTGAGAAAAGAACCGGCGACAGACCAGCCGGACCTAATCCTTGGGAGGTAATAGAGTGTATCGATCCATCCGCTTTCGCGCCGTACGGCTTGGCCTTTGTCTCGCTGCGGGTTCGGCGCTGGCATCGGCATGTGCCGCGAACGCGCAGGACGTCGACCTGTCGACGGACGAAGCCCGTGCCAATGACGGCGAAATCGTGGTCACTGCCCGGAAATCCAATGAACGGATTCAGGATGTTCCCGTTTCGCTGACCGCGGTTTCGGCCGACACGCTGCGCGATCGCGGCGCGGTGGATGTGAAGGACGTGCTGCGCAGCGTCCCGGGCCTCGCCAATTCGGGCACCGAGCGTGGCCTGTCGCGCTACAGCATCCGTGGCCTCAGCACCTATGCCTCCTCGCCGACGGTCGGAATCTATCTGGACGATGTTTCGCTGGTGACGATCTCGACGACGTTCAGCGGCGGCTATGATCCGATGTTCTTCGACGTACAGCGGCTGGAAGTGCTGAAGGGGCCGCAGGGCACGCTCTATGGCGGCAGCGCGATGGGCGGTGCGATCAAATATGTCAGCGCGACCCCCGATCCGGGCCGGTTCAGCGTCGATACTGCGATCGGCGCCGCGATGACCGCGCATGGCGGCCCGTCCTATAATGGCGAAGTGGTGGTGAACGCCCCCATCGTCCAGGACGTGCTCGCGATACGCGCGGGCTTCTATTATCGCCATGACGGCGGCTATGTCGACAATGTGCCCGGCGACATGCAGGATACGCTCAAGTCCAGCACGGCTTTCCCTGTCTTCACACCGTTCCGCCAGGATGCGCTTTCCAGCCGGCGGACGAAGAACCAGAATTTCGGCGACACCTATGTCGGCCGGCTTTCGCTGGAATGGCGGCCGGACCCGAGCTGGGTCATCCGTCCGCAGATCTTCTACCAGGATTACAAGCAGGCGGACACGGGGCAGATCTTCCTCGGTCGTTCGGACATGAGCTCGTCCTATCGGATCGCGCAGCCCAGTTTCGACAGCTCGGGCATCTACAGCCTGAACGTCGAGAAGGATTTCGGCGGCGTGAAGGCGACTTCGCTCACCGCCTATTTCGATCGCAAATTCAGCTATGTCCGCGATTACAGCTTCTTCATCGGCGGTCTTGTGCCCGCGCTGTATCCCAATGTCAGCCGAAATGTCTCGGACAGCGACACCGGCACGTTCAGCCAGGAATTGCGGCTGGCATCGAACGGCGGCAAGGACGCGCGCTTCAAATGGCAGATCGGCGCCTATTATTCGGACCAGGATGACCGGCTGATCCAGTCGGTCAACACGGCCGGCGCCACGCCGATCGTCGGAACCGAGCTGGTCTATTTCGGCGATACCTTCACCAACACCAAGCAATATGCGCTGTTCGGCGAGGCGAGCTACACTTTGTTCGACGGCTTCGACGTCATCGCCGGCGTGCGCGTGTTCAAGATCGACCAGCGCGTCGACATATTGGGCGACGGCCCGTTCAACGGCGGCCTGACCGAGATCAAGAACCGCCGCAGCAAGGAGGATGGCGTCAATCCCAAGGTTGGCCTGTCGTACAAGCTGGCACCGGACAATATGGTCTACGCGTCGGCCGCCAAGGGCTTCCGACCCGGCGGACCCAACCGGTTCCGCATCAATCCCGATCTCTGCCGCGTCGATCTGGACGAGCTGGGTATCGACAATGCGCCCGACAGCTTCGGGTCAGACAATCTGTGGACCTATGAGGCCGGCACCAAGAACATGTTCGCCGGTGGCAAGGTGATGGTGAATGCGTCCGCCTATTTCACCGACTGGAAAAAGATCCAGCAGGCGATCGGCTTGGCGAGCTGCGGCTTCGGCTTTACCGACAATATTGGTAGCGCGGAGGTGAAGGGGTTCGAGCTCGAAGCGCGTGTCGAGCCGTTGCGCGGTTTCCAGATCGGCGGCACCGCCGCTTATACCAAGGCGACCGTGACCGAGGCGGTGCCGGGCACCTCCGCCCATGTCGGCGATCCGTTGCCCAATGTGCCGAAATGGATGGCGACGGCCTATGCGGGATATTCGTTCGAACTGCCGGGCATGTGGAATTTCGATATTCGCGGCGAATATCAATATCAGGGCAAGGCGCGCTATTCGTTCGATCCCGATCTGCCGGTGACCTTCCCGGGCGGCATCGCGGGCAATATCCCCAATCCGATCGAGTTCCGGGAAAGCTATCAGGTCGTGAACCTGTTCGCCTCGCTCAGTCATGAGGATACGGCGATCCGACTCTACGCCAACAACCTGTTCGATGTCCGGCCGCAGCTCGATGTCGAGCTTGGCGGGGGCGTGGACCGTTTCTCGACGATCCGGCCGCGCACCATCGGCATCGAGCTGCGCCAAGGCTTTTGACGATTGGCGCGCTTTTGACGATCGGCGCGCCTGTCGGTGGCAGGCGCGCCCGTTCGCGGCATCGGGAAGAGGGCGAGATGATGATCGGATATTGGGTGAAGCGGACTCTTCGGCGGCTGACGCCAGCGGTCGGCCTGTTCTCGATGCTCCTGACGGGCTGTGGCGGCACGGACGGGCAGGGCGGGGGCGCTGCCTGGCAACAGGAAACCGCGCATTATTATCTCGCTTCGCAGATCGATGCATCGAACGCGCCCAAGCTGGGCGTCGCCTGGGAGTTCAAGGATTTTGTCGTGCGCGGCCGCACGCATCGCGGCGTCGAGGCGACGCCGGTGGTGGTCGACGGCGTGATGTACACCAGCGGCCCGTGGAGCGTGGTTTATGCGCTCGATGCGAAGACCGGCAAGCTGCTGTGGCAATATGATCCGGAGGTCGACGGCCAGTTCGCGCGGCGAACCTGTTGCGACGCGGTCAATCGCGGCGTCGCGGTCGCCGACGGCGTTGTTTATGTCGCGACGCTCGACGGCTATCTGGCGGCGGTCGACGCCAAAACCGGCAAGGAGATGTG
>JASBTC010000427.1 GCA_030148625.1 Sphingobium sp. | reverse complement strand
CGCGACGGCCGCATCGTCGCGGCCGGACCCGGCGTGGCCGTTCCGGCGGGTACACGCGGGATCGACGGCAAGGGCGGGGTGGTGACGCCGGGCTTCATCCAGGCGGACAGCAGCCTGGGCGCGGTCGAGGTCAGCCAGGTGCCGACGAGCGCCGATCGCGCGACGCACAGCGCCGGGATCAGCGCGGGCTTCGATATCTCGTATGGGCTCAATCCCGATTCGATCCTGCTGCCGGTCTCTCGGCTGGCGGGCATCACCCATGCGGTGACCACCCCGCTTTATGACGACCGGCGCGGCCGCGAGCTGCAATTTTCGGGGCAGGCGGCGGTGATCGACCTGGCGCAGCAGCCCGATATGGTGACGCGTCCGCGCGTCGCGATGGTGCTCGAAATGGGCGAAGGTGGCGCCGAGCGTGCCGGCGGCGCCCGCGGTTCGGCGATCGTCCAGTTGAAGGCGACGCTTGCGGACGTCCGTCACTTCGCACGCAATCGCGCCGCTTACGATCGTGGCGCGGGGCGCCCGCAGCCGCTGTCGCGCATCGATCTCGAAGCGTTGGTTCCCGTCGTCGAGGGGAAGATGCCGGTGATCGTCAAGGTCGATCGCGCATCGGATATCGTCGAGATGCTTGGCGTAGCGCGCGAGGAAGGATTGAGGATCATTCTCGACGGCGCGGCGGAGGGTTGGCGTGTCGCGCCGCAGATCGCGGCGGCGGGCGTGCCCGTCATCGTCGATCCGCTCGCGAACCTGCCGCGGAGCTTCTCCGAACTTGGCGCGACCGAGGAGAATGCCGCCCGGCTCGACGCCGCGGGCGTGACCGTGATCATCAAGACCGGCAGCGGCGTCGCGCACCGCGCGCGCGAGCTGCGCTACGGTGCGGGCAATGCGGTCGCCTGGGGGCTGCCATATGCGGCTGCGGTCGCCGCGATCACGATCAATCCGGCAAGGGTGTTCGGCGTTGCGAACCGAATCGGTTCGCTTGATGCAGGAAAAGAGGCTGATCTGGTGTTATGGAACGGCGATCCGCTGGAACCGCTGTCACAGCCACAGGCCGTGTTCGTGAAGGGCATCCAGATGCCGCTGACCGCGCGTCCGCTCGATCTGCGCGATCGCTACATGCCGGCCGCAGCCACGCCCTAGGCGATATGGCAGTAAAAACCGGACGGGAGCGCGCTCGGCTGGGCGCCGAGGCCAAGGGAAGCGCTCGGATGCCGTTGGCACGCCACGCGCTCCCGTCCGGAGAATTCCCGGGGAAGGCTGATACGCTGCCTTCCCCGGCCCACTGTCTGGGGGAGTGGGTCACCTCGGGGGGGATACAAATCGAGGCTTGCCGGTAAGACGCCGTGGCGCTGCGAAACCCGCACGGAAAAATCGGACGGGGGTCGAAAGGGGGGCGCCTCTTGCATCGAACCGTCGATCCGCTGCATGGAGCGCACGTGTTTTTCGGGCCGATCAGCAACCCATGACCGTCGGCGGTCTCGAAGCGGTGTTCCTCGCGAACCGGGATATGCTGCTGCGTTTCCTGCGCGCGCGCGGCGGGGGCGACGCGGCGGAGGATCTGCTGCACGAATTGTGGCTGCGCGCGTCGGGCGCCCAGGCGGGGCCGATCGCCGAGCCGCTTTCCTATCTCTACGCCACCGCCAACAATCTGATGCTCGACCGCCACCGGTCGACCTCGCGTGCGCAGCGCCGCGACCATGACTGGTCCGATGCCGCGGGCACGACGGTGGCGGGGGTCTCCGACGAGCCGTCGGCGGAACGGCTGCTGATCGCGCGCGAACGGCTGCGCAAGGCCGAGGCCGCGCTTGCCGCGCTCGGCGAGCGCCCGGCCGCGGTGTTCCGGCGCTTCCGCGTCGACGGGGTCAGTCAGCGCGACATCGCACAGGAATTCGGCATCAGCCTGAGCGCGGTCGAGAAGGACCTGCAAAAGGCCTATCGGGCGATGATCGAATTAAGGAGGCAGGACGATGCGGATTAGCGGACGCCGCGGCGTCATGGTCCTGAGACAGACATGAACACACCGCGCACCACCATCGAAGACGAGGCGATCGCCTGGCTCATTCGCCAGCGCGATCCCGGATTCGCGGGGTGGGACTCCTTCATGCTGTGGCTGGAGGAAGATCCGATGCACGCGCAAATCTACGACGAAATGGCTCTCGCCGATCAGGACATGGCGGCATTTGCCGCACCCGCGCCGCAACCGCTGGCGGCACCTGTGCGGCGCCCCACCCGGCGCATGGCGATGGGCTGGGGCGCGGTCGCCGCGTCGCTGGTCGCGGTCGCCGGCTATTCGGTGCTGATGCCCGCCAGCGCGACCTATGCTGTCGAGACGGCGGCGGGCCAGCGCCAGAGCGTCGCACTGGCCGATGGCAGCCGTATCGATCTGAACGGCGGGACCCGGCTGATGCTCGATCGCGACAATCCCCGCTTCGCGCAGCTCGAACGCGGCGAGGCGCTGTTCACCGTCGTCCACGACGCCAGCCGCCCCTTCATCGTCGAGACGGGCGGCGCGACGCTGACCGATGCCGGAACCGCCTTCAACGTCGTGCGCGGCGGCGGCGTGACCGAAGTCGCGGTGTCCGAAGGCGTGGTGATCTACGGCAAGGGCAGCGAGCGGGTGACCTTGCCCGTCGGTCGCAGGCTGCGCGCGGTCGATGGCCGCCGCGCCGAAGCCGGCGACACCGATCCCGGCGCGGTCGCGGCCTGGCGCGAAGGGCGGCTGATCTACAGCGGTACCGCCTTCGCCACGGTCGCCGACGATCTGTCACGCAATCTGGGCGTGCCGGTTGCCGCGGCGCCCGGCCTGGGCGGTCGCCGGTTCAGTGGTGTGATCCTGCTCGATGGCGGTGCGGAACGTGCGGTGCCGCGCGCCGGTGCCGTGCTCGGCGTGTCGGCGCGGCGCGAAGGCAATGGCTGGGTGCTCATGGCGGGGAGCGATGCGGAACGCTGAACGCGCGCTGATTGCGATCGCCCTGGTGGCGAGTGCATCCGCCGCCCAGGCGGAGACGCGTCGTCCGGTCGACTTGCCGGCCGGATCGCTGGGCAGCGCCGTCGTCGCACTGGGGCGCCAGGCGGGGATCAGCATTGGCGTGTCCGATCCACGGCTGGCGGCATTGCCGGTGCGCCGGGTGCGCGGCCAGTTCACCGTCCGCCAGGCGTTGCAGAAGCTGCTCGACGGCACCGATGCGGGCTTTGTGAATATCGGCGCGGACAGTTGGCGGATCGTTCGGCGCATGGTCCCGACACCGCAGCGCGTCGTGCAGCGCGCGGTCATTCGGCCCGCCGTGATGACGGTCGAGGAACCGCCGCCCGACGACATCATCGTGACCGGTAACAAGCGTGCGACTCCGCTCTCCGATTATCCGGGGAGCGTTTCGGTTTTAAGGATGGACGACCTGCCGGTGGGTGCCGAAGGCCGCGGCACCGATGCGATCGCGCAGCGTCTGCCTGGCGTCGGATCCACGCATTTCGGCCCCGGACGCAACAAGCTGTTCATCCGCGGCATCGCCGATTCGAGCTTCAACGGCCCGACCCAGGCGACGGTCGGCCAGTATCTCGGCGAGACGCGACTGAACTACAACGCGCCCGATCCCGATCTCAGGCTGTACGATATCGCGACGATCGAGGTGCTGCAGGGACCGCAGGGCACGCTGCACGGCGCGGGTTCGCTCGGCGGCGTCATGCGCATCCTGCCGGTCGCGCCACGGCTGGGCGAAACCCAGGCGAGCGCGGCGCTGTCGGCCGCGGCGACGGCCCATGGCGCACCAAGCTACGATGCGAACTTCATGGTCAACCTGCCCATTGCCGGTGACGCGGTGGCGGTGCGCGCGGTCGGCTATGCGGTGCGCGACGGCGGCTATATCGACGATACGCTGCGCGATCTGAAGGACGTCAATCGCACTGATACCTATGGCGGCCGCATCTCGCTGCGTGCGGAACCGGCACCGGGATGGACGGTCGATATCGGCGGCACCTATCAGTCGATCCGCGGGCGCGACAGTCAATATGCCAATCGCGATCTGGTGGCGGATCTGGTCAAGGAAAGCCCGATCGCACAGGCGTTCGGCAATGATTATGCACTTGGCCAGTTCGTCGTACGCAAGCAATGGGATTCGGGGCTCAGCTTCGTTTCGGCCACCGGTATCGTGCGCCAGGATATCGACGAGACCTATGACGCGACTCAGCCCGACGGGCCGCCGACATTGTTCCGCCAGTTGAGTCGCATCACCCTATTGTCGAGCGAGAACCGCCTTGCCTATGACATGGATGGTGGCCTGAGCTGGGTGGTCGGCTCCAGCCTGGTGCGGAACCATTATCGGCTTGCGCGCAGTACCGGCGCGGAGATGATCAACAACGTCACCGGCGTTTCCAACCGCGTCGACGAGGCCACGCTGTTTGGCGAAATGACGCTCGCCATCACCCCGTCGCTCAGTGTGACCGGGGGCGGGCGATTGACGCATGCCCGGCTGTCGGGCGATGCGCTCGATGCGCCGTTGCTGGAGGAAGCGGACGTAAAGTCGCAGGCGAGGCGGTCGGAGACGACATTTCTGCCCTCGCTCGCGTTCAACTATTCCCCCGGCAGCAATTTCACGCTGTTCGCGCGCTATCAGGAAGGGTTCCGGCCCGGCGGCATCGCGGTCCGCAACAATTTCGTCCAGCGTTACCAGAATGACGATGTCGCTTCGACCGAAGTCGGTCTGCGCTATGGCGGCACCGGTACCGGCGATCTGAACATTGCGCTGTCGGTCGCGCATACCCGCTGGAACGATATCCAGGCGGATCTGATCGACGACACCGGCCTGCCGGCGACCAACAATATCGGCGATGGCCGGATCTGGTCGGTCGACGCGACGATCGGCTGGCGTCCACTGCCCGGGCTGCTGCTCGAGGCGTCCGGCGTCTATGCGGACAGCAAGCTCACCGATCCGTTCGCGCCGGCGGTGGTGTTGCGCTCGTCACTGGTCGCCTATGACGGCGGCACTGGCGTGTCGAATGGCGGTCTTGGCTCGGTGTTCCCGCTCCCGGCGACGGCGGTGATCGCGGAAAGCGACGATCTACCCAATGTCGCGCGGTTCAATGCGCGGATCGGCGCGGACTATAGCACGGTTCTTCGCGGCGGTTTCGACCTGCGCGTGTCGGGCTGGGCGCGCTATGTCGGCCGCTCGCGGCTCGGCGTCGGGCCGGTGCTCGGCGTTTCGCAAGGCAATTATCTCGATACCGCGCTCAGCGCGCGGATCGGGCGGGGCGGCTATGGCCTGTTCCTGAGCGCGACCAATTTGTTCGACACGATCGGCAATCGCTTCGCGCTCGGTTCGCCCTTCACCTTGCCGCACGAGCGGCAGATCACGCCGCTCCGCCCGCGCACGTTGCGCATCGGCATGGATATCCGGTTCTAGGGCCATTTGTAGTTCGATGGAATCATCGAACGACTCGAGCCGTAGGCCAGCGAAGCTAAAAGCGCGGTTAAACAAACGGCCTGCTCTCTCTTGCGCATCCCGCGGAAAACCGGGAACCGGTTACCTTCACGCAGGGCCATCCGACATCGGTTGATCGAAATCTCGTGCGGGTCCTCCCGCATCGCGCCGTCATGCGGGCATTCACGGAGCGCATATCGACGCTCCGCTGCCCAATGACGGAGTTCCAATGCGTACCCTTCTTGCCTGTACCTGCCTGACCCCGATCGCGCTGATCGCGACCGTCGGCCCGCTGCGCGCCGAGACCGCGATCGATACCGCCCGCACCACGCCGGTTGCGACCTCGACCGTGAAGGGCGGCGCCGCCGACGATATCCGCATCACCTCCGCGGGCTCGGTGAAACCGGCCAATGGCACCGCTGTCACGATCGACAGCAACAACAGCGTGAAGAATGAAGGCACGATCCAGATCACCGGCGCCAACGGGGCTGCCGGAATCCGCGCCAATGCCGGGGTCACGTCGAGCATCACCAACACCGGCACGATCACCATCGACGAAAACTATACCGCGACCGATACCGACAATGACGGCGATCTCGACGGGCCGTTCGCCCAGGGCTCCAACCGCTTCGGCATCCGCACCGACGGCGCCTTCACCGGCAATATCGCCAATAGCGGCAACATCACGATCGAGGGCAATGACAGCGCCGGCATTTCGCTCGGTGGCCCGCTGACCGGATCGCTTTCGCACACCGGCAGCACCATTTCGGTGACCGGCGACCGCAGCTATGGCGTGCGCACCGGCAATGTCAGCGGCGACGTCAAGATCCAGGCGGCGGTCTCGGCGCGCGGCGCGGGCGCGGTCGGCGTCGCGATCGACGGCAATGTCGGCGGCGCACTCGTCATCCAGGGCGCGATCTCGTCCTCCGGTTACCGCTCGACCACCGCGCCGAGCGACGTCAGCAAGCTCGATGCCGACGATCTGCTCCAGGGCGGACCGGCGCTGCGCGTCACCGGCAATGTCGGCGGCGGTATCCTCTTCGCCATTCCGCCCGCGGACAACAACAAGGATGATGCCGACGAGGACAAGGACGGCATTCCGGACGCCAATGAGGGCAGCGCCGCCGTTACCTCCTATGGCGCGGCACCAGCCGTCCAGATCGGTTCCGACAGCACCGCAACCACGATCGGTGCGGTTGCGGGCAATGCCGATGGTCACGGCATCGTCATCAACGGCGCCATCGCCGGCGCGGGCGTCTACAAGGACGTCGCGGCCAACGGCATGGTGATCGGCGGGGCCGGTGCGCCGGTCACCGTCGCCGGCGGGATGACCGTCACCGGCGGGATCAGCGCGACGGCCAACAGTGCCAATGCCACGGCGCTGCGCGTCGGGAGTGGCGCGAGTGTTCCCAAGATCAAGAATTCGGGCAGCATCACCGCCTCCGGAGGGAGCGCCGCCGGCTCGCTGGTACGCGCCGTTGCGATCGACGCGGGCGCCGACGTCCGCTCGCTCGCCAATAGCGGCAAGATCCAAGCCGATGCCGCGGGCGACGGAACCGCGATCGCGATCTCCGACAAAGCGGGCACGCTGGCGCTGGTCGAGAATAGCGGCTCGATCGTGGCGACCGGCAAGAGCGGCAATGCGATCGCGATCGACCTTTCCGCCAACAATGCCGGCGCGACAATCAAGCAACTCGCGGTCGCCAGTGGCGTCGCGGCACCCGTCATCAGCGGCAACATCCTGTTCGGCGCGGGTGCGGACACCTTCGATATCGCCGACGGTACCGTGACCGGCAATGCCAGCTTCGGCGCGGGCGCCAACCGGCTGGCGTTGAGCGGCGACGCGAAATATGTCGGCAATGTCAGCTTCGGCGCGGGCGTCGACACCATTGCGCTTGCCGGCACGTCGACGATGACGGGCACGCTCGACTTTGGCGGCGGTGCCGACAGCCTGACGCTCGGTGGCACGTCGGTCTTCACTGGTACTCTGCTCAACAGCACGGGAGCCGCGATCACCGTCAATGGCGGCAAGCTGCTCGTCCAGGGCACCAATGCTGTTGCCGTCTCGTCGCTTGCGGTGAACGGCCAGGGCACGATCGGCGTCAATATCGATGCGCAGGCCAACAAATTCACCCAATATCTGGTGAGTGGCGGCGCGAACTTCGCGGCGGGATCGAAAGTGGCGGTGTCGCTCGCCAATGTCAGCGATGCCGAGGGCGAATATCTCATCGTCAAATCGGGATCGATGACGGGGGGCGCCAATCTGGCAAGCGAAGCGGCGGCGCTGCCCTTCATGTTCAAGAGCAATGTGACCGCGAACGACGCGGCGGGTGAGGTCAAGCTCAACATCGCGCGCAAGACCTCCACCGAACTCGGGCTCAATCGGTCGCAGGCAAGTGCCTATGATGCGATCTTCAAGGTGCTCGACAGCGACAAGAAGGTGGCCGACGTGTTCCTCGGCTATGCCGATGGCACCGATTTCCGTCGCGCGGTCGCCAGCATGCTGCCTGACCATGCGGGTGGTGCCTTCGAGACGGTGACCCAGGGCTCGCGCGCCACCGCGCGCTATCTGGCCGATCCCAATGCACCGATGAGCGATCAGGGCGGTTGGGGATTCTGGCTGCAGCAGGTGGCGTGGGGCACGTCCAAGAGCATCGGCGATACCGCGTCCTACGACATCACCGGCTGGGGCGCCTCGGGCGGGATTGAGATCAAGACCGGCGGCTTCGGCAATGTCGGCCTGTCCGTCGCCTATCTGTCGGGCAAGGATTCCGATGGTGATACCTCCAACGAAGTGACGGCCGACCAGATCGAGCTGGCGGCGCACTGGCGCGGCCAATGGGGCGGATTGAATGCCTTTGCCCGCGTCTCGGCGGCGCAGATCGATTTCGACGGCATCCGCCTGTTCAGCGGCCGGATCGGCAGCGAGACGATATCGCGCACCGCGAGTGGCGCCTGGAACGGCAAGCTCTATTCGGCGTCGGGCGGTGTCTCATACGAATTGCGCTTCGGCCGCATCTCGCTGCGCCCGGCCGCGGCGATCGACTATTACAAGCTCGACGAGGACGGCTATACCGAGACGGGCGGCGGCGATGCCTTCAACCTGACCGTGCTGGGTCGCAAGAGCGACGAACTGGCCGCGACCGGCAGCGTCGCCGCGGGCCTCAACTTCGGCAAACGCGAACCCGATTCGACCTGGATGCGTATCGAACTCGAAGGTGGTCGCCGGCAGATCGTCGGCGGATCGCTCGGCTCGACCATCGCGCAGTTCAAGGGAGGCGAGCGTTTCACGCTCGAGCCCGAGCAGCGCACCGATGGCTGGGTCGGCAAGTTCCGCGCCGTTGGCGGGCTTGGCGACTTCCAGCTCGGTGGCGAGGCCAGCGCCGAAGAACAGCAGGGCCGCGTCGCGCTCGCCTTCCGTGTCTCGCTCAATCTCGGCCTCTAGTACCTCGGCCTCTAATACCAAGGTGCAGGGATGATGACGCATCTGCAGCTTGGTATAAACCTTAAGGACGGCTTCCCTCTCCCTTGTGCACAGCGCTAGGGAGAGGGAATGGCCGATGTCGATATCATCCTGGACGCCGCACGCCGCTGGCAGGGCGCACCGCTTGCACTCGCGACGGTCGTTTCGACCTGGGGCTCCGCGCCCCGTCCGATGGGCAGCCATCTGATCGTCAACACCGATGGCCGTTTCGAGGGATCGGTCTCAGGCGGATGCGTCGAGGCCGAGATTCTCCACGCCGCCGCGGAGGTGATCGCTGGTGCGCCGGCGCGGCTGATGCGTTTCGGCGTCGCCGATGCATCGGCCTGGGAAGTGGGGCTGCCATGCGGCGGCGAGATTGCGGTCTTTGTCCAGCCGGTGTCGGAAAGCGGCTTTCCCCCGATCCTGTTCGATCGGATTGCGGCCGCGCGGACGCGGGGCGATACGCTCACCGTTTCGACCGATCTCGAGACCGGCCGCAGCGTCGAGGGCGCGGCAGAGGGTTTCCACAATCGCTATTTGCCGCCGCGCCGCTTGCTGATCGTTGGCGCGGTGCAGATCGCACAAGCGCTGGCCGGCCTTGCGCGCGAGATCGGCGTGATGCCGGTGATCATCGATCCGCGCGGTCGTTTCCTGACCGCCGAGCGTTTCCCCGGCGCAGAGCTCGACGATGGCTGGCCCGACGATGCCGTGGCCGCACGCCGGCCCAATGCGGCGACTGCGGTCGTGACGCTCAGCCACGATCCCAAGATCGACGATCCCGCGTTGATCGCCGCGCTGGCGGCACCGACCGGCTATGTCGCGGCGCTGGGATCGCGGCGCAGCCATGCGGCGCGGCTCGACCGGCTGGCTGCGGCCGGGGTGCCGGTTGAAGCGCTGACGCGGATCGACGGTCCGGCGGGGCTCGACATCGGCGCGATCGGTCCGGCCGAGATCGCGCTGTCGATCGCGGCGGGCATGGTCGCCGCCTTTAGGGTCTAGCCCCATTATTTATGAGGTCGTGATGGTATCAGATCGGGATGAGCCGCCAGGAGGAGCGCGCAGCACGTGGCATCGCCACGTGCAAGCGTTCCGACGCCGCGGATCGCCCGATATGATACCACCCTTCGGGCGAGGGAGAATTGGGTTCCTGGCGTCGTTGCTCGATTGCCGGATAGCGCGTTGCTATCCGGCGCACTCACGCCTAGCCATGAACCCAATTCTCCCTCGTCACGGCCTCATAAATAATGGGGCTAGACCCTAATGATCGCGGCTGACCGCGTCGCCGCGCTGCTGCTCGCCGCCGGCGGGTCGACGCGTTTCGGCGCGGCGGACAAGCTTCATGCCGACCTGGCTGGCCGGCCGCTCGTCACGCACGCCGCGTCGACGCTTTCGGGACTGGGCTTCGGCGCGTTGATCGCAGTGTGTGGATCCGTGACCGCGCCTTTGCTCGACGGCTTCGATATCGTGATCAACGACACGCCGGCGCAAGGCCAGTCGCGCTCGATCCGCCTCGGCGTGGCGTGCGCGCTGGAGTGTGACGTGGATGCCGTGCTCGTCATGCTCGGGGACATGCCGTTCGTGCCGGCATCGCATCTTCATGCGCTGCTGGCGGCGGATGGTGCATGTGTGGCGTCCGCGCGCGACGGACAGGCGATGCCGCCCGCTTTGTTCTCCAGAGCTATGGCGCTCGAACTGCTTGCGCTCGAGGGTGATCGCGGTGCGCGTGCATTGCTGGCCGGCGCGGTTCTGGTGCCTGCCGATGGGGCAATGCTCGCGGATATCGATCGGCCGGCGGATCTGCATCGTTGAGCGTGCCGACGGGCCTTCACCTTCCATCGGCTAAGGTGCATAGCCCGGCCCCGTAAGAGGCAGGGTGATGACGAACGCAACGGCAAAGGGCGAATGGCGGACGGAGATGCGGGCGACCGTGCTGCTCGCCTTGCCGCTTGTCTTCGGCAATCTCGCGCAATCGGCGATCTATGCGACCGATCTGATCTGGGTCGGCAGGCTCGGTGCGGATTCGCTTGCGGCCGCGGCGCTCGGCGTCAATCTCTACACCGCCTGCATGATCTTCGGCATGGGGCTGATGACCGCTGCCTCACCGATGATCGCAAGCGAGCGCGGTCGCCGCCTCAACTCGGTGCGCGACGTGCGCCGCACCGTCCGCCAGTCCTGGTGGGCCGCGGTTACCATCGCGATTCCGTTGTGGATCGCGATGTGGAACGGCGAGACATTGCTGCTGCTGATGGATCAGGATCCCGCGCTTGCGGCGATGGCGGGCGGGATGCTGCGCTGGCTGCAATGGGGGCTGCTTCCCTACCTCTTCTTCCTGGTGCTGCGAAACTATATCTCCGCGCTGGAGCGGCCGCACTGGGCCGTCGGCGTGCTGGCGGCGGGGCTTCCGGTCAATGCGCTGCTGGCCTGGATATTCATCTTCGGGCATCTCGGCATCCCCGCAATGGGGCTTCCGGGTGCCGGGCTGGCGAGCGCACTTACCAATTTACTCCTGTTCCTGGGGCTGCTCCTCGTCATCCGCACCGATCGCCAATTCCGCCGCTATCGGCTATTGGGACGCTTCTGGGTGCCGGATTGGCCGCGCTATCGCGCGGTGTGGGCGCTGGGTCTGCCGATCGCGGTTACGCTTGCTTTCGAAGTGACGGTGTTCAACGCCGCAGTGTTCCTGATGGGGCTGATCGACAAGCCGTCGCTGGCCGCGCACGCCATCGCGATCCAGATCGCCGCGATGGCCTTCATGGTGCCGATGGGGCTTGCGCAAGCGGCGACGGTGCGGGTCGGCTTCTGGCAGGGGCGCGGCGACGCGCGCGCGGTCGCGCGCGCCGGCTGGCTGTCGCTCGCCATCGCTTTCGGCTTTTACGTGCTGGCGGCGATGGTGCTGATCGGGGCGCCGCGGCTGCTGATCGGCGTCTTCCTCGATCTCGCCGATCCGGCGAACGCGCTGGTGGTCCGGTTAGCGGTGTCATTTCTGGCGGTCGCGGCGCTGTTCCAGATCGTCGACGGTGCGCAGGCGGTTGGTGCGGGCGTGTTGCGCGGTCTCCACGATACCCGCGTACCGATGCTCTATGCCGGTATCGGCTATTGGGTGGTCGGGATCGGGGTCGGCACCGTTCTGGCCTTCCCGCTGGGTCTGCGCGGCATCGGAATCTGGTTGGGCTTGGCCAGCGGGCTCGCCGCCGTGGCGGTTCTGATGGTGCGGCGCTGGATACGGCGCGACCGGCTGGGGCTTGTTGCCACCGGGTAACCAAATCCTAATTCCTTATCCGTTAACCATTGTCTGAAAAGTCGTCGCGCGCCGCTCTGGCGCGTGCCAATGGGATTAGGGACAGATGGTTTCGATACGGGCGATTGCGATCGCCATGATCTGCGCGCCGGTTGCGGCGCACGCACAGGATGCGGCCGGCGATGCGGGTGCGCTCGATGATATCGTGGTCACCGCGCAAAAGCGTGAACAAGCGCTTGTCGATGTGCCGATCTCGATCAGTGTGGTCGACGCGGCGACGCTGGCAGCGACGCGTTCGTACGAGCTGCGTGACCTCTCACGCTATGTTCCCAATTTCTCGGTCGAGCGCCAGGGCGCGATCGACACGATCTTCATCCGCGGCGTCGGCGGCGGCGGGCGCAATATCGGTTTCTCGACACGCGCCGGCGTCTATGTTGACGGCGTCTATGCGGGGCAGTTCGCCTCGATCAACCAGGATACGCTCGACATTGCCCGCATCGAAGTGCTGCGCGGTCCACAAGGACAGCTCTTCGGCCGCAATACCGTGTCGGGTGCGGTCAGCATCGTCACCGAACGCCCGGGGTCGGCGTTCGAGGGTCGCGTCGATGGCGGTATCGGCAACAAGGATCTGTTCGAGATCCGCGGCATGGTCAACGCGCCGCTCGGCGAAGGCGTGGCGCTGCGTGTCTCCGCCTCGCACCGCGAGCGCGATGGCTTCACGCTCAACGTGCCCACCGGCACCGATCTCGACAATATCGATCGCACCAGTGCGCGTGCACAGCTGAGCGCCGATCTCAGCGACGGTGTCCGGCTCGATCTGGCGGCGGATTATAGCCGAGACCGCAGCAACAAGCAGGCGGGCGAAGCGATCACCGACACGTTCGGCACCGGGCCATCGGAGGAGCCCGGCGCGTTCCGGACACCCTATAATCGCGATCCACGCCAGCGCATCGAGCTGGCGGGCGGTTCGGCGACGCTCAACTGGGATCTATCGGACAGCGCGACCTTGACCGCGATCAGCGGCTATCGCTGGACGCGCTACGATCGCACCAACGATCTCGATTATTCGTCGTTCGATTTCTTCTTCATCGATTTCGACCAGAGCTTCCGCCAGTTCAGCCAGGAAGTCCGCGTCGCCTTCGGCAAGGGCGGGCCGCTGAGCGGTGTCGCCGGCCTCTATTATTTCGACGAAAGCGCCAAATCGCTGAGCGTGGTTTCGGGCGGTTCGATGATCGGTTTCCTCGGGCTTGGCCTGCAGCCCGGCCCGGGCGGCATTGTCAGCGCGCGGGTGAAGACCAAATCCTATGCCGCGTTCGGTTCGGCCGACTGGGAATTGACCGACCGGTTGACGCTCAATCTCGGTGCGCGCTTCAGCCACGAAAAGCTCAGGATTGTCGATTATGCGATTTCGGCGCCGGCCGTGCTCGGCCTCGCTTCGCTGCCCGATTATGACGATGCCCGCTCGGTCGACAGCTTCGACCCGACCCTGGGCCTGTCCTTCAAGCTGTCCGATCGGACCAATGCCTATGTGAAATATGCGCGTGGCTTCAAGAGCGGCGGCTGGAACGTCGATTTCATCAGCCTGCCGCTGACGCTTGACGGTGTGCCGTTCAAGACCGAGCGCGTCGATTCGGGCGAGGTCGGCTTCAAGACCGAGAATGCCGATCGCACGCTGCGCTTCAACGCTGCCGCCTTCTACGCGGTCTACGACAATTACCAGATCAACCAGTTCGTCGATATCGGCTTCGGCCAGACTTCGCTCCAGCTCCGCAACGCCGCCAAGGTGACGAGCTGGGGGGCGGAGGCGAGCGTCCAGGCGGCGCCCGTCAAGAACCTGCTGCTGACGGCCGACCTCGGTTACACCCATGCCGAGTTCGATCGTTTCCCCGATGGCGGTGGACCCGGCGTCGATCTGGACGGCAACCGCTTGCCCTACGCACCCCGCCTGACCGCGTCGGCGGGGGCGGCCTATTCGGTGCCGGTCGGCTTCGGCAGCCTCGATCTGTCCGCCCAGGTCAGCCATAAATCGGGTGCCTTTTCGGGGCCGGAGAATATCGCCACGCAAAAGCTCGATGCGCGCACCACCGTCGATGCACGCGTGGAGCTGGTGGGCGACGGCAAGCACTGGTCGCTGGCGCTATGGGGGCGCAATCTGTTCGACGAACGCTGGATCGACAATCGCGTCTTCGATTTCTTCCAGACCCAGCTCGTCGAATATGGAGAGCCACGCACTTACGGGATCAGCGGGAAGCTGAGTTTCTAAGCGGAATTGAGCCGAGCCCGAGCGTCATTGCGAGAAGCGTAGCGACGAAGCAATCCAATGCTGATGCATCCCTGGATCGCTTCGTTGCGCTCGTGATGACAGCCTGTGGTGCGATCAGCCGATCCGGTCCTTGATCCCGCTTTCGGTGATATAGCCCGTCACCAGCCGCGCGGGCGTGACGTCGAAGGCGGGGTTATAGGCCGGCGATCCGGTCACGCGGACGGTCGTCTCGCCATCCGACAACGCCGTCAACTCGCTCGGATCGCGTTCCTCGATCGGCACTTCCGCGCCTGACGGCGTGTCGGGATCGAAGGTGGTATAGGGCAGCGCGACATAGAAAGGCACGTCGCTGTCGAACGCGGCGAGCGCCTTCAGATAGGTGCCGATCTTGTTGCAGACATCGCCATTGGCGGTCACCCGATCGGTGCCGACGATCACCGCATCGACCTGGCCGCGCATCATCAGCAGGCCGCCGGCATTGTCGGCGATCACCGTATGCGGCACGCCGTGCCCGGCAAGTTCGAACGCGGTGAGCAGCGCGCCCTGATTGCGCGGGCGCGTCTCGTCCACCCAGACATGGACGGGGATGCCCGCCTCGTGCGCCAGATAGATCGGCGCGGTCGCGGTGCCGTAATCGACGGTCGCCAGCCAGCCGGCATTGCAATGGGTCAGGATGTTGATCGGCCGATCGGGATGCTTCGCATGGAGATCGCGCAGCAGCGCCAGGCCATGTTCGCCGATCGCGCGGCACAGCGCGACATCCTCGTCGCAGATCGCATCGGCCTTTGTGAAGGCCGCGTCGGCGCGCGCCTCGGCCGGCAGCGCGCGCACCGCATCGGCCACTGTATCGAGCGCCCAGCGCAGATTGACCGCGGTCGGGCGTGTCGCCAGCAGCATCGCATGAGCGGTGTCCAGCCCGTCCGGATTCTCCGCCAGCGCCATGGCCAGGCCATAGGCTGCGGTCGCGCCGATCAGCGGCGCGCCGCGTGTCCACATGTCGCGGATCGCGGTTGCCGCATCCTCTGCGCTGCGCAATTCCACCCATTGCACCGTCCAGGGCAGTTTGCGCTGATCGAGGATCAATGCGCCCCGGCCATCGGCCGTCCGCTGGATCGAGCGGCGATGCGCGCCTTCGAGTTTCACAATTCGATCCCTGCAAAGCTCGCCATTTCGCCGCCGCCGGTCTCGCGATCGATATGGATCGCCTGCATGCGGGCGGCACGTGCCGCGTCGATTTCCTGGATATTGTCGGAGAGGAACAGGATGTCGCCGGGTTCGCGCCCGATCGCGCGCGCGATCGTCCGATAGGACTCCGCCTCTTTCTTCGGTCCGCTGGTGGTGTCGAAATAGCCGGAGAACAAGGGCGTCAGATCGCCTTCATTGCTGTGGCCGAAGATGAGTTTCTGCGCGGCGATCGATCCGGAGGAGTAGATATAAAGCGCGATGCCGGCATTGTGCCAGCGCCTCAGCGCGTCGGCGGCGTCGTGATAGACATGGCCTTGCAGCGTGCCGTCGGCATAGCCCTCCGCCCAGATCAGGCCCTGCAGCGTCTTGAGCGGCGTCGCCTTGCGATCCTCATCGATCCAGCGCAGCAGCGTTTCGACCGGATCGCCCGGCTCTTCCACCTGTACCGCATCGAGCAGCGGCGTGGCGATCCCGGGATTCCGCGCGACAAAGCCGCGCAGATTGGCCTTGGCATAAGGGAACAGCGTATCGGTGACGAAAGCGATGCTGCTCGTCGTTCCCTCGATATCGGTCAGGACCGCGCCGACCATTCAGGCCGCGACCGGTTCGTGGCGCGGGAAACGCGCGGCGATGTCGTCGCCGGTGAATTGCGCCACCCAGCCATCCGGATTGATGAACAGCCGGATCGCCGTGAAGCTGGGCCGGGGGCCCATGTCGAACCAGTGTTTCGTGCCGGCGGGCACGCGGATCAGGTCGCCCTGGGTGCACACTATGTTGAAGATGCGGCCCTGGCTGTGCAGCGTGAACAGGCCCTCGCCCGCGACGAAGAAACGCACCTCGTCTTCGGCATGGATATGCTCGGACAGGAATTTGGCGCGTAGCGCGTCGCGATCGGGATGGTCCGGCCCCAGGCTGATCGTATCGACCGACTGGTATCCGCCCTCGGCCTTCAATCGATCGATCTCGGGCGCATAGGCGGCGAGGATGTCGCCCTCCGCATCGCGTGTCGGCCAACGCTCGAAGCTTACGCCGATCTCGTCGAGCGCCTCTGCGATCGCATCGCCTTCGCTCGTCTCGGACAGCAATGCGCCGTCTTCGGCGAAGATCTGGAGATTGCTCATGCCTTGCTCCCGTTCCTGAAGCCGATCTCCGCCAGTTCGGCGGCGATCAGCCATTCGGTCGCCTCGATCACGCGCTCGGCTTCCGCCATGTCGGCACCCCAGCCGTAAAGCCCGTGCCCGCGGATGAGATAGGCGGGCAGCGCATCGGCGTCCAGCAGGCGGGGCGCCATCGCCGCGTCGATCACCGCCATGTCCTGGCTGTTGTCGACGATCGGCAGTGTGCGGCTGAGATCATGGGTGACGATGCCCGGATAGACTTTGAGCATCTCGTGCTGGGCGAGTGTCCAGCCTGACGCTGCCGGAAAGGCACGGCTGAGCCCGACCGCCTGGGGCGAATGGCTGTGGAGCACGGCGCCGATCTCCGGAAAGTCGCGATAGATCGCCATGTGCAACGCGGTTTCGGCAGAGGGCTTCTTGCCGTCGAGGGAATTGCCCGCCGCATCGACCCGCATCACATCGTCTTCGGTCAATCGTCCCTTGTGCCGGCCCGAAACGGTGATCGCGACGCTGCCGTCGTCCAGCCGCATCGAATAATTGCCAGCAGTGGCTGGCGCCCAGCCCTTCGAATCAAGCCAGCGCCCGACCGCTACGATCGTCCGGCGCGCTTCTGGGAGGGAGACGGTTGCCATCGCTTCATTCCACCGTTCGGGCTGGGCCTGTCGAAGCCCTGTCCTTCTTTCCGCGGCAAAAGAAAAGGCAGGAGTTGGCCTCATGGCCGACTTCGTCTCGACAGGCCCGGTCCAAACGGGTTTTGGGTGGACCCACGCGCTGCTCTGCCGCAAACAGAGGCCATGAATCCGCTCTACGCTTCCATGCCCACCACAATCTTTGAGGTCATGTCCGGCCTTGCGCGCGAAACCGGGGCGATCAACCTCGGTCAGGGCTTTCCCGATTCGAACGGGCCGCCAGATGTGGTCCAGGCCGCCGCCGATGCGCTGACGACGATGTCGAACCAATATCCGCCGATGGCCGGGCTGCCCGAATTGCGCAGCGCCATCGCCGATCATTATGGCCGCCACCAGGGCCTCGATCTCGACTGGCAAAGCGAAGTCACCGTCACCTCGGGCGCGACCGAGGCGCTGGCCGCGGCGATCCTGGCACTGGTCTCGCCGGGCGACGAAGTCGTGCTGATCCAGCCCATGTATGACGCCTATCTGCCGCTGGTGCTGCGCGCGGGCGGCATTCCGCGCTTCGTCCGGCTCCAGCCGCCCGAATGGCGGCTGACCGAAGCCGCGCTGGAAGCGGCGTTCAGCGACAAGACCCGGCTCGTCGTCATCAACAATCCGGTCAATCCCACCGCCAGTGTCTGGCCGGAAGAGGATCTGGCGCTGCTCGCGGAATGGGTCGTGCGTCACGACGCGATCGTCGTCAGCGACGAGGTGTGGGAACATGTGATCTTCGACGGCCAGGTACATCAGCCGATCATGGCGCAGCCGGGCATGCGCGAACGCACCGTCAAGATCGGATCGGGCGGCAAGATCTTCTCGGTCACCGGCTGGAAAGTCGGCTGGATGGTCGCCGCGCCCGCGCTGACGCGCGTGCTGGCCAAGGCGCATCAGTTCCTCACTTTCACCACGCCACCCAGCCTGCAGGCGGCGGTCGCCTATGGGCTGGGCAAGGACGAAGCCTATTTCATCGAAATGCGCGCCGATCTTGCGCGCTCGCGTGACCGGCTGACCGCGGGGCTTGCCGCGGCGGGATGGGCGGTGCTGCCGAGCCAGGGTACCTATTTCCTCTCCATCGATCTGCCGGGATCGGGCATCCGCATGGACGACGAGACATTCTGCCAGATGCTGGTGCGTGAGGGTGGCGTGGCGGCGATCCCGGTTTCGGCCTTCTATGCCGAGGACCCGGTGGCCTCGGTCGCGCGGCTCTGCTTCGCCAAGCGCGATGAGACGCTCGATGCGGGCATCGCCCGCATGGCGGAAGCAAGGAAGAGATTCGCGGAATAATTCCTCCCTGAAGGGGAGGGGGACCATGCCGCCAGGCATGGTGGAGGGGTGAGCCGCGCAGCGGCGACTGCGTCGCCGATCCCACCACCAGCCTTCGGCTGGTCCCCCTCCCCTTCAGGGAGGAGCTTATTTCAGCGCGTCTTCCAGACCCGGCGTGAATCCGGCGCCTTCGGGCACCTGTGCGCTCGACGCTTTCACCGTGTCGCCGATCGGTTCGGCGCGGCCGCCCAGGCAGGCCTGGAGGAAATTCTCCGTGACGGCGTTGAAAGCGATGTTGTTTTCCGGCCGGGCGAAGCCATGGCCTTCGTCGGGGAACAGGACATAGGTGACCGGGATGCCGTGCGCCTTCATCGCGGCGACGATCTGGTCGGATTCGGCCTGGTTGACGCGCGGATCATTGGCACCCTGACCGATCAGCAGCGGCCTGCGGATGTCGCCCGCCTTGTGGAGCGGCGAACGGTCCTTGAGCATCGCCACGCCCTCCGCCGTTTCGGGATTGCCCATGCGCTGGTGGAATTGCTGCTTCACCGGTTCCCAATAGGGTGGAATCGTCTGGAGCAGCGTCTCCAGATTGGATGGCCCGACGATATCGACGCCGCACGCAAAGGTCTCCGGCGTGAAGGCGAGGCCGGCGAGTGTGGCATAGCCGCCATAGCTGCCGCCCATGATCGCGGTCTTGCCCGGCAACGCGATGCCCTGCGCTTCCGCCCAGGCGACCGCGTCGATCAGGTCGTCGTGCATCTGGCGGCCCCATTGCAGATCGGCCGCCGAGATGAAGGCCTTGCCGAAACCGGTCGAGCCGCGGAAATTGACCGAAAGCACCGCATAGCCCCGATTGGCGAGCCATTGGTGATAGGCGTTGTAACCATAGCCGTCGCGCGCCCAGGGCCCGCCATGGACAAGCAGCACCATCGGCACCGGCGCATCGGGCCGGCCGTCGCCATCGGTATCGCTGCCCGGCGGCAGCGACAGATAGGAGACCAATGTCAGCCCGTCGCGCGCCGTGATCTCGCGCGGATGCATCGCGACCAGCGGTGCGCCCTTCAGCTCGGGGCGGCTGGTATAGAGTTCGGTCAGCGTCTTCGCCGTGCGGTCGTAGAGATAGACGACGGGTGGCGCGGTGACCGCATCATGCGCGACCGTCCATTTGTCATCGGCCTCGGTGCGTGAGGTGATCGCGATATCGCCGGTCAGGGCCGATTGCAGGAACGCCAGATCCTTGCCGATCTCCGGATCGATCGCGGTCCATTCGGTGGTGAGATAATCGACCGAATAGGCCTCGATCTCGCCGGTCCTGGGATTGGTGAGAACACCGCCGATATCGGCCTTGCCATTCTCCGCGATCACCCGGGTCGCGCCGGATGCGACATCCTGCGCGATCAGCGCGGCGGTGTTGCGGCCGCGGCTGTCGAGCCAGTAGAGCGTCCTGCCATCGGTGGTGAAACCCGCCGGATTGGTGGTCAGCGAATCTTCGAGGTCCGTCGATGCGACGGGCTGTTCCTCCACCGCTCCATCGACGATGCGGAAATAATCCATGCCGCCAACCGCATTGGGGCGCAGCGCCATGCGCAGCGTCAGCGTGTCGTCTGCCAGGAAGCCGGCAAAGCCGTCGCCGCGCATCACTTCGGTCAGTTCGCCGCTATTGAGATCCAGGCTGTGGACATCGTACCAGTGTGGATCGCGATTGTTGAGGCCGATCAGGATGCGGTCCGTGATGGTGACCGATGATCCGATCACCGCGACACGGGTATTCTCGAAGGGCGTCAGCCAGCTTTCCTTGCCCGTCGCGACGTCGACGCCGTAGAGCAGGAAATTCTCGTCGCCGCCCTTGTCCTGGAGATAAAGCACCGACTTGCTGTCCGGGGCCCAGAAATGCACGGGGATCGGACGCGCCGTCTCGGCAGTGATCGGCTTTGCCGCGGCAAGATCGGCCGATGGCGCGATCCAGACGTTGAGCACCCCGTCGCGCGGCGCGATCCAGCTCAGCCAGTTGCCGTCGGGGCTGAGCGTGCCGGCGGTCCGGCTGGGATTGCCGAACAGCTTGGCGCGTTCGATGAGCGGGGCCGCGGCTTCGACGGCGGCGGCGGGCGAGGGAGCGTTGCTATTGGCCATCGCAAGATCAGATAGAGCGATCCTGCGCATCGACAAGAGTTGCGCCGCGGATTCCCGTCAATCCCGGGCGCTAGAGCCTGATCGCTTGAGGTGGAAGCGCTGCGCGCTTCCGCCGATGGCGTGAATCAGGCTCTATTCAAATGGTTGAGACCATGATTCACACTCCAGATTGATTCAATCTTACGTGATCATGGTCTATCGTCCGATCCGCGCTGCAGCGCCTGGGCGGGGGCGCCCAGCACGCGCGTGCGTTCGGCAAATGAGGTGCTGGCCACCGGCTGCGCGCGCGCCAGGAACTGGCCGGGCGTCATGCCCAGGAAATCGTGGCAGTCGCGGATGAAATGCGACTGGTCGTGATAGCTTTCCTCGATCCGCTCGGTCCATGGCAGCGGCGACGGTTCGCGCAATGCCATCAGCGTCCGCAGGAAGCGTGCGCGGCGCATCAGCCTTTTGGGCGCAAAACCGAAATTGCGGCGGCAGAGCCGGGTGAACTGCCACACCGGCATCGCCAGCCGGGCCGCCGCTTGTTCGACGCTTTCGATGCCGGGGTGGTTGAGCAGGCCCATGATGCGCGCGAGCTCGGGTGCCGCCGGGCGCGACCGTGCGAGCCGGGCGAGCAGATAGGTCTCGAGCGTTTCGACCATCGCCTCGAAGCTGTCGCGCATCGCCGCGATCCGCGTGGCCAGCATGGCCGCATCGGCGCCCAGCACGGCTTCGAGCGGCAGGATCGTGTCGGTAAGGCGGCTGGCGTCTCCGCCGATCAGTCGCGCCCAGCCCATTGGAGTCACGCCGACGCCGAACATATGGCCGCCGGAGAATTCGGCGAAACCGGCGCATCCCGTCGGTCCGAACAGAGCGTTGCGCGGGATCGGATCGATCCGGACCGCACCGTACCGCATCGCCCATGGCTTGCCGGTCAGCTGAAAGCGGATATTCGCCCAGGCGGGAAAGAAGATCTCTTCCCGCGTCTCGTCGATCAGAAGTTCGACATCATAGCTGTGGTAGCCGGCCAGGCAGTCGGCGAGCGCAGGGGCGGGACGCGCGAAGCGCACATGGTGCGACGGTGCCGCCGCCTGCGAATCCCTGTTGCCCCCCCGGTTCATCGGGAAGACGATTTCATTCCATCCATCGGCGATGCAAGCGAATTTCCCGCACGGCCGGCAGGCAGGCGTCAGACCGGGATGCCCATGTCGCTGTTATAGTGATGCCAGGTCATGATCGCGGCCGCCCCGCGATGCGGCCGCCAGCGTTCCGCCAGCTCGCGGGTCAGTGCTTCGCTTGGGCGCGATTCGAGCCCCAATATCCGCCCGACCTCGATCTGAACGGCCAGATCCCCCGCCGGCCAGATGTCCGGCCGCCCCTCGGCGAACAACAGATAGATTTCGGCCGACCAGCGGCCGATGCCCTTGATCCGGGTGAGTGCTGCGATCGCCGCCTCGTCGTCCTGCGGCAGCGCATGGAGGTCGATTCCGCCCGACACGACCAGTTCGGCCAGGCTGCGCGCATAGCCCTGTTTCTGGCGCGAAAGGCCGCAGCCGCGCAGCGTGTCGAAATCGCTGGCGAGCAGAGCGGCGGGATCGCAGCCGGTGCCCAGCGCGTCCTCCAGCCGGCTCCAGACCGCGGAGGCCGCCTTCACGCTCACCTGCTGGCCGACGATCGTGCGCAGCAGCGTGTCGTATCCGCGCGCACGGATGCGCGGCTCGGGATAGCCGACCCGGCCGAGCGCGGCGGCGAAACCGGGTTCGATCGCGGCGATCGCGTCGATCGAACGGATGATCTGTTCCTGAGAGAGTGCCATTTTGTTCTCATGCCGCATGCAGACCATGCTGAACAGTCCCGTCGTGCCTGGGTGCTTGATTTGCAGGCCGTACGCCCTATTAGCCCAGCGGGAACGCAAGGGAGATTGAGATGCCGCAACTGGTCGTCGTGACACGGGACGGGTCCGAACGGACGGTCGAGGGTGAATCCGGACTGTCGGTGATGGAAGTGATCCGCGATGCCGGCTTCGACGAACTGCTCGCGCTGTGCGGCGGCTGCTGCTCGTGCGCGACCTGCCATGTCCATGTCGATCCCGCATTCGCCGACAAGCTGCCGGCGATGAGCGAGGACGAGAACGACCTGCTCGACAGCTCCGATCACCGCGACGATAGCTCGCGACTGTCGTGCCAGCTCACCTTCGGCGACGATCTCGACGGCCTGCGCGTCACCATCGCCGCCGAGGATTGAGCGCCCCAGCGCACTATGAAATCCCTTCGGGCTGAGCCTGTCGAAGCCCTGCCTTTTTCTTCTGACCCGATGCGAGAAGAAGGACAGGGCTTCCACCGGCTCAGCCCGAACGGCTGATGGTGCTCCACGAGTCGGGCGACTCCTGCCGAACCCGCTATTTCGCCATCTTCAGCACCGCCGTCGGCGCGGACTGGCTGAGCGGCGTGACTTTCCAGACGATGGTCTTGCGGCCGTTGATCGTCTGAACACCGTCCTCGTTGTTCTGGCTGATGATC
>JASBTC010000421.1 GCA_030148625.1 Sphingobium sp. | reverse complement strand
CCCACCCCCGGGCCAGTCCTGGACACCGTCGCAGTTTGATTTCTCGCGTGCCTATCGCCGGCTCGGCAGCTGGGAAGCGCAGTTCACCGCGATCGATCCCGATTTGCGCCGCTTCAAGGCGAATGGCGGCAAGCTTATCCTGTGGCACGGTTGGTCGGACGCCTATCAGACCGGCACCAACTTCGTAGAATATTACAACACTGTGGAACGGCTGATGGGAAGTCGCTCCGAAACACAGAATTTCTTCCGTCTCTTCCTCCAGCCTGGCGTCAACCACTGTTCCGGCGGTGCCGGCGCCGATGTCGTCGACTATTTGGCGTATATCGATGACTGGGTGGAGCATGACCGTGCCCCGGACATGGTACTCAGCACCCGTCTGACCGACGAAGCCCGACAGGCCGCAGGGTATAGCGCACCGCGTTTCCCGCTCGATCATCGCAACGTCGCCTTCACCCGCCCGGTCTATCCTTATCCGTTGCGCGCCCGCTACAAAGGTGCTGGCGATCCGAATGACGCGGCCAATTTCGGACCGGCTCCACAATGACATCGAGCGCGAGGACGGCGGGTACCGGGACATCGACTATGGGCATGTATCGCGCACGGCCGGCCGAGGAAAGGAGATCGGCTGCCTATGCTTGGCTGGTCGTGCTTTTTCTGATGCTGCTTTACACGTGCAGCTATATCGATCGCACGATCCTGAGCCTCCTCGTCGCCCCGATCCGGGCTGACCTCGGCATCAGCGACACACAATATAGCCTGCTGGCGGGGCTCGCCTTTGCCCTGCTCTACGCGCTCGCGGGAATTCCACTGGGTCGGATCGTCGATCGCTGGAGCCGGCGAAACCTTATTGCCGGAGGTGTCGCTTTCTGGTCACTGATGACGATGCTCTGCGGTGGCGCGTCGAGCTTCGCGGGGCTGTTTGCCGCCCGGGTCGGCGTCGGCATCGGCGAGGCGACCCTGACGCCCGGCAGCTACTCGTTGGTCGCCGACTATTTCCCACCACGCAATCTATCGCGAGCATTGTCGATATTCGCCTTGGGAGTGCCAATCGGCACCGGCCTCGCCAGTTTGATCGGTGGCCCTTTGGTCCATGCCTTCACGATCTCGGGCACCGAGGCGACCCTGCCGTTGATCGGCACGCTCAAAGCGTGGCAAGCGGTGTTCATTGCCGTGGGTTTGCCCGGCCTCGGTCTCGCCGCACTGACGTTGATCGTCGTTCGGGAGCCACAGCGCCGCCAGAACGCCACGATGGGCGATACCGACAGCAGCACTTTCGCGGATACGCTGGGTTTTCTCTGGACGCATCGCACCGTGTACGCGCCGATCTTCCTGGGCATGGCGCTCATCGCGCTGTTCTCGTTTGGCGCGGCGGCCTGGTACCCGACCCTGCTCCAGCGCAATTATGGCTTCGATATGCGCAACGCGGGCTTGTTGCTCGGCGCATCGACGCTGATCTTAGGTATCGCCGGCGCGATGACGGCAGGTTGGCTCGCCGATCATTGGCTGGCGGCCGGCCGGCTGGACGGCCATTTCCGCATCGGCATCCTCTATGGCGGGGGTATGTTACTGACCGGCGCGCTCGGCCCAATCATTCCGCTTGCTTGGCTTTCGCTCACGCTGATTGCCGCCTCGGCCTTCTTCTCGGTCACTTGGATCGGCGTCAATGCCGCCGCGCTGCAACTCGTCACGCCCAACCGGATGCGCGGTCAGATGACCGCGATCTACCAATTCGTCGGCACCCTGATCAGCTTCGGACTCGGTCCAACAGCCGTCGCGCTCACCACCGATCATGTCTTCGGCCGTGAAAATGCGGTGGGCCTTTCGCTGGCATCGGTCGGCTGCGTGTCGCTCGCGCTTGGTTGCCTGATCCTCCAGCTAGGCCGCCGCCCGCTCCGGCGCAGGCTCGCTGCGCTGAACACGCTACCAGCCGAAGGGATCTGAGTTTTCCTCACTTTCTCCAGCCAGAAAAGGCCTGTCGCACTCACAATGTCTTCGCTCGAAAAGGCCGCCAATCCCACCGGCGGCGAAACTCTCGCCGCGATCATCGCCACCCATGCCGCTTCCCGGCCCGACCACATCGCTTTCATCGCCGGCCAACGCAGGTTGAACTGGCGCGACTATCATGAGCGGTCCGATGCGCTAGCGGCATTACTGCTGGACCTGGGCTTCATGGCCGGCGAACGCATCGCGATCCTGCTTCCCGACGATATCGAGACCCACATCGCGTTCGTGGCCTGCGAGAAAGCCGGCCTTGTAGCGACCGCGCTATCACCCCGCGCCGGCGAGAAAGAGATCCTCCACCTCGTTGCGATGGCGGGGGCAACGGCCCTTATCAGCGCCGCCACTCAAGGTGCACTCGACATGCGCGCAATCTATGCCCGGCTGCGAGCATCCGGCCGGACGCTCAAGCACCATGTCATAATTGAGGAGACGCCGCGCCCGCTCGATCGGATCAGTGTCGACGGCGTGCCCACGGGGTTCGACCCGATTCCGCTGGAAACCTTGCGCGTGCTGCAGGAACGGCGCTGTTCTCCCGACGCGCTCTTCCTGCTCAACTCCACCTCGGGCACCACCGGCATGCCGAAGCTGGTCGCCCATCAGCAGAGCCGCTGGCTCGCCTGGGCGGCGCTCGTGCAGAAAGGCTGCGCACCGAACGAGAACGACAGGTTCCTCCGCGCGGTGCCGGCCTCGGTCGGCTTCGGGCTGTGGTCCGGTCACTTCATTCCCGCGATGCTGGGTGCGCCCACCATATTGATGCCCCGCTTCACGACTTCGGCGCTGTTCGCCGCGATTGCGCATCATCGCGTGTCAATGCTCTGTCTGGTCAGCACGCAAATTCAGATGATGCTGAGCAGCCCCGACCTTGCGGACAGCGATCTGACCTCGTTGCGCATCGTCTATACCGGCGGCGAAGCGGTTCCGCGCCACGCGGTGGAGCGGCTCGAAGTCCTGACCGGTGCGAAGGTGCTGCAATTTTACGGCTCCAACGAGGCCGGGGCAGTCAGTCATACGACGCTCTCCGATCCGACCGAGCGCCGCCTGAACAGTGCCGGACGGATCATCCCCGAAATGCGCGTCCGGCTGCTCGATGCCTCGGGAAATGACCGTCATCCACCCGGTGACGGACAGCCACTCTGCAATGGCCCCTTCATGGGCCTCGGCTATTTCAACAATCCCGAGGCCAATGCCGGTCTGTTCATGCCCGACGGATCGATGCGCATGGAGGACATTGTCTCGATCGATGATGACGGCTATCTCCGCGTGATCGGCCGCGTCGGCGATTTCATCATCCGCGGCGGCAAGAATATCAGCGCCGTCGGCGTAGAGGCTGCGGCGATAGGGCATCCGGCAATTCGCGAAGCAGCGGCGGTGGCCATGCCCGATCCGATCTTCGGCGAAAAGATCTGCCTGTTCGCCAGCCTCAATGCCGGCCTTGCCGCGCCCGATGTGGCGACGTTGGCCGCCTTCCTCCGCGGCAACGGCGTTTCGCCGGAATATTTCCCCGAGCGACTGGTGATACTCGACCAACTGCCGATCAATTCTGGCGGCAAGATCGCCAAGAGCATACTTCGGGACATGATCGCGAGTTGACATGCAGTGACCGCGCCGCGGCCGGAGATGAAACTCGCCTCCAGCCGTATAGCCAGCCATGCGACAGTCGTTGCCACGCAAGGAACGTCCCTGCGTCAGCGGCGCCCCGCCAAATGATTCCCGCAAGACGGATCATCGGTCGCGCGGGGCGGGAGAGCACGCTACCCATGCCGAACCATCGCAAGGCAATGGGCATCGAACCGATTCAACAAATGCTTTCGCACGGCACGCCGTCGCCAACTCTATCGAGCCAGCCCAAGCCGCATTGGTGAGGTAACGCATCGCTTCGACGCGCGAATTCATTCACCACAGTATCGAACGGGGCCGACCGATCGATGCCGAGATCGTCGCTCTTCCCGGCCACGGAGTCGCCGGATGTCAGGGGATGATGCCCTGTCTGAAGCCCGCCAAGAGCACACAGCCGGCTTTCAGAGGACATGCTCCGCTACGCGCCATCTTTCTCACATGCGAGTGACGGAATTAAGCGCGACCAAGCGCTTGGTGAAGGAAAAGGTCGTAATTTTCAATCACCTGAGCCTTGTTGGTGATCGCCCCCTCATAGGCGCCGAAGATGATCGCCCTGCGGACGGCAGAGAGGAATCGCGCCAGATCGTCAACTTGGCCTGCGCTATAGCCGCGAATCTCACCACTATCGATCGCTGCCTGCAGTGAGACGACGTATTGATCGTGGCGGCGATCCGCGAACGTCTTCCACGCCACCGGGGTCTCCACCTCAGCCTCGTGCATGATGCGGAAGAAGAAGGGATATTTCTTCTGATATGAGAAGAACTGCTCGAGCGCGAGGTGTTCGCTTTCCAGATAGCCCACCTTCTCGCGCGATGGCTTGCGCGACCAGTTCTCGAACTGCTCGATGATCCAGATGATCACATGATCCAGGATATCGTCCCTGGACTTGAAGAATTTATAGCAATGGCCCTGCGAGATCCCGGCCTCTTCGGCGATCCGGGCGACCGAGGCGCCCTTGTAGCCGTGCCGGCCGATCACCTGGCAGGCGGCCATCATCAGCGTGTTGAACGACTGATGCTCAGCAACGGTGAAGGGCTTTTTGGACGTCATGCGACGCGTCGTGAACGGCGGCTCATGAGATGTCAATGCGAAGGGCGGCGGCTCGCAACCGGGACCGCCGCCCCACTTCCGCTCAGCCCAGCAGCCGCGCCGCGCTGTTGGTGCGCGCGAAGATCGCCTGTTGCAGCGCGGTCAGTTGCTCCACCGTCCCCGGCGCCGTGCGCAGCGCCGCCGTTGCGGGCACGTCGACCAATCGTCCCGCACCGTCCAGCACCACGCCATAGGCATCGCGCGCCATCTCCGCGCTGATCCGCCCATCCAGCACATCGTCGAGCACCGCCTGCGGATCGCGATCGAAGGGGTTGCCCAGGCCCGCGCCGCCCGCCGCCAGGTGAACCAGCCGGGCCCCCGCCGAGATCGTGATCGGCCCCATCGGCATCACCGGCAGCATGCGCGGCTCGCCCCCGTCCGTCAGCCAGGTGTAGGACGGACTTCCCGGCAGCCCCCCGCCGGAGGCCGCCGGCAGATGGTCGCGCCGGTCCGAACGGAGCTGCACCAGCCCTTCCTCCGCCAGCATCTCATAGGATCTGATCATGGCCAGGCCGCCGCGATATTTGCCGGCACCGCCGCTGTCCTGAGCAAAGGCATAGCTCAGCACGCGCAACGGCATGCGCGCCTCGATCAGTTCGATCGGCTGGTTGGACAGGTTCGTGCCCGGGCTGGATATTCCGTCCACCCCATCTTTGCCGGATCGGCCACCCCAGCTACCCAATATGCCGTCGGTGATGATCCAGGCCCTGCCCTGGTCCCACCCGCTGAACGACACGACCGAAGGACCGCCCTCGCCCAGCGCGGGGATGCGGCTGCCCGGCACCTTGTTGAGCGCGCCGAACAGCGTGTCGAGCATACGATAGGCGATCACGCCGCGCGCGGCGCACGCGGCCGGTGCCGTGGGGTTCACGATCGTGCCGAGCGGAGCGCTCACCCGCACCGGGCGCATATAGCCGGCGAAGTTCGGGATATCGGCATGGATCGCGGCGCGCAGCGCGACATAGGTCATCGATGTGGTGGTCGGCATCGGGCCGTTGATCGCGCCCTGCACCTGAGGGCTGGTGCCCGTCCAGTCCACGCTCACGCTGTCGCCGGCGATCGTGATGCACACTTCGAAGCGGATCGGCTGGGGATCGGCGCCCAGCCCGTCGACATAATCGACATAGTCGTAGCGCCCGTCTGGCATCGCGCCGATCTGCTGGCGCATCAGCCGTTCGGCATAATCGTGCAGTTCGCACAGGAAGCCCCGGAACGTGGCGCTGCCATATTTGCGCACGATTTGCACATAGCCGCGCTCGCAGGCATCAACCGAGGCAATCTGCGCGGAAAGATCGCCCATCAGCTCGATCGGCGTGCGCGAATTGGCCTTCAGGAACGCGATCGTGGTCTCGTTGATCGCGCCCGCTTCGAACAGCTTCACGATCGGGATGCGCAGCCCTTCCTGGAAAATCTCGGTCGCCTGCAGGCCCATGCTGCCGGGCGCGAGGCCGCCGATATCGGAATGATGCACCAGCGTTCCGGCAAATCCCTCCAGCGCGCCGTCGATGAACAGCGGCTTGATCAGGAACACGTCCGGCAGATGCATGCCGCCACCGCCATAGGGATCGTTCACCAGGAAGGCGTCGCCGGGCTTCATGCCCGAAAGATGCTGCTCGACAAGGATGCGCATCACATCGGGGAACGCGCCCAGATGGATCGGGTTGGTCAGCCCCTGCGCGACGATCTCGCCATTGCGGTCGCAGATCGCGGTCGAATAATCCATGGAATCGCGCACGATCGGCGAATAGGCGCTGCGCAGGATCACCAGCGCCATCTCGTCCGCCAGCGAACTGAGCGCGTTCTTCACGATTTCCAGCGTGATAGGATCGGATGCGATCATCGGATTTCACTCCCCAAGGTCACGACGATGTTGCCGAAGCTGTCAACCTGCGCGGTGCAACCGGGCGGGACGACAAAGGTGGAATCATATTCCTCTACGATGAAGGGCCCCGGCCGCGCCTGCGCCACCAGATGGCCGCGGTTGAAGACCGGGATCTCATCCGGCTGCTCGCCTGGGAAGACCGCGCGCCGCGCGCCGTGCGCGGCATCGCTGGCCGCCACCGTCCAATGATCCATGTCTCCGGACTGATCGCGCACCACGCGCATCTTCACGCGATAGCTGACCAGCTCAACCGGATTGGCGGGATTGGCATGGCCATAGGTGCGGTGATGCTCGGCATGGAAATTGTCGAGCGCGGTGGCGAGCAGCGTAGCGCCGTCCTCGCCTGCGGGCACCGGGGTGGTCAGTTCATAGGCCTGCCCCTGATAGCGCAGATCCGCGTACCATTCGCTCTCCAGCGCCTCGTCCGCATAGCCCTCCACGGCCATCACATCGTGCGCGCGGCCCTGCAGCCGGCGGAATCCGGCCGCGAAGCTTTCGCCCGCATCGGCCACCAGCGGGCGGAAATCGGTGGCGGTGAATTCATGCTCGATCGCCGAGAACAATAATCCCATCGCGCTGAACACGCCGGGGCTGGGCGGGATGATCACGGTCCGGATGCCCATCGTGCGGGCGATCTGGTTGGCGATCATCGGGCCGTTGCCGCCAAAGGCGAACAGCGCGAAATCGCGCGGATCGCGCCCGCAATAGGTGGAGACCGCCTTCACCGCCCGTGACATGGTGGCGGTGGCAATCGCCTGCACGCCCAACCCGGCATCCTCGGTGCTCAGCCCCATCGGCCGGGCGACGACCGCGTCCAGCGCCGCGCGCGCCCTGGCCGCATTCAGCCGCACGGCGCCGCCCGCGATCGCATCCTGGTTCAGATAGCCCAGGGTAATGAAGGCGTCGGTCAACGTCGGGGTGTCATTGCCATTGTCGTAGCAGACCGGCCCCGGCACCGATCCCGCGCTTTCCGGGCCCACCGTGAGCAGCCCGCCGCCGTCAAACCCGATCAGGCTGCCGCCGCCCGCGCCAATCTCGGACACGTCGATAAAGGGCAGCTTCACCGAATGGCCGCCCCCCTTCACCAGCTTGCTGGAAACGTTGATGCCGGCGCCCACCTCATATTCGGTGGTGCGCGCGGGCTCACCCGCCTCGATCAGCGCGGCCTTCGCAGTCGTCCCTCCCATGTCGACGGTGATCACGTCGGGATAACCCGCCAGGTTCGCCATATAGGCCCCGGCGATCACGCCCGCCGCGGGTCCGGATTCGATGATATAGGCCGGCTTGCGCGAGGCGGCCTCGATGCTCATCAGCCCGCCCGCGCTGTTCATGATGCGGATCGGGCACGAAACGCCGATACCGCGCAGCCGCCCCGACAGGGCATCGAGATATTTGCGGACGATCGGCCCCAGATAGGCATTCACCACGGTGGTGCTGGTGCGTTCATACTCCCGGATCTCCGGCAGCACGTCGCACGAGCAGGTGACGAAGATGTCGGGCGGCAGCAGCGCTTCCAGCGCATCGCGGATCGCCTGTTCATGAACCGGATTGGCATAGCTGTTGAGCAGGCAGATCGCCACCGCCTCCACGTCCTCGGCCAGGAGGTCGTCGGCGATGGCGCTTAGCGCGCCACTGTCCAGCGGGGTCAGGATGCTGCCATCGGCCAGCACCCGCTCGTCCACCTCATAGCGGTGCCGGCGCAGCGCCAGCGGCTTGGGCTTCTCATAATCCAGGTCGTACAGCCGCGGCACGCGCACGCGGCCGATCTCCAGCACGTCGCGAAACCCCCGCGTGGTGATCAATGCGGTGCGCGCGCCCTTGCCTTCCAGCACGGTATTGGTTGCCACTGTCGTCGCGTGGACGAGCTCGACGATCGCGTCGGCCGGGATGCCTTCTGCCTGCATCAGTTCACCCAGGCCGATCACGATCCCGCGCGAATAATCATCCGGCGTGGAGGATTGCTTGCGTTTGAAGATCTCGCCCGTTGACGACATGATCACGATATCGGTGAACGTCCCCCCGATATCCGCACCCACCCGATAGCTTCGTTGCTGCGTCATTGCCATTCCCGAAATGATTTGCACGAATTGTCATGAACTATGAATCATGGCTCACGCATTCGAGTCGCAGAAATCAGATCGAGGCGCAAGCGGATTTTAGCGGATATTGTCCGACACGGCCACGTAATGCCAGATTCGCGTCGATTCCAGAAATGAGTTGCGCAGCCCGCTCACGTATGACAAATCGACGTGAGTTGTGAGTCATCACTCATAGCAAACATGGGAGGATCTGGTGCATATGTTGCCCCAATCGCGAGAGGACGAATGCGCTGACGACCGCGGCAACGTCATCGCGATCGATGCGCGCGCCTTTGCCGGTAATGTCGCCCGCGCCCGCACGCTCATGCCACCGGGGGCTGCGCTCTACCAAGTCGTGAAAGCCGACGGCTACGGCCTGGGGATCGAATGCGCCATGCGCCTGGGCCTTGGCGCGGGCGTCGACGGTTTCTGCGTCGGCACGATCGGGGAAGCGCTGCGCGCTAAAGCCGCCGCCCCTGCCCATCCGATCCTGCTATTCACCGCCTGCCCGCCCGCTCTCCTCGCGGAGATCGCGTGCCGGGGCGTGATCGTGACGGTGAACAGTGTGGCGGCCTATGAAGCGCTGGACGGGCTGGACGCGGCGCGCTTCATGTTCGAATTCGATTGCGGCTTCGGCCGGTTCGGCCTGGATCATCCCGCCTTCGATAGCCTGTTGGCGCGCGAGGCGCAGCGCGCCCAGCCGCGGTGCCTGGGAGGCTATACCCATTTCGGCAGCCGCGCCCTGCAGCTGTTCGATGAGGGGCTGCAGCGTTTCGACGGCTTCGGCGCGAAACTGCGCGCCGCGTTCGGCGACGCGCAGGTGCTGATGGCCGCCGCCAGCCATGGCCTCGTTTGGCGCCCCCGCCTGCCCTATTCCGCCGCCCATCCCGGCAGCCTGCTCTACGGCATGTTGCCGGTATCGGCGGCACCAGACTTCGCACCGGTGCTGCGCGGCGTCACCAGCCCGATCATCCAGATCAACCGGATCGCCGAGGCGCAGACCCTGTCGGTAGGGTATGGATCGGGCGTCATGCTGCCGGCGGACGGCGCGACCGGCGTATTCCCGCTGGGATGGAATGACGGATTGTCCACCGGCCCCGCGCTCGGCAACGTGCTGGTGCGTGGTCGCCGCGTGCCCGTGATCGCGCGCACCCTGTTCCACTCGATCGTTGACCTCACCGGCATCGACGCACCCGTGATCGGCGATGAAGTGACGGTGATCGGATCGCAGCGGGGCGAGACCATCGGCCTGCACGAGGCGGCCGATGCCATGGGAATCGCCGCGACCGAACTGCATTTCCGGTTGGCCGGAGCGATCACGCGAGGCGTTTTCGGCCGGAATCATGAATCATGAGGCATCGTTCAAAATCATCAACATCACAATGACAGACCAAGGGAAGGGGTTATGATGACAAATGACATGGGGCATTATCGCGCGAACCTGATCCGGACCGCATTGGCGGCAAGCGTGGCGCTGGCGCCGATGCTGCTGGCACAGCCCGCACGGGCGCAGGACGCGGCGGCATCGGAAACTTCGGCGCGAAGCGGCGAACTTGACGAGATCGTCGTCACCGGCACGCGCAAGAGCAGGGCTGAAGCGCTACAGGATGTCGCCGTTTCGGTCTCCGCCTTCACCGGTGCGCAGATCGAATCCAACCATATCGTCAATCTGGTCGAGTTGGGCCGCCGTTCACCGGGCGTGCAGCTCGATACGAACGGCACCTTCCCCGCCTCGGCCAATTTCTACATCCGCGGGATCGGCATCAATACGACCAACCCGTCCGACGACCCGACCGTGGGCGTCTTCGTCGACGGCATCTATCAGGGCGTGAACATCGGTGCGCTCACCGATCTGTTCGATCTGGAGTCGGTCGAGATCCTGCGCGGCCCGCAAGGCACACTGTTCGGCCGCAACGTCACGGGCGGCGCGGTGCTGGTGCGTACGCGGCGGCCATCGGGCGAATTCCAGGTACGCGGCGAGCTGGGCTATGCGTCCTTCGACGACAAATCGGCCAAGATCTCGATCGAGGCGCCGATCGTTCAGGGTTCGCTGAACGGCAAGATCGCGATCCTCTACCGCGATCGCGACGGCCTGTTTTCTAACGCGGTCAATCCCCGCAACCGCATCGCCGCAATGGAGAGCCTGATCGTCCGCCCGGTGCTCGAATGGAAGCCGAGCGACGTCGTCACCTTCACGCTGATCGGCGAGGTCGGCAAGGAAACCGATCGCGGCACGCCGATCAAGAACCTGCTGATCAAGGCGCCGGCCGCCAACATCGCCCCGCCCGTGCCGACCGGCAAGTTCGATCTAGTCACCGATTTCTACACCCATACCGAAACCCAGTGGCGGCAGGTGACGGGTGAAACGGTGTTCGATGTGGGCGCCGGCAAGATCACCGCCAATGCCGGTTATCGCAAGCTGAAGGTGGACAATCAGGCCGAGCTGGACGGCACCGCCGCCCCGCTGTTCCACTTCGTCGACCCCGCGGGACTGCGGCAGGAGCAGCTGGTCGGCGAGATCGTCTATGCCGGTGAAATCGGCTCGCGCATCGATCTGACGGTGGGCGCCAACATCTTCCACCAGACCATCGACTATAAGGAAGCGCGCGTCATCACCAGCAACACGTCCCGCAGCACGCCAAGCGGCCGGGGCATGCTGAACCATATAGCCGGCGGCGTCTTCGCCCAGGCCGACTGGCGCTTCATCGATCGCTTCACCCTCACGCTCGGCGGGCGCTACACGATCGAGCGCAAGCATGCCCGTGTCGCCAATTTCGGCCAGTGCAATACCAGCGTCACGGTCTGCAATTTCGGCACAGACGACAGCACGAGCTGGCGGGATTTCACGCCCAAGGCTGCGCTGAAATTTCAGCCGTCCGACGATCTGACGCTCTATGCCTCCTATACGCGCGGCTTCCGCTCCGGCGGCTACAACCTGCGCAACTCGATCGGCCCGGCGGGCCCTTATGATCCCGAGAATGTCGACGCCTATGAACTGGGCATCAAGAGCGAGTGGCTCGACCGGCGTGTCCGCGCCAACCTGTCACTCTACCGCAACGACTTCCGCAACCTGCAACGCCAGGTGCTGGACGATCAGGCGCGGCAGCGCACGATCAATGCCGCCAGCGCGCGCATCCAGGGCGTGGAGGCGGATCTGGTGGCGGTGCCGGTCGACGGCCTGTCGCTGAGCGGCAGCCTGGCCTATACTGATGCGAAGTACGGCGAATATAACGGCCTGGACCTGACCGGGGACGGCATTCCCGACCCGGCGCTGGCGCGTAACCTGAAGCTCACCCGCGTGCCCAAATGGGTCTATTCGATCGCGGCGGCCTACGAAACGGAGATTGGATCGGCGGGCAGCATCAATGCCCAGATCGCCTTCGATCACACTGCCGAACGGGCCGGCAACGACACGAACACCTTCTTCTTCGCGCCTTACGGCCTGTTGAGCGCCAATCTGGGCTTCACCACTGCCGACAAGAAATACCGCATCTCACTGTACGGCAAAAACCTGACGAACAAGGTCTTCTATTCGTCGGGTACCGATATCGGCACGTTCCGGGCGGCCTATCTCGGTGCGCCCCGGACCATCGGCGTGACATTCGGTTTCCAATTCTGACAGATTGGCGGGTGGCCGGTCGCACGGCGGCCACCCGCCTGGTTTGGAGCGCGTGATTTGACGACCGAACTTGACCAGCCGGGGCCTGCCAGCGGCGCTTACAAGGCCTATGTGCTGTTCATCCTGATGCTGGTCTATGTCTTCAACCTGCTGGATCGGCAGATCCTCGCGATCCTGGCCGAAAGCATCAAGCATGATCTCGGCATCTCGGATTCCGAGATCGGCTTCCTGCTGGGAACCTCGTTCGCGGTATTCTACGCGGTGTTCGGCATCCCGCTGGGCAAAGCGGCAGACATTGTGAACCGAACCCGGCTGGTCAGCATCGGACTGGCCGCCTGGAGCGTGATGACCGCGCTTTCCGGCGCGGCGCGCAGCTTCGGCTTCCTGGCGTTGTGTCGCATGGGCGTGGGGGTTGGTGAGGCCAGCGCCTCGCCAGCGGTCTATTCGCTGCTGTGCGACTATTTCCCGAAGCATCAGCGCACCACGGCCATTGCCATCTACACCAGCGGGCTATTCATCGGCGCGGGCCTGGGCCTCACTTTGGGCGGCTGGGTCCTTTCCGCCTGGACTGCGGCCTATCCCGATCCCGCCCAGGCGCCGCTGCAGCTGAAGGCGTGGCAGGCGGCGTTCGTGATCGTCGGCTGCCCCGGGCTGCTGCTCGCCCTGTTCGTCGCGGCCCTTCGCGAGCCCGTCCGGGGCGCGCTGGACGGGCAAGCCATCGTGGCGGATCGCCGGCCGATGCGGACCATCGCGATCGAAACGCTCACGATGCTGCCGACCACCGGGGCACTGATACTCTACCGCGTGGCGGGCCGGCGGGCGCTCCTTGTCAATTTCGCCATCGCCCTGGCCGCCGCGCTCGTTGGCGCTCTGGTCGGGTGGCTGACCGGCGATCACCTGCAATGGGGCGTGCTGGCGTTCGGCGTCTACGCGGTCTGCACTTGGACGCAGAAATTCCGCGCGGTCGATCCCGACGGGTTCAGGGCGATCTTCGGTAACCGATCGCTGCTGCTCGGCTTTGGCGGCTTTGCCGGCTGCTGCTTCCTGACAATCGGCCCGCTGGCGTGGCTGGCGGTCTATTTCCAGCGCACATTGGGGGCGGCACCCGCCGATGTCGGGCTGATGCTTGGCCTCTCTTATGCGCTGGGCGGGTTCAGCGGCATCACGCTGGGCGCGCTGCTCACCGATCGGCTGATTCTGCGTCATGGCGAGCGGGTCAGGCTGGTCTTTTCGGCGGCGGCGATCACGTGTGGGTCCGCCGCGCTCATCGCCTGCCTACTGAGCGGCTCCACCGCCGCCGCCTATGCATGGACGGTGCCGTTCAACTTTTTCAGCGCGATGTGGCTGGCCCCGGCGGCGGCGAATGTCAGCAGCCAGGTGCCGCCCAATATCCGGGCGACCGCTTCGGCCGTCTATATCGTCACCCAGGTGTTCCTGGGCACCGCCATGGCCCCATTCTTCGTCGGCGCGCTCAGTGACCAACTGGTCGTCTGGGGCGTGGGCGCGGAGCAATCGGTGCAGCAGGCACTGCTCCTGTCGCAACTGGCCATCATCCCCGCCGTCATCTGCCTGGTCTGGGGATGGCGGCGGATGAAGGCCTGACAACCTTTTTCTTTCCCGTTTTTTCGAGATCAGCGAGGACCTATGGCAATTTGGATCAAACGCGGCGCGAGCGCCGAAGCGAAGGCGGAAACCAGCCGCCAGGTGCGCGACACGGTGGAGGAGATCCTGGCCGGGATCGAGGCGCGCGGCGATGATGCGGTGCGTGACTTGTCGATCCGCTTCGATGGCTGGGATCGCGACGATTATCAGCTGAGCCAGGCCGAGATTCAGGCGTGTATCGACACGCTTTCTCCCCAGGATCTGAAGGACATCGAATTCGCACAAGCGCAGGTGCGCAACTTCGCCCACATCCAGCGGGAAAGCATGCGGGATGTGGAGGTGGAGACGCTGCCTGGCGTGGTGCTCGGCCATCGCAACCTGCCGCTCAATGCCGCGGGCTGCTATGTGCCGGGTGGCAAATATCCGCTGCTCGCCTCCGCGCATATGTCGGTCATCACTGCCAAGGTTGCGGGCGTGCCGCGCGTGGTGACCTGCGCGCCGCCTTTTGGCGGCAAGCCCGCCCCCGCCATCGTCGCGGCGCAGGCCATGGCCGGCGCCGACGAGATCTATTGCCTGGGCGGCATCCAGGCGGTGGCGGCGATGGGGCTGGGCACGCAATCGATCGCGCCGGTCGATATCCTGGTCGGTCCCGGCAACGCCTATGTCGCCGAAGCCAAGCGCCAGCTTTACGGCCGGGTGGGCATTGATTTGTTCGCCGGCCCCACAGAGACGCTGGTGATCGCCGACGACGCGGGATGCGACGGCGAACTGGCGGCGACCGACCTGCTCGGCCAGGCCGAGCATGGCCCGGACAGCCCGGCGATCCTGCTGACCACGTCGGAGTCGTTGGCGCGTGACACGCTGGCGTGGATCGAACGCCTGCTGCTTGTGCTGCCCACCGCTGGCGTCGCCCGCCAGGCCTGGGAAGATTTCGGCGAGGTCATCCTGGCCGAGGACGATGCCGAGATGGTGCGCATCGCCGATGAGATCGCATCCGAGCATGTCCAGGTGATGACCGCGAAGCCGGATTATTTCCTCGAGAATATGACCAATTACGGCGCACTGTTCCTGGGCGCGCGCACCAATGTCAGTTTCGGGGACAAGGTGATCGGCACCAATCACACGCTCCCGACGAAAAAGGCGGCGCGCTATACCGGTGGCCTGTGGGTCGGCAAGTTCATCAAGACCTGCACCTATCAGCGGGTGCTGACGGACGAGGCCTCCGCGATGATCGGTGAATATTGCAGCCGGCTGTGCGCGCTGGAGGGCTTTGCGGGCCATGGCGAGCAGGCCAATATCCGGGTGCGCCGCCATGGCCATCGTGACGTGCCCTATGCCGGGCGTGCCGAGCCGGTCGCCGCCTGAGATGGCACTGCCGAAAACGCCGAGCTTTCGCCTGGACGGCCGCCGGGCGATAGTGACCGGCGCCGGGCGCGGCATCGGCGTCGCGCTTGCTGCAGCCCTTGCCGAGGCCGGCGCGCATGTCACGCTGGCGGCACGCTCAGCGGGCGAGATCGAAGGCGTGGCGCAGGCGATCCGGGATGCCGGCGGCCAAGCCGAAGCAGTGGTGCTCGACGTGTCGGATCTGGTCGCCGTCGGTGCCTTCTTCGCCAGTCACCAAGCTCATGACATCCTGGTCAACAATGCCGGGACGAACCGGCCGATGCCAATGGTCGATGTCGGCGAGGCCGATTACGACGCGGTGCTGGATCTCAACGTGAAATCGGTGTTCTTCGTCAGCCAGGCCTGTGCGCGGCGGATGATCGATGCTGGGATCGCGGGCAGCCTTATCCATATCGGCAGCCAGATGGGCCATGTCGGCGCGCCCAACCGCTCGCTCTACTGCGCGTCGAAATGGGCAATCGAGGGAATGAGCAAAGCCTTCGCGCTCGATCTCGCCCCGCACGGCATCCGATCCAACACGATCGCCCCCACCTTCATCGAAACGCCGATGACCCGGCCGTTCCTGGCGGACAGCGGTTTCAGGGCAAGTATCCTGCAGAAAATCAAAATGGGCCGGATCGGCCGGCCCGAGGACCTGATGGGCGCCGTGCTCTACCTGGCAAGCGACGCGTCCGCATTGGTGACGGGAAGCTCGCTGGTTGTTGATGGCGGGTGGACGGCTGAATAGGACGTTCATCACGCTGCGGCATCATTGAAGCAGCGCGCCCAACAGAAAGCGGCCAAACTACAGCTTGCCGGTCAGTTCCGGCACGATCTTGAACAGGTCGCCGACCAGGCCGATGTCCGCCACCTGGAAGATGGGGGCGTCTTCGTCCTTGTTGATCGCGATGATCGTCTTGGAGTCTTTCATGCCGGCAAGGTGCTGGATCGCACCCGAAATGCCGATCGCGATATAGACTTCCGGCGCGACGATCTTGCCGGTCTGGCCGACCTGATAGTCGTTGGGCACATAGCCCGCATCGACGGCCGCGCGGCTGGCGCCGACGCCCGCGCCCAGCTTGTCGGCCAGGGGCTCGATGATCGTGTGGAAGTTCTCGCTGTTCTGTAGCGCGCGGCCGCCCGAGACGATGATCTTCGCGCTGGTCAGCTCGGGACGCTCGCTCTTGGCGATCTCGGCGCCGAAGAAGCTCGACAGACCCGCATCGCCCTTCCCCGAGACTGCCTCGACCGAAGCCGAGCCGCCGTCCTTGGCGGCCTTCTCGAACGCGGTGCCGCGCACGGTGATCACCTTCTTCGCGTCGGACGACTGGACGGTCGCGATCGCCATCACCGAGTTGAAATTCCGCGCGGTCTTGCGGAAGATTGCGTTCCTCTCGGGCATTACCCAGCCCGCCCAGTTTGAAGAGTACCGCTCACTCTGGATGCATCAATGATTGCCCTTCGCCCGCAGGCAGCTAGGCTCGTCAAAGGACCAACATGCGGGGGCATGGGATATCGCCGGATCCGTAAGACGTCGTATCGAATAACCGGCCCGCAGGACATCGGTCGCTCATCTGGAGGGGGAAGATGGCGCAATCAGGGTCTCAAACATCAGGCGCCGGCTGTTTCGGCTGGCTGATCGCGGCGATCGTGGGTTTCGCCATAATAGGCCAATGCTCGTCGAAACAGTCGCCCCCGGGCCTTGATGCGGCAACGCCAGCGGGCGGTGCGCAGCGCTATGTTGATGCACGCTCGCTCAACTGCAGGTTAAGCGCCTCCTCGACAGCGACACCGCTCAAGGCATTGGCGCGCGGTACCTCAGTCACGGTACTGGAGGAAATGAACGACTGGTCGAAACTGGAAGGCTCGCCGCCCTGCTGGGTTTCGAGCGCGTTTCTTTCATCCTCGCCATCGACGGGCGGCACGGCCTCCATCGGCACCGCCGCCACGGCAGCTGCCACCGGCGCAAGCGCGGCGAACTATTTTGCATCACAGCCGCGGCGCACCAAAGCCACCCGGCCCGCCAGGGCGAAGAGCTGGAAGGCGAGATCATCCACAACACGAAAGTCGCGAAGCTATGGCAGTGGCGGTTGCCCTTGCAGCGGAAGCCGCGTCTGCATCGGTCCACGTGGCGGTCGCTATTGCATCACGAGCGGCGGCAACAAGCGCTATGGAGTCTAGCATGCCGGCATCCTCAGATGATCGAGCGCCGCCTCGTCGGACGGCTCGATGATCGCTGGACAGGAGCGCTGGCGCCACTGGCATCGACGAGATTAGACGCGAAAGCGAAGATGTCGGCAGGGAGGGCTGGCGGTTCGTCGAATGGATTTTTCTGTCGGCCAAGGTCGGGGAACAACAGGCGAAGGCTGCTCAGCAATGTCGCCATGATTCCCCCTCTCTCGCAATTGTCCGATTGGTCGATATCGACTGGCGACTCATCCCTGACATGAAGCCAGGGAGCAACATGAAATCTGGCAGTGGCGCCATTGCTATACCAGGATCCGATCCGGGATCCGCGAGACAGGCGGAGGCCCGCCCGCCGTGCCAACCAGCGGAACGACCGCGCGGGCGGCGAGCTCATCGAGCCCTTCGGTGATCCAGCGGGAATAATGCCGCTCGATCATCGCGACCGAGGTGTCGTGAAGGGCGGCGACCAGCCGGATCGGCAGCCCGAACCGAAGCCCGCGAACGATCGACGAATGCCGGAGCGCATAGGGGATGGTGCTGGCGGGGACCTCGGCGGCGGCGCATGCCTGGTGCCATAGCCGCGTCATTTCGGAAGGAGTGCCCCAGGGGCCGCGTTCGCTCCGCTCCCAGACCTGCGTCGCGTTCCGGCGGTCATCGGTCTTGACCTGGACATGGCGCCAGCGCTCGAGCAGTGGCGCGCTTGGGGACCTCCCCTCGATCGCAGGCGCGAGGACGCCAAGCGTATCGGCGCCGACCTGCACTCGGATATAGGCTGTTGCTTGCTTCTTGCCCTTGAACGATTCGGGCACCATCACCCGCCGCTGCCCGGCCTGGACGTCGCCGACGCACATGCGCCGGAGCTGCGCGAACCGCGCGCCCGTGGCCGCCAGCAATGTCACGAGCCTCCCGAAGTCCGCGTCGAGATCGAGCGCGGCGGCGACGATCCGGCGTACTTGTTCATCGGCAAGGATCTGGTTGTCGCGCGCCTTGGCCCGGGCGACCGCGGGCGCCTCGACGATGAGCCCGTGCCTGATCACGATCGGCAGGTCGCCGGGAAGCGCGCGGCGATGCTCGGCCCAGGCGGCGTTGAGCGCGGCTTTCAGGTCATTGACGATCCGCTGGATGCTCGTTCGTTTTCGTAGGATTCGAAGCTGCCAGGCCTTGAGATCGGCTTCGGTGAGTCTCGCCAGCGGCAGGCGGGCGAGTTGGCCGTCCAGGAGGACATGGCGCGTCAGCTTGTGCGAGGCGTCCGAGCGCACTTCGCGGCCGGCCTGCGAGGCGCGGCGTGCGTCACGCATCGTGATATAGGTGTCGATGGCCTCGGCAACGGTGATGTCGGGATTGAGCGCGGTTTCGGGGCCGCCTTTTTTCTGGAGTTCGAACCAGTGCGTGGCCTTGTCGAGCGCCTGGCGCCAGTTGAGAACGGTGTCGCCATTGGCGTCGCCGAGATCGTCGGCGGCGCCGAGCGTGCGCTTGATGCCGTTGCCGTGTCCCGGCGGGCGGTAACGCGCCATCCAGACGCCGAAGCGGGCGCCTTTGCGATAGCCGATATGATGGCCTTCGCAGATCGCGCGCCAGTAGGGGCTGTGACGCACCTTGAGGCGTGCGCGCGCACTTCTGTCCTGAAGCCGGAGGTCGGCTGAAACACGGGGCATGGGGTTCCGGGGCCAAAACTTAGTCCATAGAAATAGCTGGACTTCGCCAGATTTGACAGGCTAATTTTGTCATAACTGATTGATTTTACTGATATCCATGGACGTCCATAACCGTCTTTAGGGCTTCCTTTCACGGCTGAAACACGGGTTCGATTCCCGTAGGGGTCACCAACCTGATCCGGTTGGTCTTTCGGAAGGCAGGCGGCGCATAGCCCATATTCCACATCATAAGCCGGCCCTGGTGACGCGGCGGCGCGTCCCCCGCCACGGCGCGGGAAAGCCGTGACAGGGGTGTATCGCGACCGACCAGCCGTCAGGCGCGCAGGTCGAAGCGATCGGCGTTCATCACCTTCGTCCAGGCCGCGACGAAATCGGCGACGAAACTCCCGTCCGCGTCGCTCGCCGCATAGACTTCGGACAATGCCCGGAGCTGCGAGTTGGAGCCGAACACGAGATCGGTACGGGTGGCGGTCCATTTCTCCGCATCGGTCTTGCGGCAGGTGCCGACAAAGACCTCGTCGCCACGATCGCTGACTTCCTTCCAGGCCGTGCCCATGTCGAGCAGGTTGACGAAGAAGTCGTTGGTGAGCTGGCCGGGCCGATCGGTCAGCACGCCATGGCTCGAACCGCCATGATTGGCGCCGAGCACGCGCAGGCCGCCCACCAGCACCGTCATCTCCGGCGCGCTGAGGCCGAGCAGTTGCGCACGGTCGATCAGCAATTCCTCGGTCGGCACGCTGAAGCGCACCGACAGATAGTTGCGGAAGCCGTCGGCCCTGGGCTCAAGCGGCTCGAAGCTCTCGACATCGGTCTGTTCCTGCGTCGCGTCGGCGCGTCCGGGCGCGAACGGCACCGTCACGTCATGGCCCGCATCCTTCGCCGCCTTTTCGATCGCCGCCGCGCCGCCGAGCACGATCAGGTCGGCCAGGCTGACCTTCCTGCCGCCTTGCGCCGCGCCGTCGAAATCAGCCTTGATGGTTTCGAGCACGCCGAGCACGCGGGCAAGCTGGTCGGGCTGGTTGACCGCCCAGTCCTTTTGCGGCGCAAGGCGGACGCGCGCGCCGTTCGCGCCACCGCGCTTGTCCGAACCACGGAAAGTGGAGGCGGAAGCCCAGGCGGTCTGGACGAGTTCGGCGACGCTCAGGCCCGATGCCAGGATCCTGTTCTTGAGATCGGCGATCTCGGCATCGCCGATCAGCGCATGATCCACCGCCGGGATCGGGTCCTGCCAGATCAGATCCTCGGCCGGCACCTCCGGCCCGAGATACCGGACCTTCGGCCCCATGTCGCGATGCGTCAGCTTGAACCAGGCGCGCGCGAAGGCATCGGCGAACTGGTCGGGATTGGCGCGGAACCGTTCCGAGATCTCGCGATATTTCGGATCGACCTTGAACGCCATGTCGGCGGTGGTCATCATCGTCGGTACGCGTCGATCCGGGCTATGCGCGCCGGGCGCCATATCCTCGGGCTTCTGGTCCCTGGGCTGCCATTGCCAGGCACCGGCCGGGCTTTTCACCAGATCATATTCATAGTCGAGCAGCATGCGGAAATAGTTCATCGACCACTGGATCGGCGTCGGCGTCCATGCACCCTCCAGACCGCTGGTGATGGCATGATCGCCCACGCCGCTTTCATGGCCGCTCTGCCAGCCAAGGCCCTGCTGCGCGATATCCGCGCCCTCGGGTTCGGCACCCACCTTGGAGGCGTCACCGGCACCATGACATTTGCCGAACGTGTGGCCGCCGGCGGTCAACGCCAGCGTCTCCTCGTCATCCATCGCCATGCGCGCGAAGGTCTCGCGGATGTCGCGCGCCGACATCATCGGATCGGGCTTGCCGCCCGGCCCCTCGGGATTGACGTAGATCAGACCCATCTGGATCGCGGCGAGCGGATTTTCGAGCGCCCTGCCCGATTCCTCCTCGATCCGGGTCGCGCCCAGCCATTCCTCCTCGGTGCCCCAGTAAATGTCCTTTTCGGGCTCGAACACGTCCTCGCGCCCGCCGCCGAAACCGAAGACGGGCCCGCCCATCGATTCGATCGCGACATTGCCCGCCAGGATCAGCAGATCGGCCCAGGAAAGCTTGCGGCCATATTTCTGCTTGATCGGCCAGAGCAGCCGGCGTGCCTTGTCGAGATTGGCATTGTCGGGCCAGCTGTTCAGCGGCGCGAAACGTTGCGAACCCGACGAGGCGCCGCCGCGGCCGTCGCCGGTGCGATAGGTGCCCGCGCTGTGCCAGGCCATCCGGATGAAGAAAGGTCCATAATGGCCATAATCCGCCGGCCACCAGGGCTGGCTGTCGGTCATCAGCGCGTGAAGGTCCTTCTTCACCGTCGCATAATCGAGCGACTTGAACGCCTTCGCATAATCGAAGCCGTCGCCCATCGGATTGCCGGTCAGGCCGTTTTGATGGAGAATGTCGAGCGAGAGCTGGTTGGGCCACCAGTCCCGGTTGGTTCGGCCCAGCAGCGATCGCAGTGCCGCAGGCTCCTTGCCCGGATCGCTCAACGGGCTGCCACTTGTCGTCGCATCCATGGATTTCCTCCTCTCCGATTCCCCGCCCGTCCAAGCTATTCTTATCATCCGCTTGCGGGAAACAATCTGCGTTCATCAGAGAGAATTGCAAAATCGATCACAAGGCCAGAATTGCACGACAGATTCGATTAAACCATCACACAACGCGCTGCCGCACCCCGCAAACCGCGGATAAGCGCATCAATCTCATTACATCGTATCCGACTTAATCGCGCTTGACTCATATCCGCGACTCACATAGATAGATCGTATCCGCTTTGATCGGATACGATCTATCTATGTGAAGAAAGGAATGAACATGACTGCCAAGACCATCTATTCCGGAACGACCCACAATGTCGGCGGCGCCAATGGCTATACCCGCAGCGCCGACGGCTTCCTCGACCTGCAGCTGGCCGATCCGCACCCCGCCGCGGAAAACTTCTTCGGCGCCGCCTGGTCGGGTTGCTTCATCGGTGCGATCGGGCTTGCCGCCGCCCAGAAGAAGATCGCGCTGCCCGAGACCCCGACGATCGACGCGAAGATCGACCTGCTGATGGAAGGCACCGAATTCTTCCTGCGTGCCAAGCTCGACGTCACGGTTCCCGGCATCGACATCGAGCTGGCCCGGGATCTGGTCGATCTCGCGCACCAGATCTGCCCCTATTCGAAGGCGACCCGCGGCAACATCGAGGTCGAGGTGAATGTGCTTGAGCCGGCCTTCGCCTGACGTCGACCGCACGGACGGCGCCCGGCAACGGGCGTCGTTCGAGCCCTTCCGATTCAATCGGATGCGCTCTAGAGCGATTTGTAGTTCG
>JASBTC010000420.1 GCA_030148625.1 Sphingobium sp. | reverse complement strand
GCGATGCGCGTCGCGGCCGATCAGGCAGGGGATGACGTGATCGGTCAGATAGGATGCCACGGCGAGTTCTCGGCCGTTGAGCGTTGCATCGCCGATTCCGGTCAGCCCCTGGTCGGTTTCGATCTTCAGCGTCACGAAATTGCGGTCGGGGCAGGTGACGATGATGCGGGCACCCGTAATCTTCACGTTCATTATCCTTGTTCGATAGGGCGGTTGGGACGACATAGTGGCCGGTGGCCGAGGGCGCGACAAACTGGCGCTGGTCATCGGCGCGATCAGATTTTCTTATCGATGCGAAGGAAGAAGCGATGAACCGGAAGCTGCCACCCCTGCTGGGTCTGCGCGTGTTCGAATGCGTCGCCCGGCATCTGAGCTTCACGCGCGCCGCCGACGAATTGTGTGTCACCCAGGCGGCGGTCAGCCATCAGGTGAAGGCGCTGGAGGACTGGCTGGGCGCGCCGCTGTTCCAGCGGCTGAGCCGCACGATCAAGCTGACCGAGCTGGGCGAGACGATGGTGGGGCCGCTCACCCGCGCCTTCGACATCATGGCGGAGGCGACGGGCCAGGCGCTGGAGCGCGACCAGGTGGTGCCGCTGACCGTCGCCACGTTCGATTCCTTCGCGAGCGCGTGGATCATCCCGCGCCTGTCGCGTTTCCAGGAGCGCTTTCCCGATATCGACGTCCGCTTCATCGCCAAGCGGCAGGAGGACGACGCGCTGTCGAGCGGCGATGCCGATATCGAGATCCGCTATGGCAATGGCGGCTGGCCCAATCTGCAGGTCGAGAAGCTGATGGGCGAAAGCGTGGTGCCGGTCTGCGCGCCATCGCTGCTCGAAAAACATGGTGCGCCGACTGAGCTGGCGGAGGTCGGCATGCTGCCGCTGCTCCACGACGTCTTCGCGATCGACTGGACCGAGTTCCTCAACCATTTCGACATACGTGGCGTGAATGTGCGGCGCGGCTTCGGATTCAGCCATTCGCATCTGGTGAAGCGCGCATGCATGGCGGGCTATGGCGTCGCGCTCGGCCGCTGGCCGCTGGTCGCGGACGAAGTGAAATCGGGCGTGCTGGTGCGGCCGTTCGAAGAGGCGCTGATGCTCGACGACGCTTATTATGTGGTGTGCCGCAGGAGCGTGTCGGACGAGGCCAATGTGAAGGCCTTCGCCTATTGGATGCTCGACGAGGCCGAACTGTTCCTCAAAGAGTCCGGACCATCACCGACTTGAATTCGGTGAAGGCCTCGAGCCCGGCAAAACCGTGCTCGCGGCCATGGCCCGATTGCTTCATCCCGCCGATCGGCATCGACAGTTCGGGAAAGCCGTGGCTGTTGACCCAGACGATGCCGGCCTGGATGTCGGCGGCGACGCGGTGCGCGCGGCCGACATCGCGCGTCCAGATGCTGGCGGCGAGACCGTATTCCGAATCATTGGCAAGGCGCAGTGCGTCCGCCTCGTCGTCGAAGGGGATGACGGTCAGCACCGGGCCGAACACTTCCTGACGGACGATCGCGCTTTGCTGGTCGACGCCCGTGAGGATGGTCGGTTCGTAGAAGAAGCCGGGGCCGTCGCGGAACGCGCCGCCCGTCGCCACCTGCGCACCATCGGCCCGCGCGCGTTCGACATGGCCGTGCACCGACTGTCGGTGCGCGGCGCTGATCAGCGGGCCCATCTGCGTATCGGGGGCGAAACCCGAGCCGAGCTTCAACGCGGCGGCATGGTCGGCGAGCCCGGCCACCACCTCGTCGAGCGCTGAACGTTGAACATAGAGGCGCGAGCCCGCGACGCAGACCTGGCCGGCATTGCCGAAGATCGCGTCGGCGGCGCCGGCGATCGCCTGGGGCAGATCGGCATCGGCGAAGATCAGGACGGGCGATTTGCCGCCCAGTTCAAGCGACAGGCGTTTGAGGCTGCCGCTGGCATCGGCCATCAGCTGGCGGCCGACCGCGGTCGAGCCGGTGAACGAGATCTTGGCGATCAGCGGATGCCGCACCATCGCGGCACCCAGTTCGGGGCCGGGACCGTGCAGCACCGAGATCACGCCCTCGGGCACGCCGGCCTCCAGCGCAAGCGCGGCGAGATGAAGCGTGGTGAAGGGCGTCAGTTCGGAGGGTTTGACGATCGCCGAGCAGCCCGCGGCAAGCGCGGGTGCGAGTTTCCACGCCGCCAGCGCCAGCGGCCCGTTCCAGGGCGTGATCAGCCCGGCGACGCCGATCGGTTCCCGGATGCCATAGCCGAGAAAGCTCTGGCCGGGCAGCGAGGGGGAGAAAGTGCCGCCGTCGATCTTGGTGACCCAGCCGGCATAATAGCGGAAGGTATCGGCGCTGTGCGCGACCTCGCCGTGGAATGCCGCGCCGAAGGGCTTGCCGCCGTTCAGCGTTTCGAGTTCGGCGAGCAATTGCGCGTCGCGTTCGATCAGTTCGGCGATGCGCAGCAGGATGCGCTGGCGCTCGGCCGGCGTCTTGCCGCGCCAGCGCTTGTCGGCGAATGCCTGCGATGCGGCCTGGGCCGCGCGATCGAGATCCGCAATGCCCGCCGCATGGGCTTCGCCGAACGCTTCGCCCGTCGCCGGATCGATTCCGATGGTCGGTGCGCCGGCACCCTCGGCCCATTGGGCACCCGCCAGAAAGGGGCGCGGCCTGGCCAGAAAGGCCCGGGTTTCGGGCGCCAGCGCGTCGCTCATGACGCCATATACTCGGTCAGCACCTGGATGACGCGATCATTCTGGTGGGGCCGACCGACCGAGATGCGCAGCGCCGCTTCCGGCCCGCCCGCGGCGACCGGGCGCGGAATGATGCCGCGCGCCTCCAGATAATGCGCCGCGCCGTCCGGATCGTGGCCCGGGGTCGGGAAACGGATGAGGTAGAAGTTTGCGACGGAGGGGATGACGTCGATGCCCGCATCGCCAAGCGCCGCCGCGATCCGCGCCAGTTCGGCATTGTTCTCCGCCCGCACCATTGCGGCATAATCGACGTCGCGCACTGCCGCTTCGGCGGCCGCAAGTGCTGCAGCATTGCCGTTGAAGGGGGTGCGGATGCGCTGGACCATGTCGATGATCGCCCGGGGCGCGTACATCCAGCCGATGCGCAGCCCGGCCAGGCCGTAGAGCTTGGAGAAGGTGCGTGTCATCACGACATTGTCGTGATCGCCGACAAGCGCCGCGCCCGCCTCGTAATCGGGGGCATCGACATAATCGGCATAGGCGCTGTCGAGCAGCAGGATCACGTCGCCGGGCAGCCCGGCATGCAGCCGCCGCAATTCGTCGCGCGGCAGATATTGGCCCACCGGATTGTTCGGGCTGGCGAGCACGACCATCCGCGTCCTGGGCGTCAGCGCCGCCAGCAGCGCGTCGACATCGGGGCGCAGATTGGGCTCGTCGACCGCGATCGCATTGGCGCCCTGCGCGATGCTGTGCACGAACGCCATGGCGAAGCTGTACTGGCTCAGCACGACATCGTCGCCGGGGCCGGCATAGGTGCGGATCAACAGCTGGATCAGTTCGTCGGAACCGTTGCCGCAGACGATGCGATCGGGATCGATGCCGTGCACTTCGCCGATCGCGGTACGCAAAGCCGATTGCGATCCGTCGGGATAGAGCTGGAGCTCCGACGCCAGCGCCCGATAGGCCTCGAGCGCACGGGGGCTGGGGCCGAGCATCGATTCGTTCGACGACAATTTCAGCGGCTGGGCCACGTCGTCGAGCGCGATCTTGCCCTGGCGATAGGGGGCGAGGCCGGCGATCGCGGGCAGGGGGCGTGGGCGCGTGTCCGCCATGCCGGTCACTCCACGCCCTCGAATGCGGGCGGGCGGATGATAAAGGGCCAGGGCGAATCCATGTCGCCGCACGGCACCTCGATCAGTGCGGGTTCGTTCCGCTCCAGCGCCGCCTTCACCGCCTTGTGCAGCGCCTCGGGCGTGGTGACGCGCTCGGCGCGGATGCCGAAGCTTTCGGCGAACTTGCAGAAATCGGGGTTTTTGAGATCGGACGCGATCAGCCGGCCGCCGAACCATTCCTTTTGCTGGCGCTGAACATTCTGGAACTTGTTGTTGTTGAACAGCACGGTGACCAGCGCGATATTGTGCTGCGCGGCGGTCGCCATCTCGTTGGCGGTGAACAGGAAACCGCCGTCGCCGGCGATATTGACCACCGCCTTGTCCGGATGCGCGGCCTTCACGCCCAGCGCGGTCGCATAGCCATAGCCCAGCGTGCCCTGATAGCCGCAGGTGACGATATGGCGCGGTTCATAGACCGGGAAGGCATACCAGGACGTATAGCCGACCTGGGTGATCTCATCGACGAAATAGCCGTCATCGGGCAGCGCCGACCGGATCGCGGCCAGATAGGATGCCTGGGGCTGGACGCGATCCTCGACATCGCCGCGGATGCGTGCGGCAAGCTGGGTCAGCTCGTCTTCGCGCGAGGCCCTTTTGTCGAGCACGCCCGCCAGCTTCTCGACCAATGCGGGCACGGCGTCGGCGGCGTCTGCATGGATGGCGACGGCGGGTGCGGCGATCCGGTCGAGCTCCTCCGCATCGATGTCGATGCGGATCACCTTCATGTGCGGCGGCACTTTCCAGTAGAGATATTGCTGTTCCATCCGGGTGCCGAGGCCGATCACGACATCGGCATTCTTCCACAGCTCATAGCCGGCGGGGAACATCTGCGAGAGTGGGGAGCGATCGGACACCACGCCGCGCCCGCTGCGGAACGACACCACCGGCGCCTGCAGCATTTCCGCGAGCTGATGGAGCGATGCGCCGGCCGCGATCGCGCCGCCACCGGCCAGGATCAAGGGATTGCGCGCAGTCTTCAGCAGCGCGACCGCGTCGGCAATGGCGTCCTCGTTCAACGCGGGGGCCTTGTCGATCACGGCGGCGGGCAGCAATTGCGCATCGGCGCGATCGCCCATCACGTCCATCGGCATTTCCAGGCTGACCGGGCGGGGGCGCCCGCTCAGCATCTGGCTGAAGCCCTGGTTGACCAAGGCGGGTGCGCCTTCGACGGTCATGGCACGGTCGGCCCATTTGGTCAGCGTCCGCATCGTGGCGAGCTGGTCGGGCAGTTCGTGGAGATAGCCGATGCCCTTTCCAAGCCCCGCCGTGGGGATCTGGCCGGTCAGGCAGAAGACCGGGGCATTGGTGGCATAAGCGGAGCAAAGTGCCGCGGTGGTGTTGAGCACGCCGGGGCCGGGAACGACGGTATAGACGCCCGGTTTTCCGGTGGACCGGGCATAGCCGAACGCCATATAGGCCGCGCCCTGTTCATGGCGCGTGCCGAACAGGCGCAATTTGTCGCCGGCACCGTGCATGGCATCGAAGAAATGATCGAGCTGCCCGCCCGGGAGCCCGAAAATCGTATCGACCCCATTGACCATCAACTGGCCTAAAAGGGCCTCGGCTCCGCTCATCGACATGAATTCCGCCTCTATAACAGAAGGATGTTTTGTTGCGGCAAACCTGTCCGAAACAGGGCGGCAGTGGCAATTGAATCAAACTTCTGGCCGCCATTAGGTGGTTTCATGGCCGCGCCCCGCCAGGGCCGAATTGGATTAGCGAGGATTATGGTCGCGATCAGTAAGCTTCGTTTGAAGCTGTGCGCGACCTCCGCCGATAGTTCACCCGAAAGATTTGGCCCAGCCTGCGGGACAGGCCGTCGGTATAGACGGCTGGTCGCAGGGGCTTATGGATCGGGGAGATCATGATGCGCACGACCTGCAAGACCTTGTTTCTGACGGCCACGGCCATCGCCTCCATCGCGGTGGCGATGCCGGCGATGGCGCAGGACGCATCGACCCCCGACGAAGCGGCTGCCGTTTCGCAAGACGATATCGTCGTCACCGCGCAGCGCCGCGAGCAGAATCTGCGCGATGTGCCGATCAGCATCTCGGCCTTCTCGGCAAAGGCGCTGGAAAAGGCCAATGTGTCGGAGGCCAAGGATTATCTGGCGTTCGCGCCCAATGTCAGCTTCACCGAGGATGGCGAAACCGGCAACCGTTCGATCAACATCTCGATCCGCGGCGTCAGCAATATCGATCTGGGCGAAGCATCGACCCAGCAGTCGATCGGCTATTATCTCGACGAGCTGAGCGTCGGTTCGACCGCCAACGGCACCTATAATCCGCCCTTGCTCGACGTCGAACGCGTCGAGGTGCTGCGCGGGCCGCAGGGCACCTATTTCGGCCGCAACGCATCGGGCGGCGCGCTCAACATCACCACCAAGAAGCCCGGGCCGGACTTCTATGCCGAAGGCGGCGCCGAATATGCCAGCTTCGACACGTACAAGGCCTATGGCATCGTCAACGTGCCGCTGGCGCAGGGCCTGTATTTCCGGGGCCTCGCGTCATGGGACAAGAGCAACGGCCTGATCCGCAACGTCAATCCCAACGGCACGCCCAATAGCGGCTATGAATATCTCCATTTCCGCGGCGCCGTCCGCGCGCAGCCGGTCGACAATGTGACGATCGACCTGTCGGCCGCCTATTCGGACGAGGATGAGGGCTTCGACGCGACGGTGCCGTCGGGCGTGCTCGACCTCGACACCAAGAGCATTTTCGGCCCCGATTTCGCGGCGCTGCCCGACGGCGTCGGTTTCTATCCGACCAATCAGCGCCGGGTGAACCACAATGCGCCCGAATATAACCGCAACAAGTTCCTGCTGATCAACAACCGCATCTCGGTCGATTTCGACGGTTTCGCGCTGCGTTCGGTGACCGGCTATATCGACAGCAAGAACGGCCGCCTGTTCGACCAGGACAATATCTCGGCCGATGCGATCAACCGTATCAACCGCAATCGCGGACGCTCGTTCAGCCAGGAGCTGCGTCTGCAGTCGACGGGCAAGCAGAAGCTCGACTGGGTCGTGGGCGCGCTCTACGCCAAGGACCGTATCCGCCAGTTCAACAGCATCCAGGCGGGCGCCGACACCAGCTATGTCGATCCGCTGACCGGCAACGTCATCGGCCTGCTGCCGCCGATCCCGCAGGGCTTCCGGATCAACGAGAACAACAAGATCTTCAAGACCGAGAGCATGGCCGCCTTTGCCGACGTCACGCTCAACCTCGATCGCCTGCACCTGACGCTGGGCGGGCGCTATACGCGCGACAAGATCAGCAACAGCGCCTTCGGCGTCTATGCGTTCGAAAGCGCGGTCCCCGATATCGCGGGCAGCAAGAGCTTCACCGATTTCTCGCCGCGCGCGGTGCTGCGCTACGAATTCAGCGACAACGACAATATCTATGCGTCGGTGTCGAAGGGCTACAAGGCCGGCGGCGTCGACATCAATTCGGGCATCACCTCGCCCTTCCGGCCGGAAGAGCTATGGAACTATGAAGTCGGCCTGAAGGGCAGTGCGCTCGATAACACCCTCCAGTACAGCCTGTCGGCCTTTTATCTGAAATGGTCCGACCTTCAGGTGCAGACCAATTTCCTGCGCGATCCGAACGACATCAGCTCGGCGGTCGAGCTGACGCTGAACGCGGCCAAGGCCTCGAACAAGGGCTTCGAGATGGAGCTGCAGGGCCGCCTGTCGCGCGAGCTGCGTGCCATGGTCGCCTTCGGCTATCTCGACAGCAAGTTCGACAGTTTCCCGCAAGCGGTGCTTGCCGGCGGCAATGCGGTCAACCTGACCGGGCTGCGCCTGCCCAAGACGCCACGCTTCACCGTGACCACCGCGCTCGATTACGAGCGCCAGATGACCGACGCTCTCAGCCTGTACGGGCGCGCCGAGCTGAACTTCCGATCGGCGGCGGCGGGCGATCTGGAGGGCGTCGCGTCGGAGCAGCTTAATCTGCCGCGCTTCCCTTACAACCCTTCGGCTTATGCCGTCGTCAATCTGCGCATGGGGGTGACGACCGATCGTTTCGAGATAGGCGCTTATGTCGAGAATCTGACCAAGACCGACTATTATACGGGCACCCAGGACAATTTCGGCCTTGGCGGCATCCGCCTGCGCCCGCATCCGCGCGTGTTCGGCGTGACCGGCAAGGTCAAGTTCGGCAGCTGAGCCGGTTAGGCTTTCTCCTCCCTGCGCTCCAGCGCGGGGAGGAGAGGTTCGACGGCGCGAACTCCTAACCTCTTCCGGCACCCCCGCCCGACATTTTCTCAATCGGGGTCGAGCAGCCGCGCGCCGCTCCCCTCCCGCCCAAGCGCATCCTCCGGGTTGCGCAACGGGCAATCCTCGATCGACAGGCAGCCGCAGCCGATGCAGCCGCTCATCTGGTCGCGCAGCCGGGTCAGGCGCGCGATGCGGTCGTCGAGTTCGTCGCGCCATTCGGTCGACAGCCGCGCCCAGTCGGCGGCGGTCACCCTGGGGCCGTGGCCGACCGTCGCCAGCCGCTCGCGGATCGTCGCAAGCGGAATGCCCGCGCGCTGCGCGATCTTGATCACCGCGATCGCGCGCAGCACGCCCCGACCATAACGCCGCTGGTTGCCGGCGTTGCGATCGCTCCACAACAGGCCCTGCGCTTCGTAGAAATGCAGGGTGGAGACGGGTACGCCGGCGCGCGCGGCGACCTCGCCCACGCTCAGCTCGCGATGCACATCGAACGGCCGGATCTTTGCGCGCATGCCGGTTTTCCTATTTACCTCAACTAATGTTGAGGTTTTATAGGGGCGCTTCCGATTCGAAAAGGAAGCAGCCTTGCCGCCCCCATCATGCGTTCCCGTCCCGCTTTTCCGGGCTTTCGTCCGGTCAGGCGGCGATCATCCGCAGATAGAGCCGGGCGAGCATCTCGCCGATCTGGCCGGGCGTGCGGCCGGTGACGATGGTTTCGTCGACCGCGCCGTGCAGGCCGTGGAACATGACGACCGACACGCTCCCAGGATCGTCGACCGTCCAGATGCCGGCCTTGTCGCCGGCGGCGAGCAGATCGGCCAGGTTCCGCACCAGCGGGATATCGCCCATCGCCTCGCGCAGCGGCATCTCCGCGCCGTGGAACACGACGTCGTGCAGCGCGCGCATGTCGAAATAGGCGTCGACCGCCGCGGCGATCCATGTGGTCAGCCGGCCGTTCCAGTCGGTTTCGTCGTGGCGGCCGACGGCGGCGAGCACACGATCGAGGAATTCATCGGAAAATTGGGTGCGCAGCGCGTCGAGCAGATCCGCCTTGGTGTCGAAATAATGGTAGAAAGTGCCCTTCGCGACGCCCGCGCGCGCCGCCACCTCGTCCAC
>JASBTC010000413.1 GCA_030148625.1 Sphingobium sp. | reverse complement strand
ATCGACAACGGTTTCCAGATCGATGCGATGACCGGGCCCTTGCGGCACCGCGTCACCATCGGCGCGGAGTTTCAGCGCCGCGAACTGCCGTCGCGTCTCGCCCTCGGCTTCGCGCCTCTGTTCACCTTCAACGTCTATAATCCCGACTATAGCGTCTTCGTGGCGCAGCCGCGAAGCTATTCCAGCGCCTATACCCGATCCGAAGCGTTCGGATTCTACCTGCAGGATACCGTCACGCTGGCCCCGAAACTCAACCTCACGCTCGGCGGGCGTTACGACACCGTCAAGATCAATGATCTGGACTATAACAAATTCTCGCCGCGCGCGGGCCTGACCTATGAATTCCATCCGGGCGTTTCGGCCTATCTCAGCTTCGCACGCTCCTTCTTGCCGCAGCCAGGCTATTATGATCTCGCCGGAGATCCGGTCGCCCCCGAGAATGGCGAAGCCTATGAAGCGGGCATCAAGTTCGCGGCGCCCGGCGGCCGGATGAGCGGCACGGCCGCGATCTACCAGATCACGCGCTCGAACGTCGCGACGCCGATCCCGAGCACGCCGGGCGTCTATGCGGTGACGGGCAAGCAGCGCAGCAAAGGCTTCGAGCTCGACGGCCAGTTCGAGGTCATGACCGGCCTGCAGCTTATCGCAAGCTATGCCTATACCCATGCCGTCGTCGTCTCCGACAACGCCGTCCCGGCCGGACAGACCGTGATCGGCGTCCCCCGTCATCAGGGGAGCCTGTGGGCGCGCTATGCCCTTGTCGACGGGCAGTTGAAGGGATTGAGCGTCAGCCTGGGCGGCAGCGCCTATTCGAAGCAGCAGGGCTCGCTGCCGAACACCTATACCATTCCATCCTATGCGCTGGTGAACGGCAACATCGCTTATAATAGCGGGCCGTTCTCGGTGCAGTTCAACGTCAACAACATCTTCAACAAGAAATATATCTCGGGCGCGTTCGGTGATCTGTTCGTGGTCGCGGGCGAACCGCGCATCTGGCGCGCGACATTCGGCTGGAAATTCTGAGAGACCGTTTGGCCGGAAACACAAAGCGCGCCGCGATCACCCGATCGCTGCGCGCTTTGTCGTCCGCAAGGCGGAGGGCTCGTCCCGCCCTATCCGTTCAGAACAGCATGAAGGCCGACAGGGCAAAGCGGGTTCCGCCATGGCGGGCGCCCTCGAGCCGGGACCGGCCCGCATCCACATTCGCATCGGAAAGATTTGCGCTCAGGCTTATCCGGCGCAGCTTTGCAGACAGGCCCAGCTTCCAATCCCGGTAATCGTCGGCCGTGCCGCGCGCATCGAACGCGCCGACATGCCCGGACAGGGAGACGGGCACGCCGCGCACCGTTCCGACCGGCATGCGGGTGTCGAGATAGAGATATGTATTCTGGCCCGGCAGGTAATGCCGCCAGGAATAGAATATGCCGGCGCGGGCCGTCAGTGGGCCGATCTTGCATCCCGCGGAAATGGTCGCTTCCCCGAAATCCCGGTCTGACGCCCCGATCGAGGCGCGATACAGATATCCGACGTCGATATTGACGCCTCCGACGGTGCGGTTGATTCCGAAAAAGGGCGTCAGCGCGATACCGGAATCACCGGTCTGATCCGATCGGTAATTCGAGGCCAATATCCCGACGAACGGCCCATCCGCATGATTCCATTTGGCCTCGCCCGTGATCGAGGGATCGCCGGCGGTCTGCGAAAGACCGCGCCAGACCCGATCGCTGACCAATGTGATGCTCGCGGCCGTTTCCGATTCAGCCGCATATGCCGCTTCCGCCGACCCGAGGACCAGAAACGTCGTTGCAGTCCAAAACCCGCTCTTCATACCAAGCCCCTCCACAGCATTCCGCAGTCTGCGGTATGTGAGCAATGCGGCGTCGCGCCGCTTCTCGGATTGGGGATCGATTTTAGCGCTTTGCCCCCGGGACAAGAGTGCAAGCGGGCGGCTCGAACGACGCCCCGGCCCGCCCTGCAGGTCAAGTCCGATCACGCTTCGATCAAGCCGGGTTCAAAATCTCCGCTAGAGTCTGCATTCAGACGGGATTGCGAGGTGACGAATGCCGCATGCACACAAGATCATACCGGCCATCTTCGCGGCTCTCCTGCTGTGCGTGGTTTCGGATAACCCCGCATATGCCCGGCAAGAACAGCCTCGGCCCGAACGGCATGATGTCGCGATCGGCGGCCGGCCCCTGCATTTCGAGATTCGCCGTGGACGGGCCGATGCGCCCGTCATCGTCCTGGAAGCAGGCGCCACGCTGGATTCGCGCGAATGGGGGCCGGTGATCGAGCGGCTCGCGGCGCAGACCGACAGCAGCATCGTCGCATATGATCGCGCCGGCATGGGGCGCAGCCAGCCGTTGAACACGACCTATGACATCAGGGAAGAGGTTTCACGATTGCGGCGCGGCCTTCGCCAGCTCGGCTTCGCAAACAATCTGGTGCTGGCCGGTCACAGCTATGGCGGCTTCCTCATCCAGCTCTACGCCCGGCTGTACCCCAAGGAGGTCGCCGCCCTGATCTATGTCGATGCCAACACGGTCATCGGTCTGGACGGCATTGGCGGCGCCGAACGCTTCAGGGATTCCACGCTGGCGGCGGTGCGCGACGGCACGAACCGCTTCAACGATATCCGGCTGGCGGAAGGCTATGTGCGGACGATGAAGACGATGATGGAGCACCCCGCCCCATGCGGCGTACCGGTCGTCGTCCTGACCCAGGGCGCTGAGGATCGCAAAACGACCAGCCCGGCACTGAAGCTCTGGAGGGATGGCCATCTGGAATTGGCGGCACGCACAGGGGGAAAGCTGATCTATGCCGGGAAAAGCGGTCATATGATCCCCGATGACGAACCCGATCTGGTCGCCGCCACGATTGCCGATCTCACGCGGGACCTGCGCAAGGATCGCGGCCGGCGGCCCATGCCATGCCGTGCCGGGACAGGCCGGTATCGATAGTCCGAGCGGCGCTTCGCGCCATGATCGGTCCGGATGACAGCATGGCCCGAACGCGTTATAATAGGCGCCATTATTGGATATGGGCCGATGAAACGAAGCGTCGATTATCCCTTGCAGATCCGGCCGGTCGTCGGCTTCGAAGATGATTATCCGGCGGGCTTCGTCGACCCCTTCCATTCGCACGAACGCGCGCAGCTCTGCTACGCCAATTCGGGCGTGATGCTGATCGTCACCGAGAAATCGAGCTTCGTGCTGCCTCCGCGCCGCGCGATCTGGTTGCCCGCCGGCATGACGCACAAGGCGATTTGCCGCGGCCCCGTCAACATCCACACGCTCTTCATCGATCCCGAAATCGAGAGCCTGCCGCACGAATGCCGCGTGTTCGAGGTATCGCCGCTGGTCCGCGCGCTGATCGGGGAAGTGTTCGGTTTCGATCCCGCCTATGACGAAGCGGGGCGCGAAGGGCGCATCGTGCGATTGCTGCTCGAGGAGATCGAGCGCATGCCCAACATCTCGGTCAGCGTCCGCATGCCCGACGACCGCCGGCTGGTGCGTGTCTGCCAGGCCATTCTCGACAATCCCGCCGACCCGCGCGACATCGACGACTGGGCAAGCGTCGCCGGCATGGGCCGGCGCACATTCACTCGTTTGTTCAAGCAGCAGACCGGCATGGGGCTGGCGACCTGGCGGCAACAGGTTCGCCTGATGGAAGCGCTGTCGCTGCTGGCATCGGGCACGTCGATCACGACGGTGGCCTTCGATATCGGCTATGAAAGCCCGAGCGCGTTCACCGCTATGTTCCACCGATCCTTCGGCGTGCCACCCAGCCAGTATATCACGGGCTGGCGCGGTCCGGATGCGGCCCTGTTCGATCCGTCCTAGAGCAGGCTGTGATCCGACGGAAGCAGATCACAGCCTGCTCCAGGTGTTGTTTAAACGCGATTTTCGAATCGTTCGATGATT
>JASBTC010000408.1 GCA_030148625.1 Sphingobium sp. | reverse complement strand
ACGATGCGTTCGCGGCGGATGCGCTGGAGCACCACCATCCGCGCGGTGGTGAAGAAATAGGCTCGGCCGCTGCGGATATGCGCCACGCTCTTGAGTCGCGCGATGTTCAGATAGGCGTCCTGCACGATATCGTCGATTTCGCTTTCGGAAACGGTCATCCGGCGCAGTCGGGCGCGCAGGTCCGCCTCATGGGGAATGATGTTGCTCCCCACCCAGGCGACAATCTGTGCCCTGCTCTGCGTCAAGCCGCCCCGCCCCTCCCATCCTGTCCACTATAGGATGAGATGCACGGCGACGGAATTTCCGATGAAATCGTCCGGCGATCTTACCGGATAAACGGGTTCAGGCGACCCATTCCCGGCCGACGCGCTTCGTCGGTTCGATGCTCGAGACATTCTCCGTCAATTCCGCCTTCGCCGCATAAAGCGAGTGATCGGCGGTTTCGAACAGGGCCTGTGCCGTCGCGCCGTCGGCAGGCCATCTGGCAACACCGATGCTGGCGCCGACCCGGATGACGTGCGTTGCGATCTGATAGGGCGGCACGAGCACCGACAGCATATGATCGGCAACGACATGGGCGCCGATCGTCGACCCGGGCAGCAGGAAGATCGCGAATTCGTCGCCGCCCAGCCGCGCGACGATGCCGTTTTCGCCGCACGCCTTCTGCAGACGGGCGCCGACTTCGCACAACAGGCGGTCGCCGACGGCGTGGCCATAACGATCGTTGACCGGCTTGAAACCGTTGAGGTCGAGCAAGGCGACGGTGAATCGGGTCTCGGGTTCGGCGCCGGCGATCTCGCGCGCCAGCCGCTCGTCGAGCGCGCGCCGGTTGGCGAGACCGGTCAGCGGATCGGTATTGGCAAGCTCACGCATCTGGCGCTGGAGCAGCAGCAGGTCGACCAGCTGGCCATGCTGCTGAAAGATCATGCGGAGCAGGAACGCGCTGGCGACGACCAGGCTCGTGCCCGCCGCCAGGTCCATGCGATTGCCCGTAAAGAGCAGCAGCAGCGATATCGGCAGCAGCCCGATCGCCAGATTGACGATCGTCGCCGCGCGGATCGTCGACAGGCAATAGACCGTCGCCAGCGATCCCATCGCCATGATCATCGGATAATAGATTCGCGTCTCCGCCGGCGCGCTCCACCAGCTCACCACGCACCAGGCGCTGCACAGCACGGCAAGCGAGCTCGAGACCCAGGTCGCCGCCGAGATCATCCGCCCCGCCGTCGCCACATCGACCGCCATGTTGCGCTTCTTCATCCAGGCAAAGAAGCGCAGCAGACAGGCCGCACCCATCACGAACGGGATACCGAGCCGGACGATCGCGGGCGCGCCTTCGCTCGATCCGTAGATGGTGGTCGGGATCGTCAGGAACAGCGTCATATAGAGCAACGGGATCTGGCTCTGCAGCCGCGCCGCCCTGAGCAGCTTGAAGTCGTCCAGAATGGCGTCCGGAATCGGCGGAAAGGCCTTCATCCGGAGCGATTGGATCATTGTCTTCATGGTGATGCGGCTAGCAGCAAAAAATAAACCGGTGGTTAAGCATAGGCCATTGCTCGAAATTTTCGCCGGCACCGCATGCTTTACGCGCCCTTAATCATGTTCTCCCTATCTCTCCCGCCCGACAGAGCGATTTCCAGTCAGATGAGCCATCTGACGACTAGGAAATCGCGGCAAGACAATAGGCTGAAGCGATTTCCAGTCAGATGAGCCCATCTGACGACTCGGAAATCGCGGCAGGACAATAGGCCGGAGCGGCCGATCCGATTCAAGCGGATCGGCCGCTCCGGAATTTCATCGGGAGCAAGCAATGTCACGCGCCGCGGTCAACCCCACTTTGCCTCAGAACGACACCCCCGCGGAACAGGCGAAGCGCGCCGCGCAGATCGCCGCCACCTGCGCCGACTATCAATGGACGACCGAGGTTGCGACGCTGCCCGGCGTACCGCTGGCCACCAAGGTGCCGGAAAACGACACGCCGACCTTGTCCTGGTTCCTCATCCTGATCGGTGTCGGTCTCAAGATCGCCCGCAACCAGCTCTCGGTCAAACTGTCGAGCAGCGCCAAGGGGGAGATCGCCACGCCGCCGGCAGCTTTGGTCGCGGCGCAGGCGCGATGCGACGAGATCGAGGCTTCGGCGGCGCGCATCCATGCCCAGCATGCCGAACATGCCGGCGCCGGCATCCTCGGCCGCATCGCCGCCGATCTCGAAACCGGCATCGACTATGTCGAGCATGACGCGCATCTCGCCCTGCTGCGGCAGCATGCTGACGAACTACGCGCGATGATCGAGATGACCGACGCCGAACGCCACGGCATCGGCACCGCCGACCCGCTGTCGCTCGACGCCTATCTCGCGCTGTTCGACACGCTCCGCGCGCCAGGCATCGCCTATCAGTTCCAGGAAGACGACGTCTTCGCGCGGATGCGGGTCGCGGGCCCGAATTCGGTGCTGATCAAGGGCATCGACACGCTTCCCGGCAATTTCCCGCTCTCGGACGCGGCTTATGCGGCGGTCGTGAACGGCGACACCCTGACGGCCGCGCTCGCCGAAGGGCGCATCTATCTGTCCGACTATGCCGAGCTCGACATTCTGGTGCCGGGCATGTGGGACGGCCTGCCCAAATATATCTACCTGCCCATGGCGCTGTTCGCGGTGCCGCCGGGCGGATCGTCGCTCGTGCCCGTGGCGATCCAGTGCGGACAGGATAGCAGCCTCCATCCGATCTTGACGCCGACGGTCGCCGCAGCCGACGCATGGGGCTGGGAAATCGCAAAGCTCGTCGTCCAGGTGGCCGACGGCAATTATCACGAATTGTTCGCGCATCTGGCGCGCACGCATCTGGTGATGGAGGCATTCGCGGTCGCGACCCACCGCCATCTGGCCGACGTCCATCCGATCTGGGCATTGCTCGTCCCGCATTTCGAAGGACTGCTCTTCATCAACAACCAGGCGGCGACCACGCTCATCGCCGCGGGCGGCCCGATCGACCATATCTTCGCCGGCACCATCGTTTCCAGCGAGCAAGCGTCGGCGAGCGATCGCCTGGCATTCGATTTCCACGGCAAGATGCTGCCCAACGATCTGGCCGCGCGCAATGTGGCCGATCCGGGCAAGCTTCCCGACTATCCCTATCGCGACGACGCGCTGCTGGTGTGGCAGGCGATCCACGAATGGGCCACCCAATATGTCGCCATCTATTATGCCGACGACGCGGCGGTGACGGGCGATACCGAGCTGCTCGCCTGGGCGGGCTCGGTCGTATCCGAAGGGCTGGTGAAGGGCTTCACGCCGATCGCGACGCGTGGCCATCTCGCCGATGTCTGCACGATGATCATCTTCACCGCGAGCGCACAGCATGCCGCGGTCAATTTCCCGCAAAAGAACCTGATGGATTTCGCGCCCGCGATCACCGGTGCGGGATGGGCGGCCGCCCCCACCGAACAGGCGGGCCATGGCAAGCAGGACTGGCTCGGCTACATGCCGCCGGTCTCGCTGGCGCTCGAACAGCTCAACACGCTCTATCTGCTCGGCTCGGTGCTCTACCGCCCGCTCGGCACCTATCTCAGCAACGACTTCCCCTATCCCGCCTGGTTCCGCGATCCCGCGATCATTGGCGCGGATTG
>JASBTC010000387.1 GCA_030148625.1 Sphingobium sp. | reverse complement strand
AAAGCATTTTGTGGACGAAGGTCCAGGCCCGATGAATTTGGCGCATCGGGCCTGAGTATCAGGCCTTCACCAGCGGCAAGGCGGTCGTCGGCTTGCCGGTCAGTGCAAGCAGCGCATTGGCGACGGCGGCCCCCACCACGGGAGTCCCCGGTTCGCCGGCACCCGCGGGATTGCGCGTCGAGGGCAGGATATGGACTTCGACCGCCGGCGCTTCCTCCATGCGGAGCACGCGATAACCGTCGAAATTCCGGTTCTGGACGATGCCGTCCTCGATCTTCACGTCGCCGAAGAGCGTGTAGGACAGGCCGTACATGATGCCGCCCTCCATCTGCGCGCGCACCTGATCGGGCGCGACCGCGATCCCGCAATCGATCGCGACCACGACGCGACGCACGCGGGGCTCGCCATTCACCAGTCCGACCTCGACGATATTGGCGACGGTCGAGCCGAAACATTCGTGCACCGCGACGCCCCGCGCCCAGCCTTTTTCGATCGGCTTGCCCCAGCCCGCCTTCTCGGCGGCGAAATCGAGCACCGCGAGATGCGATTCCGCCTTGGCCTTGGCATAGATCGCGCGGCGATAGGCGACGGGATCGACGCCGGCGCGGTGCGCGAGCTGATCGATCGCATGTTCCATCATCATCGCGGTATGCGTCGCGCCGACCGAGCGCAGCCACATCACCGGAACCTTGGTCTCCGGATGGAATGCCCTGGCGTCGACCACCGGCGTCGCCTTGAGATAGGGCGAGCCCTGCACACCCTCCACCCCGGTGCTGTCGACACCGTCCTTGATCACCATCTCGAACGGCGTGCCGCGCATCAGCGATGCGGTGACGACACGATGCTCCCATGCCGCGGGATAGCCGTCCGCATCGACGGCGATGCGCGCGCGATGATGGGTGAGCGGACGGTAATAGCCGCCACCCATATCGTCCTCGCGCGTCCAGACCAATTTGACCGGACGCCCCTTCATCCGCCGCGCAACCTCGACGGTTTCCTTCTGATAATCGGCGGTCGCCACCGACCGCCGCCCGAAGCTGCCGCCCGCCGGCAAGGTTTCGATCTCGATGTCCGACGGATCGCAGCCGAGCAGCGTGGCGATGACAGTCTGGTCCATCGTCTGGCTCTGGCAACCGAAGGTCAGCTTCGCGCCTTTCTCCTTCACCAGCGCGACGCAGTTCATCGGCTCCATCGAGGCATGGGCGAGGAAGGGCTGCGTCATGTCGATATCGAGGGTGCGCGCGGGATCGTCGAACGCCTTGGCGGCGTCACCGCGCTGATCGAACGGTGCCCATTGCACGGCTTCCTTGCCATGCGCCATCGCGCGATACTGTTCGGCGATCGCGCCCGACGAACGCTTCTCCGCCTTGTCGTCGTTCCACTGCACCACCAGCGCGTCACGCCCGGCGATCGCGGCATGGGTGTTGCTCGCGACCACCGCGACGCCGCTGGGGATCTGCACGACATCGACGACCCCCGCGACCTTGCGCGCCGCTTTGTCGTCGAACGACGCGACCGTTCCGCCGAAGCGCGGTGAATGCGCGACAGCCGCGATCAACATGTCGGGCGACTGCACATCCTGGGTGAAGCGTGCCGTGCCCGTCGACTTGGCACGCGCATCGAGCCGGGTGACGCGATCGGTGCCGATCAGCTTGTAAGCGCTTGCCGGCTTGAGCTTTGGCTCGACGGGCGGCGTGACCTTGGCGGCCGCCGCGACCAGCCGACCGAAGCCGCTGCGCTTGCCACTTCCCGCATGGCTGACGATGCCGTTCTCGACCGTGATCTCGGCCGCAGGCAGGCCCCATTCGGCGGCGGCAGCGGAAACGAACATCGCACGCGCCGCGGCACCCGCCTTGCGGAGCTGGTCCCAGCTGTCGGTGATGCTGCCCGATCCGCCGGTCAACTGGATACCGAAACCACCGCGCGCATAGAGCTTGACGTCCGCAGCGGCATTTTCGACCGAAACCTTGGACCAGTCGGCATCGAGTTCCTCGGCGACCAGCGCAGCCAGACCGCTCTGCGCGCCCTGGCCGAGCTCGGAGAATTTGGCGATGACGGTGACGCTGTCATCGGGCGCGATACGGACAAAGGGCCCGAATGCGACAAAATCGGCCTCTTCAGCCGCAGCCGCGAGGCCGGGCGTGCCGCCGACGACCAGCGCGCCACCGACAAGCAGCGCGCCGATCAGCAGCTCGCGGCGCGAAGCGCCGATGCGTTCGCGACCGCTCATGCCGCCACTCCCGCGGCATCCTTGATCGCCGCCTTGATGCGATTGTAGCAGCCGCAACGGCAGATATTGCCGTTCATCGCCTCGACGATCTCGGCGTCCGAGGGTTTGGGCTTCACCGCGAGCAAAGCCGCGGCGCTCATGATCTGGCCCGACTGGCAATAACCGCATTGCGGCACATTATGGCGTTCCCACGCGGCCTGGAGCGGATGCTTTGCCTCCAGCCCCTCGATCGTGGTGATGCGCATGCCCTGCGCCATCTCGACCGTGGTGACGCAGGACCGGATCGCTTCGCCATCGGCATGGACGGTGCAGGCGCCGCATTGCGCGATACCGCAGCCGAACTTGGTGCCGGTCAGCCCGATCTCGTCGCGCAGCACCCAGAGCAAAGGCGTATCCGCCGCCGCCGCGATCTCGCGATCCTTGCCGTTGATATTGAGTTTCGCCACGTGTCTCGCCCTCGTTCCAAACCCGACGCAGTTTCCGAGTCGCCGTTGTGTCCCTCCGGCGCGCCGATACCCATCTTATGTCATTCCCGCGAAAGCGGGAATCCAGCTTCTTCTTTCCGATGCTTCACGGAAAAGCTGGATTCCCGCATGCGCGGGAATGACAAGAAAGGCGATAGACCGATTTAGCGCCCCGCCTCGAACTCCGCGAGCATCGTATAATAAGGATCGTCGGGCTTGCGCTGGCTGAGATGTTCCTTCGGCGCATTCGCCATCGAGACGTCCGCTCGGGCCTCGACGCGTTCCCAATCGGTGAGGCCGCGCCGCTGCGCGATCTTCCATACCCCGCCGCGCCGTTCGAACCGGTCGAGATAACGGCCGCTGACGAAGAAATCCTCCTCGTCGGTCTTGGCAGCGTTCAGCCGGCGATGATGCGCCGCGAAATAGCATTCGGTGAAGGCGCGATCGCCCTTCAGCCGGATCGAGACATTGCTGATCGCATGCGTCGTCATGATTACGCCGCCGACGATCTTCACCGCGAAGCCGATGAAATCCTGCGACAATCCTTTGAAGCGGCCATGCTGATGCTGTGCATCCGGCCAGAAACAGGATCGCAGCAGCGCCTCGTCGAGCCGGTCGTTGCCGCGGGCATAATCGAACAGAATGTCGGTGATCTGCTGGCGCGCCACCAGATCGGCGAGCATGTCTCCCGGATTTCCGTGCATCTTCGCGCCCTTCTCCTTCGCAGCCGCCGGCTCGGCCAGCAGGCCGGCCGCAAGCGGCGCCGCGAGCATCGCCTTCAATGCGCCGCGTCGTTCCGTGCTATCCATAATCACTCTCCCAACTCAGTGTGCGGCGCCGACGCCCCAATCGCGCAGCACCTCGTCGGTATGCGCGCCGACGATCGGTGGCGGCCCCTGGACCGCGCCGGGCGTGCCCGAAAAACGCGGCACCGGACCGGGCTGGACAATGCCCTCGACCTCGACGAACAGGCCGCGTTCGACATTGTGCGGATAGGCGGGCGCTTCCTCGATACCGAGCACCGGCGCGAAGCAGGCATCCGTCCCTTCGAACAGCGAACACCATTGATCGCGGGTCTTCAGCGCGATGACTTCGGCGAGCTTCGCCTTGAGTTCAGGCCAGCGGGCACGATCCATCTGCGGCTGGAAGGTGGCGTCGAGCCCCGCCTTCTCGACGAGCAGCGCGTAAAATTGCGGCTCGATCGATCCGAGCGCGATCCAGCCGCCATCGGCGCAGCGATAGCTGTTGTAGAAATGCGCGCCGCCATCGAGCAGATTGGCCTCACGCTGGTCCTTCCAGCGGCCGACCCCGTTGAAGCCGTAGAACATCGACATCAGCGACGCCGCGCCCTCGGCGATGGCGCAATCGACCACCTGCCCTTTGCCGGTCTCGCGCGCGCTGATCACGCCGGCCAGCAGCCCCATGGCGAGATAGAGCGATCCGCCGCCGAAATCGCCGACGACGTTGAGCGGCGGCACCGGCTTGTCGGCGGTCCCGATCGCATGGAGCGCGCCCGAGATCGCGATATAATTGATGTCGTGGCCCGCCGCCTGCGCCAGCGGCCCGGTCTGCCCCCAGCCGGTCATGCGGCCATAGACAAGGCGCGGATTGCGGGCGAGCGCAACCTCAGGGCCGAGCCCCAGCCGCTCCATCACTCCCGGGCGAAATCCCTCGAACAGCGCATCGGCTTTCTCGATCAGATCGAGGCAGGTCGCGATCGACGCCGGATCCTTGAGGTCGAACGCCAGCGACCGACGGCCGCGCGCGGTGACGTTGCCGATCCCGCCGCCATCGGCGCCCAGCCGGTCGATCCGGATCACATCGGCGCCCAGATCGGAGAGCAGCATGCCGCAAAAGGGCCCCGGCCCGATCCCGGCGAATTCGACGATCCGTACGCCCAAAAGCGGCCCCTGCCCCATCAGTTCTTGTCCTCCAGCAAACGGCGCGCAATCACCTGTGCCTGGATTTCGCCCGCACCCTCGAAGATGTTGAGGATGCGCGCATCGGCGAGCAGGCGGCTCGCGACATATTCCTCGGCGAAACCGTTGCCGCCATGGATCTGCAGCGCATTGTCCGCCGCGGCCCAGGCGACGCGCGCGGCGATCAACTTGGCCATGCCCGCTTCCAGATCGCAGCGCTTGCCGGCGTCCTTCTGGCGCGCCGCGAAATAGGTGAGCTGGCGCACGCCCATGATCTCCGCCGCCATCATCGCCAGCTTGTTGGCGACGCGCGGAAATTCGAAGATCGGCCGCGCGAATTGCCGGCGCGCCAAGGCATAGGCCAGACCGGTATCGAGCGCTGCCTGCGCCACGCCGACCGCGCGGGCAGCGGTCTGGATGCGCGCGCTTTCGAACGTCGCCATCAGCTGCTTGAAGCCCTGCCCCTCGATCCCGCCGAGCAGATTGGCGCGGTCGACGTGGAAGCCGTCGAAACCGATCTCATATTCCTTCATGCCGCGATAGCCGATCACGCCGATCTCGCCGCCGCTCATGCCCTCGGCCGGGAACGGGTCCTCCACGGTGCCGCGCGGCTTGGGCGCGAGCAGCATCGACAGGCCGCGATGATCCTTCGTCTCCGGATCGGTGCGCACCAGCAAGGTCATCATGTCGGCGCGCGCGGCATGGGTGATCCAGGTCTTGGCGCCCGCGATCGAATAAAAATCGCCGTCGATCGTCGCGCGGGTGCGGAGCGCCCCCAGGTCCGATCCGGTATCGGGTTCGGTGAACACCGCCGTCGGCAGGATCTCCGCACTCGCGATCAGCGGCAGCCAATGGCGCTTCTGCGCCTCCGTCCCGCCCGAAAGAATGAGTTCGCCCGCAATCTCCGAGCGGGTGGCAAGCGACCCCACGCCGATCCAGCCGCGCGACAATTCCTCGGACACGACGCACATGGCGGTCTTCCCCATGCCATGGCCACCATAGTCCTCGTCGATGGTCAGGCCGAACACCCCCATCGCGCCGAGTTCCTCGACCAGCGGCAGCGGGATCAGCGCGTCATCGAGATGCCATTGCTGCGCAAAGGGCGTCACCTTCTCCTGTGCGAAGGCGAAGAACTGGTCGCGGACCATTTCGAGCGTATCGTCGAGCCCGGTGATCTCGACCGTCGCATGGCCGCTTGCCGTCGCGATACGATCGGCGACCGCGCTCTTGACCGATTGCCGTGTGCCGTCGCGCGCGAGCCGCCGCAGCGCAGGATCGTCGAGATGCGCGAGTATCGCCGCATCGTCGGTAAAATCGCCGGGCCGCGCGACCTCGCCCTGGTTCATCGCGATGCCGCCGGCAAGTTGCTGCGCATATTCGCCGAACAGCAATTGGGAAAGCAAGGCCTCGGTCTCGCCGAAACGGCCTTCGGCAGACAGCCGCTCGGCCCAGCCGGCGACCTGGTTCATCAGCTCGGCATAGGATGCGTACCAGCCGAAGCCATGGACGATATGCTGCTCGTCATCGGCACGCGCCCGGTCGACCCTGCCCCCGACCGAGACGCGTTCGGCAATTGCGGGGCGCACCGCCGCCACGAACGCCTGAACCGCACCCGCCGCATCGCGCAGCAGACCGGCAAGCTCGGCGCCACCCAGTCCGATCGCCTCGACCCGTTGCGTCGCCGGCACGGTCAGCCTTCGCCCTGCTCGCCGGCGCCGGCCTTGTTCGCGCTCGACATTTCCTTGGCGCCCATGCCCCCGGTCAGGGTGCCGGTGGTGAGCTGATTATGCGCATGCGCCAGGTGATGCATGTGGAACAGCGCATCCATCGACGTGCGCTTGCCGCGCAGATCCTCGATGAAGTTCATCGATTGCTTGCTGAGCGTCAGTCCGAAACGCGGGCGCGTCGCGATCTCGTCGGCGATCGCGGTCACTTCCGCCTCCAGCCGCTCACGCGGCACGACGCGATTGATCATGCCCAGATCATAGGCACGCTGTGCGGGCATGCGTGCGCCGAGATAGAGGAATTCGCGCGCGATCCGCGGCGGCAATTCCCATAGATGCGCGCTATATTCGACCCCTGGCACCCCCATGCGCACCACCGGATCCTGGAAGAAGGCGTCTTCGGACGCGACGATCATGTCGCAGACCATCGCCAGCATCAGCCCGCCGGCGATACATGCCCCCTGAACCATCGCGATCGTCGGCTTGGGCATGTCCTGCCAGCGGCGGCACAGGCCGAGATAGGCATCCTGTTCGAGCGTATATTGCCGCTCGGCGCCGTCCTTGGTGGTGTGATCGTCCCACAGCAGCACGCGTTCGCGCGGCAGATGCGTGTCCTTGGCGGGCGTGCCGAGATCATGGCCGGCCGAGAAATGCTTGCCCTGTCCGCCAAGCACGACGACGCGCACCGCATCGTCGTCGACCGCGCGGCGGAAACAGGCGTCGAGCTGATTGAGCAGCCGGTAATTCTGCGCATTGTTCACTTCGGGCCGCGCCAGCGACACCCAGGCGACACTGCCCCGCACCTCGTAATGAACGAACGATTCTTCACCTTCCGGGCCGGGGGCGGCGGTGGCCATGGATCGATCCTCTTCCTGCACGGCGCGATGGCGCCTGAATGAATTTGCACCATAGTGCAAAATTCAGGCGCCGCCAACCCTATCTTGGCTGCATGCGGATGGCGCCGTCCAGCCGCACATTCTCTCCGTTGAAATAGCCATTTTCGATCATGCCGAGCGCGAGCTGCGCATATTCCTGCGGCCGGCCGAGTCGCTTGGGAAAGGGCACACTGGCGGCCAGCCCGGCGCGCACCGCTTCGGGCGCGCGTGCCAGCAGCGGCGTATCGAAAATGCCAGGCAGGATGCAGTTGCAGCGTATGCCGTCGCCCATCAGGTCGCGCGCCACGGTGAGCGTGAGCGAGGTGATGCCGCCCTTCGATGCCGCATAGGCGGCCTGGCCCATTTGCCCGTCCTGCGCCGCGACGCTGGCGGTGTTGATGATCACCCCGCGCTCGCCATCCTCCATCGGCTCCAGATCGAGCATGCCGGCGGCCGAGCGCGAAATGCAGCGGAACGTGCCGACCAGATTGATCTGGAGGATCATGTCGAACGCGTCGCTGGGGAAATATTTGGCTTCGCCCGTCGCCTTGTCGCGGCTCGCGGTCTTCATCGCATTGCCGCGTCCCGCGCAATTGACCAGGATCCGTTCCTGGCCATGCGCCGCGCGCGCTGTGTCGAACCCCGCCGCGACCGCCGCCTCGTCGGTCACGTTCACCTCACAGAAGACGCCGCCGATTTCGGCTGCGACCTGCTCGCCGCGTTCGGCGTTCATGTCGAACAGCGCGACCTTCACGCCCTTTGCCGCCAAGGACCGCGCGGTCGCTTCGCCCAGGCCAGAAGCGCCACCCGTCACGATCGCCGCGATGCCGTTCTCAAGCTTCATTTCCGCTCTCCTCGTTCAATCCCAAACGCTGCTCGACGACGCGGGCATTGCCGAGCCGTTCCAGTTCATCCTCATCCAGCGCCAGCCAGTCGCGCAGAATCTCCGCGCTGTGTTCGCCCAGCCGCGGCGGCGGCCGATCGAATCGCGCCGGCGTTTCGCCCAGCTTGCCCGGAAAGGCGACCGATGGCACCTCCACGCCCTCGCGCTCGAACCGGTGCACGGTGCCGCGTGCCTCGACGAACGGGTCCTCGAAGATATCCTTGATCGTGTTCACCGGCCCTGCGGGCACGCTGCATGCAACCAGGCGATCGATCAGCGCCGCGCCGTCGAAATCGCGGACGAGCCGCTGGACGATATCCTCGATCTCGTCGCGGTTGATCAGGCGGGCGCGACCGGTCGCGAAACGGGGATCGGTGATCAGTTCGGGTACATCCAGTTCGCGGCAGAGCTGAGCGAACTGCCCGTCATTGCCCACGGCGATGATGATCGATCCATCCGCCACTTCGAAGGTCTTGTACGGCACGACCGTCGGGTGACGATTGCCCAGCCGGCCGGGCACCACGCCGCCGACCAGCCAGTTCATCGACTGGTTGGCGAGCATGGCGATCTGGGTGTCGAGCAGCGAGATGTCGATCTGCTGGCCCTGGCCCGTGCGCTCGGCATGGCGCAGCGCCATCAGGATGCTGACCGTGGCATACATGCCGGTGGCGAGATCGGCGGTCGCGACGCCCGCGCGCAGCGGCTGCCCGCCTTCCTCCCCGGTGATGCTCATGAAGCCGCCCATGCCCTGGGCGACGAAATCATAGCCACCGCGATCGGTATAGGGGCCGGTCTGGCCGAAACCGGTGATCGAGCAATAGACGAGGCGCGGATTGGCGGCGGACAGGCTGGCATAGTCGAGGCCGTATTTGGCCAGACCGCCGACCTTGAAATTCTCGACGACGATATCGGCCTTTGCGGCGAGCGCACGGATCAGCGCAGCCCCGGCGGGATCGGCGAGATTGATCGCGGCCGAGCGCTTGTTGCGGTTGCACGACAGATAATAGGCGCTTTCGCCGAGCGCTTCATGGCCATCGGCGTCGCGCAGATTGGGCGGGCCCCAGGCGCGGGTATCGTCACCCTTGCCGGGCAGTTCGATCTTGATCACATCGGCGCCGAAATCGGCGAGGATCTGCGTGCTCCACGGCCCGGCGAGCACGCGCGAAAGATCGAGCACCTTCACGCCATCGAGCGCACACGCAACTTGACCGTCCACCGTTCCTCACTCCTCTCCAGCGTCGCCGCCGTTATGAAGAGATTGCCGGTGGAGGCAATACATTTTGCACTACAGGTTATTTTTTGAGCTGCAAGGCGATCGCGCAGCCTGGCTCGCTGCGGTTCTTTTATCCTTTGTCATTCCCGCGAACGCGGGAATCCAGCCTCTTCTTCTTTCGGAAATTCCACAGAAAAGCTGGATTCCCGCGTGCGCGGGAATGACAGGGGGTGTTCAATCCTGACGGATCAGCCCTGGCGCGTGCCGGTCAGCGGAAAGCTGCCGAATGCGCCGGCACCGGCGCTGCCGGTCAGCGTATCGCCGTCGACCGTGGCCTCGCAATCGAGCGTCATCGGCATCGGCACCTTGATGTTCATCTTCCATTTGAGCGTGTCGCCATCGACGACACCGTCCTCGACGTCGAGCGAGCCGAGCGCACCGGACATGTTGCCGGTGAAGCTGCTCCCGCTGCTCTGCACGGTCAGCACCGCATTCTGATCGCCCAGCGGCGACTTGATCGTGCAGTCCCAGGCACCATCGACATTGGCCATTCGGTCGTCTCCCCAAAAGCGCTCCGGCAACGGCCGGAGCCAGCATGTTCCTTACAGCGTCGAACCGACCGCGGCTATTGCGCCGACACCACTTCGACGGGCAGGCCGAGCGGATCGAGCTGCGGCTTCACCTTCGCGGCGTCGCCAACCACGATCCAGGTCAGCTGGTCGGGCTTGATCACGGCGCGTGCCGCCTTGTCGAGATCCGCCGCGCTCAGCGCACGGTAGCGATCGGCCAGCGTATCGTAATAATCGTCCGAACGCTGGAACAGGTCGTTGCGCTGCATGCCGCCAAGCACGTCCGACGCGGTCTCGTAGCTTCCCGGAAGCTCGCGGATGCTGCCGTTCTTGGTCCGCTCCAGTTCTTCGGGCGTGACGCCCTTGGGGCCCAGAAATGCCTGATATTGTTCACGCAACGCGGCAATGGCGAGACCGGTCTTGTCCGCCTGAACGGGTGCGAAGATCATATAGGGCATGTCGTTGGCAAAGCGGCTGATCTGCGCGCCGACGCCATAGGACCAGCCCTTGGTCTCGCGCAGGTCCATGTTGATGCGCGACAGGAAGCTGCCGCCGAGCACGTCGTTGGCGGCAAGCAGATCGGTGATCTCGGCATTGCCCTTGAGCGGCAGGATTTCGCCGGCCAGGATCAGCGACTGCGGCGAATCCTTGCGATCGATCAGGACGATGCGCGGTTTCGCGGCCGGAATGACAGCATCGAAATTCTTCGCGCCGGCCGGTCCCTCGCCCACCCATTTGCCGAAGCGCGCGTCGAGCAATGGCTGGATCTTCGCGAGCGGCTGATCGCTGACGACGAAGATCTTCGTCTTTTCGGGACGGAACCAGGCGCGGTGGAACGCAAGCAGGTCGTCACGCGACACCTGCGCCACCGCGGCGGGATCGCCGGTGCCCGTCGCCGGCACGCCATAGGGATGCGCCTTGCCGTACAGCAGCGGCGGCAATTGGCGCATCGCGATGCTTTGCGGCTGCGTCATTTCCTGCGCGATGCGGGCGAGTTGCTGCCCGCGCAGCCGCTCCACCTCTGCAGGCGCGAAAGCCGGATGCAATGCGATGTCGGTGAACAGATCGAGCGACGGCGCGAGATTGTCGGACAGCGCGAACAACGACACGGTGGTGCGATCCATCGAGGAGCCCGCGCCGATATTGGCGCCAAGCCGTTCCTGACGCTCGGCGATCTGCACCGAATTGAGGCTGGTCGTACCCTCTTCGAGCAAGGCAAGCATCAGCGATTGCGTGCCCAGCTTCGCCTTGGGATCGGCCGCGTTGCCCGCGTCGATCGACAGCGCGATCTGCGTGATCGGCACCGCGGCGCGGTTCGCATAGATCAGTTCGATGCCGTTGGAGAGCTTCGAACGCGTGACCTGCGGGAAATCGAGATCGGCGATCGGACCGACCTCTGGCAGCTTCGACCGGTCGACCGCCGTCAGCGGCGAGGCAGCGCTGCCCGAAGCGTCCTGCGGGGCGATTTTCGACGGCGCGGCCAGCGGCTTCTCACCGGACTGGGGCGCACGATAATAGGATGGCGAGAAAGTCGCGCCACCGGTCGGTGTGCCCTTGGCTTCGTCATAGGCGGCGCGCTCGCCCGGCACCACGGTCAGCGCGTAGACCGGACGCGTCAGCCATTTGCCCATCGCGGCGCGCACTTCGGCCGGCGTCACCTTGGCATAGGCGGCAAGCTGTTTCTTGTAGAATTGCGGATCGTTCGAATAGAGCGCGCCTTCGGCAAGTGCCACGGCCTTGCCGCTGAAACCGCCGACCGATTCCAGCCCGGCGATCCGCCCGGCAACCGTGCGGGTGGCGACGCGCTCAACCTCGTCGGCGGTCGGGCCCGACTTCACGAAGTCGGCGATGATCGTGTCCAGCCGCTTCGACACCGCCTCGGCATCGACGCCGGGTTTCACATCGACCTGGACCTCGAACTGGCTGATATTCGCGAATTCCTGGAGCGCGGCTGAGACCCGCACCGCGCTTTTCTCTTCGCGGACCAGGATATTGTCGAGCCGCGAGCTCGACAGCCCGCCGAGCACCGTCGCGCCCACGCCGAGCGGCACCGTATCCTTGTCGTTGAGCCCGGGCACGATCCAGGTCCGATAGATGCGCGTCTGCGCGACGCGATCCTTCATCACTTCGTCCTTGCGGGCGGCAAGCGTCGGCACCGGTGCGCTGACCGGCGCGGTCTGCGGCCCGCGCGCGATATCGCCGAAATATTTCTCCATCAGCGGCCGCGCGGTCTTCGCGTCGATATCGCCGGCCAGTACGACGATCGCATTGTTCGGGCCGTAATGGCTGCGGAACCAGCCCTTCACATCCTCGAGACTGGCAGCGTCGAGATCGGCCATCGA
>JASBTC010000377.1 GCA_030148625.1 Sphingobium sp. | reverse complement strand
CCGATGGCGTGAATCAGGCTCTATTCAAATGGTTGAGACCATGATTCACACTCCAGATTGATTCAATCTTACGTGATCATGGTCTAGGCTCAGCCGAGAACGGCGACGCTTCTCAGGATCAGGCGGACGAGATCGGCCTGGCGGCTGACGCCGGTCTTGCTGAGAATGGTCTTGCAATAGCTGCGGACCGTATTCTCCGTGAGATCGAGTTTTCGCGCGGCCTCGGCAAGGCTCAGCCCCGCCGCGAGCAGCGCCGCCAGATGCGCCTCCGACGGCGTGAGATCGAAGATCTGGCTGACCAGCCGTTCCAGCGGCTGGCCCGTTTCGAGCCCCGAGACATAGATGACGGCCGCGGGTTCGGCATCGCTGACATGGCGCGTCGGCGTCTCGATCGTGCGGACGAGCATGCCGAGCGGCCGTTCGATATCCGAGTCGACGCGCAGCGCCTCGGTAAAGCGCTCGCCGCGCCTGCGCGCGGCAATGGCGCGGGTCACCAATTGCTGAAGCGCGGTGTTGCCGGCCTTGTGCGACAGGGCCAGCCGGTCATCCGCCGTGCGGATGTCGTCGCTTGCCCCCAGCAACTTGCGCGCCGCCACATTGGTGCGGATCACCTGTCCGGTGCCGTCGAGAATGAAGGTGCAGATGGTCAGCCGGTCGAGCGTATCGATCATCGCCTGGAGTTCGGTTTCGTCGCGGCGGATGCGCGAGAAAAGCGCAAGCGCCTGTTCGAGATGCGGACGCAGCACGATCAGCATATTCTTGTGCGCCTGGGTAAAGTCCCCATCGTCGGGGCCGCTCGTCAGCCCGACATTGGCTTCCCAGCCGCCCGGTTCGCAAACATACATGCCGAGCTCATGCGCGATGCCGTAAGGCCGCATGATCTCCTGATAGAAGCGGTTCTGCGAAAGCGCCTCGGGCGAGGTTACCTCGCTCAACGTCAATATGTCGCCGGGCCGGGTCAGCGCGTTGCGCAGCGGATCGAGATGGCCGAGATCGGCATGCGTCTCGTTGATGCGGCGGGCCTGGTCGTCATCGATCGCCGGCGGGCGCCCCCATATGATCAGCGGCGGCGTGCCTTGCCGGCTCAGCCGCAGGACCAGGCCGGCATTGCTGCATCCCATGCGCTGGCAAAGGGCGGTCAGAAAACCCTGCCATGGTATCGGCTCGATGGGGCCCTTGTAGATGAGCGTCACCAGCTCATCGACCGCTTCCAATGGTGTGTCGATCCGCATGCCCCGCCTGTCCGCAGCCCCGATCCTCTACAGTCCCGCCGTACGCCGCCTTGCCATCCCCGAATAGGGGTTGTGAAGCGCCCGGGTGTCGATCAGGCGAGAATAGTGACGGAAGGCCGGACCTGTCGGGTGAGGGCCCGGTCGAGGAGAGACTGAGTGCCAGAGAGCAAACGGACAATTCCGCATATGGTTTTCGCGTCCGCGGCGCGCTTCGCCGATATCGAGGCGATCCGTGGCGAAGATGGCAGCACGCTGCTCTATCGCGACCTGGAGGCATCCGTCCGCCGCGCCGCCGCCGCCTTTTGCGCGAGCGGTATCGTCGCGGGCGACCGAGTGGCGATCTGGGCGCCCAATTCGGTCGAATGGATCATCGCCGCGCTTGGCGTGCAATCCGCCGGCGCCGCGATCGTGCCGCTCAACACCCGGCTGAAGGGGCGCGAGGCAGGCTATATCCTGCGCACCAGCGGCGCGAAACTGTTGCTGACCGTTTCGGCGTTTCTGGGCGCCGATTATCCCGAGATGCTTGCGGGCGAGGATCTGCCCGATCTGGAACGGACGATCTTGCTCGCGGGTGACAGGGGCGGAACGAATTGGGCCGACTTTCTGGCCGAGGGCGCGTCGGTCGCGGCGTCGGAGGTCGATGCGCGGCTTGCGGCGCTCGACGAGGATCAGGTCTGCGACATCCTGTTCACCTCGGGCACGACCGGGCAGCCCAAGGGGGCGGTCACGACGCATGGCCAGAATATCTGGGTCTATCTCCGCTATTCGGAAACCTATGGCCTGCGCGCTGCCGACCGGTTCCTGATCATCAATCCCTTCTTCCACAGCTTCGGCTACAAGGCGGGCTGGCTCGCCGCGTTCCTGACGGGCTGCACGGTACTGCCGCATGCGGTGTTCGATGCGAAGGCGGCGCTGCAGCGGATCGAACAAGAGAAGGTGACCGTGCTCCCCGGGCCGCCGACGCTTTACCAGAGCATGCTGGCCGCGGATTATCGTAGCCATGATCTCTCCTCGCTCAGGCTGTCGATCACCGGTGCGGCGTCCGTACCGGTCTCGCTGATCGAGGAGATGCGGACCGATCTCGGCATCGATATCGTGCTGACTGCCTATGGCCTTACCGAAACCTGCGGCGTCGTCACCATGTGCCGCAAGGAAGACGGGGTCGAAACGATTGCCAACACGGCCGGGCGTCCGCTCGACGGCGTCGAACTGCGCATCGTCGACGGCGCCGGCGAGAAGCTGCCGGTGGGACAGGCGGGCGAACTGCTCGTACGCGGGCCCAATGTGATGCAGGGCTATTTCAACAATCCCGAAGCGACCGCGGCTGCGATCGACGGCGAAGGCTGGCTGCGGACCGGCGATGTCGCGGTTCTGGATGCCGCGGGCAATGTGAAGATCACCGATCGCGCCAAGGATATCTTCATCGTCGGCGGTTTCAACGCCTATCCCGCCGAGATCGAAGGCCTGCTCGCCGCCAATCCGGCGGTGATGCATTCGGCGGTGATCGGCATCCCCGACGAACGGCTCGGCGAAGTGCCCAAGGCCTATGTCGTGCTGCGCCCCGGCGTCGGTGCGACACCCGAAGAGATCATCGCCTGGTGCCGCGAGAATATGGCGAACTACAAGGTGCCGCGACAGGTGGAGATCATGGATGCGTTGCCGATGAACGCATCGGGCAAGGTGCAGAAATTCCTGCTTAGAAAATAGAGTTTGATCCAGCTGAGTCGCAGCGCCCCCAGATTGTCATTCCCGCGAAAGCGGGAATCACGCTTCTTCTTCTTCTTCTTCTTCTTTCTGAAGCTTCACGGAAAAGATGGATTCCCGCGTGCGCGGGAATGACAAGATGAGTTAATCTAGCTGGATTGGGCTCTGGAAAATGCTCAGAGAAAATGGCGGCGGGGCCGGGAACCCCGCCGCCATCAATGGTCGCAGCCTTCTAATCAAAAGCCAAAGGACAAAGCGAATTTGACCGAGGGCGGCGCGCCATAGGCAATGAAGTTGCCGCCGGTGGACGCGAAATAGCGTTCGCCGGTGATGTTCTGGGCATTCACGCGGGCGACCATGTCGGTGCCGTGGAAGGTGAAGCTGTAGGACGCGCCCAGATCGTACAGCGTGTAGCTCGGCAGGAAGAGCGAGTTCTGCGGATTGATCGCGCGCTTGCCGGTATAATAGGCGCCGCCGTTGATCGAAAGGCCGGGGATGACGGCGTCGAGGCGATATTCGCCCGAGATCGACCATTGCAACTTGGCCGTGTTCTCGATCCGCTTGCCGATGAGTGTGAGGTCCGACGTCAGACCCTGTTTCGCCCTGAGGAACAGCGCAGAGGCATAGATCGAGAAATCCGGTGTCACTTCGCCGGTCAGGCTCAGTTCGGTGCCGCGATATTTGGCCTGGCCGTCCTTTACCCAGAAGTTGGCGGCGTTGGTATAGGTCAGTTGCCGCGTGATATCGAAATAGGCTGCGGTGAAGAGCAGGCCTTTTTTGGGCTCGACCTTGACCCCGCCTTCATATTGCTTGGAATCGCTGGCCGGCAGGATCTCGCCGGCATTGTTGGCCGTCTGCGGCGCACCCGGCGTCGAGTCCAGGCCCTCGTTGTAAGTGCCATAGATGCTCGCCCATTTTGCGGGCTTGACGACAAGCCCGCCCGACAGCGCAAGCGGCTTGTCCTCGAAGGTCGTGCGCGTGCCCGCGTTCGCGGTTTCGGCGGTCTCCTTGTAGATCGACTTACGCGCGCCGAGGAGGACGCTGATCAGGTCGCCATTGGGGCCGCCGAACTTCGCGCGATCGAAGATGTAGAAGCCGGTATCGTGGATCGCGGTGTCGCGTAGCGGATCGTAGGCTGAGGCGCCGGAGAAGGTCAGTGGGAGCAATGGGATTGGATTATAGGCGTTTTGTACACAGCTGAGAGCTAAGCCAAGTGCTGTGCAATTATTGTTTTTAATGAGCGGGCTGTTGGTCGGAACAGTGATCGTCAAGGCCGGCGCCGAATATTGGCGGCGATAATTCTTTGACGCGCCGATAAGTAATTCGTGGACGATCGGACCGGTTGCAAAAGTGCCCGCGATTTCGGCGCGCATATTGCGGTTACGATAGAGCTGGCCATCGGCAGCGGTCAGGTTGAGTACGCCATTGCCGGTCACCGGATCGAAATTGTTGAGCCGGCTGAAACGGCGATCACGGTCGAGGTAGGAGATGCCGCCTTCGACGATCGCGTTCCAGGCGGGTGAGATATCCCATGAAATGCGACCGAGAACATTGGTTGCCTTGGCGACATTGTAGAACCCTTGGCCGCCAGCATTGGTGCTCGCCGACGGCAGCTTCGGTACGATCTTGAGCAGGCTTGCCGTGGCGGCCGGACCCGACAGGACCGTCGGTTCGGTCACCTTCTTGTAGATGCGCTCGACGTCGAGATTGATCTGGATGTCGTCGGTCGGATCGAGCTGGAATGCGCCCGAGATGAAGGTGCGGCTGCCCTGTGTGCGGTCGATGCCCGAATCCACGCCGCCGCCGGCGACGTTGACGCGCGCGCCGAAGATGCCGACCGTCGCGCTCGCATCGAGATGCGCGATCATCTGGCCGTGATCATTGCCCGACAGATTGACGTAGAGCATCGGATCCTGGGTCGGACGCTTCGTCGTCAGGTTGATGATGCCCGATGGCGTGGTGAAGCCGTAATAAAGCGCGGACGCGCCCTTCAATGCTTCGACGCGCAGCTTGTTCTCGAGCGGCAGGTCGATCAGGTTGACGATCGGCAGCGATCCGTTGAGGCGGTAATTGCCACGATTTTCGACGGGAATGCCGCGGATCGAGAGGTTGTTGTAGACCGTCGGGCTGGTCTGCGAGCTGGTGACGCCCGGCGTGTTGCGGAGCGCGTCGAGCAGCCCCTGCGCCTGTTGCGACTTGAGCAGCTGTTCGCTGATGACACTGACGGTGAGCGGGGTGTCGATCTGGAGCGCGCCCCGGAAACTGCCGGCCTGGACATAGTCCGCACCATAGCTGTCCTTGCGGTCGGCGGTGACGACGATGTCCTCGAGCACGGGGTCGGAGCGGTCGTTCGCGGCTTCCTGCGCGAAAGCGGCCGGCGTCATCGCGATCACCGCGGCGGTGCTTGCCGAGATCCTGATCAGCGTCTTGAGATTGGTGTTTTTCATGATCTACCCCCCTTTTTCTCTGATTTGCCGCCCGGTTGCTCTCGGGCGTGCGTCGGTCGCCTATACGGACAACCAAGTCTTGATCATTTGATAGCCGAGTCTTTCTGTCATGAGCCTGTCACGTAGACCGGGCTCATGACCGATAATCGCGCTTGTTGTCGGGCCCCCGTACGCAGCGTCAGGGCCGGATCTCGTCCGCGACGATCGGCTGCTTCTCGACACGGATATTGGTCTTGTTGTCCGAGAACGCCTTCCATTCGGGCGAGGTCGCATTGAGGTGCGCGCGAACCGTCTGCGTCACCTTGTCGCGCCGGGCGAGGCCGGTGTCGCCGCGATAGCCGAGCAGCAGCAGCGACGACCAGCTTCGCCCCGCGGCATAGCGCGGCAGATAGATGCCGTAGTTCGACAGCGCGCCTTCGCCCAGCCAGCCGTCGACCTGCGGCAGCAGATAGCCGTCGACATAGCGGAGATATTCATCGGTCGAGACGAGATAGTCATAGGGAATGACCAGATAGACCGGCGCTGGATCGCCCGCCTTTTGCGCGGCGGTGCGCGCGCGCATCATCGTGCCGGGCGCGGCCTCTGCAGATGTGACCAGACTGAGCATTTCGGGGGACAGGCCGCCGGGCGTCCGTTCTTCGACGGTGCGCCAGCGCGCGAGTTCGGCCGCGCCCCTGAAATCGAGGATCACCATCAGATCCCAGGCGGCTGAATCGATGTAGCGATTGGCGAGCACGCGATAGGACAGCAAGTCGCCGCCGGCCCGCAGCGTTTCGAGCCGGGGCAGCAGCGACGCCTTCACCGCCGCGCGAAAATCCGTCCGGGCCGCGGGCGCGACCTTGTAGGTCAGGATCAGTCCCTTGGGGCCTTCGGCGCGCCAGTCGGCGACGCGCAGCGTGTCCTGTGCGGAGGCGGCGGGCATGACGAGTGCGGCGGCCGCGATCGATGCGGCGGCGAGGATGGCGCGGATGGTGTTTCTCATGGATGGCTACCTTGGGCGACGGCGGCGAGCGTCGGCGTCGCTGCCAGCATCTCGCGCGTGAAATCATGTTTGGGATGGTCGAAGATCGCGTCGCGCGATCCCTGTTCGACGATGCGGCCGGCGTGCATCACCAGCACGCGATCGGCGATCTGTTCGACCACGCCGAGATCGTGCGAGATGAACAGACAGGCAAATCCGTGGCGCTGCTGCAATGATGCGAACAGCCGCAATATCTGCGCCTGGATGGTGGCGTCGAGCGCGGATACGGGCTCGTCGGCAACCACGAAGCGCGGATGCGTGACCACTGCCCGGCCGATCGCGACACGCTGGCGCTGACCGCCCGACATCTGGTGCGGATAGCGATCGGCCAGGTCGGACAGCCCGACCTCCGCCAGCACCTCATCGACCCGCATGCGCCGTTCGACTGCCGACAATTCGGGATGGTGGCGCAGCGGCTGGGCGACGATGTCGCGTACGCGCATGCGCGGATCGAGCGAGGAATAGGGATCCTGGAACACCAGTTGCGTCGCGCGCCGGAACGCGGTCAGCCCGGCCTTGCCACCGGCATGCGGATCGATCCCGTCGAAACGGATCGTGCCGCCGGCGATGCCGGTGAGCCCGAGCACGGCACGGCCGAGCGTCGTCTTGCCCGATCCGCTGCCGCCGACGACCGCGACGGTTTCGCCGGCGGCGACGGTCAGGCTGACGCCATCGACAGCGCGAAAACTCTCGCGTTGTCCGCGCCGGCGGAAGGAGACCGTCAGATCGTCGACCGCGAGCATGGCGCCGTCCGGCAATGGCCTGGCCGGTGCACGGCTGGGCAGCGAGGCGACCAGCCGCTGCGTATAGGGATGTGCGGGCGCGGTCAGGATCTGGCCGGCCATGCCCTGTTCGACGGTGTGGCCCTTTTCGAGCACCACCGCACGCGACGCATAGCGCGCGACCAGGCCGAGATTGTGAGTGATCAGGATGACCGCGGTGCCGCATTCGCTCGCCAGTTCCGCCATCACGTCCATCACTTCGCGCTGGCTGAGCGTGTCGAGCGCGGTCGTCGGTTCGTCGGCGATCAGCAGCTTCGGTTTGAGCAGCATCACCGATGCCAGCATGATCCGCTGGCGCATCCCGCCCGAAAATTCGTGCGGATAGGATGCCATGCAGCTTTCCGGATCGGCGATGCGCACGCGGCGCAGCATCGCGATGCACGCCTCGCGGCGCTCGGCTGCAGTCATGGTGCGATGGAGCTTGAGCGCTTCCTCGATCTGCTTTCCGATCGTCATCGACGGGTTGAGCGAGGTCATCGGTTCCTGGAACACCATGCCGATCGCGCCGCCGCGGATCCTGCGCATATCGGCGTCGGGCAGGTCGACAAGCGACCGGCCCATGAAATCGATATCGCCGCTCACGCGCGCGACTTCGGGCGGCAGCAGCCCCAGGATCGCGCGCGTCGCCATGGTCTTGCCGCTGCCCGATTCACCGACGATCGCGACACATTCGCCCGCATCGACTTGCAACGAGAAATCGTCGAGCAGCACATGCGCGCCGGCAGCGATGCGGAGGCCGTCGATCCGGAGCAGCGGCGCGGTCATGACCGGCCCCGCCGATCGAAACGGTCGCGCAGCGCGTCGCTCAGCAAATTGGTGCCGAGCAATGTCGCGGCGATGCACAGGCCCGGGACGATGGCCAACCATCCGGCGGTGTTGAGATAGGGGCGGGCGGAGGAGAGCATATTACCCCAGCTCGGCGCCGGAGCGGGAATGCCGACGCCGAGAAAGCTCAGCGCGCTTTCGGACAGCAGCACCCAGCCGAACATGCTGGTGGCGAGCACTGCGACCTGGGGCAATGTGTTGGGCGCGACATGGCGGAACATCGCGTAAGCGGCGCTGTTGCCCATCACTTTCGATGCTTCGAGATATTCGCGGGTGCGGATCGACAGCACGCTGGCGCGCACGACGCGCACGACCGAGGGCATATAGGCGATGGTCAGCGCGATGATGATGCTTGTCGCCCCTTCGCCCAATATCGCGATCAAGGTCAGCGCGAGCAGGATGCCGGGAAGCGCCATCAGCGCATCGTTCACCGTCATCAGCACAGCCTCGACGGGACCACGCAGGAAGCCCGCGAGCGTGCCGATCACCATGCCGAGCGTCGTCGCGCAGGCGACGGTGACCAACGCGATCGGCACGCTGATCCGGGCGCCGGCCATGGCGCGGCTCAATATGTCGCGGCCGAACTGATCCGTGCCGAGCCAATGCGCCGCCGACGGCCCGGCGAAGCGCGCGCCGAGATCGATCGACAGCGGATTGAACGGCGTCCAGACACAGGCGAGGAGCACGGTCAGCACCAGCCCGGCGATGAGCAATGCGCCGATCCGTTCGGACCAGGAGGAGCCGGGCATCCTCATTCGCCCAGCGCCACGCGCGGATCGAGCAGGGGATAGAGCAGGTCGGTGATCAGGTTGACGATCACATAGACGATCGCGGTGAAGAGCAGGCAGCCCTGCACCACCGGATAGTCGCGCGACAGCACGCCATCCACCATCAGCCGGCCAAGGCCGGGCAGGGTGAACAACGTCTCGACCACCGCCGCGCCGC
>JASBTC010000366.1 GCA_030148625.1 Sphingobium sp. | reverse complement strand
GGTCGGTCAGCGCTGGCTGGGCGAAGGCGAACTGGTCGTGCTGTATCGCGAACAGGACATGCCCAATGCGCCGCCGCGCATCGAACTGGAATGCCTGCGCGGCCATCGTTTCGTCAGCCTGGCGGCAAGCGGCCCGATCGGCCAGCTGTTCGGGCAGGAACTTCAGCGCCTCGACCTCGAACTCGACGAGGTGGTTTCGGCGCGCACCTTCTACATCGCGACATCGCTGGTCCGGCAGGGCGTCGGCATGGCGGTGGTCGACAGCTTCACCGCCCAGGCGTCGCTGACCCCGGGCCTGTCGGTCCGGCCACTCAAGCCGCAACTGACCTTCGATGTGCACGCCATGTTCCTGCTCAACCGCCCGCCCACCGCGCTGGCCACCGAGTTCCTCAAGACCCTCGCACGCGTCATCGACACGCCATAACGACAGGCTATGGCCGGCATTCCACTCGCTATGCGCAGAACAACGCAGGCGACGATACGCTGATTGCCATGATACCAGCACCTTATCTTCTCTATCTTGGCCGCAGCGCCGACGCGGTCGGCATCAAGACTTCGCGCGGCCTCGCCGAATTCCGCCCCGAGGATTGCGTCGGCGAGTTCCGCCACGACGATGGTCCGCTCACGCTCGACCTGCCCCGGTTGACCATGGCCGAAGGCGCCGCGGCCGGTGCGAAGACGCTTGTCCTCGGCATCGCCAATTCCGGCGGCAAGATGGGCAGCGACCTGATCGCCGATGCGATCGCAGCGCTCGAATCCGGCATGAACGTCGCCGCCGGCCTTCATCAGCGGCTGCGCGACGTGCCTCAACTCGCAGCACTTGCGGCGGAGCGCGGCCTGACCCTGTTCGATGTCCGCGATCCGCCGGCCGATCTGCCCGTCGGCACCGGCGAGCCGCGCGCCGGACACCGGCTGCTGACCGTCGGCACCGACTGCTCGGTCGGCAAGATGTACACCACCATCGCCCTGGCCCGTGCGATCCGCGCACGCGGCATTCCGGCCGATTTCCGCGCGACCGGGCAGACGGGCATATTGATTGCCGGTGACGGCGTCCCCGTCGATGCGGTGGTCGCCGATTTCATCTCGGGCGCGATCGAACGGCTGGCGCCTGCGCGCAATGACAATGGCTGGGACGTGATCGAGGGCCAGGGGTCGCTGTTCCACCCGTCTTTCGCGGGCGTGTCAACGGGGCTGCTCCACGGCGCCCAAGCCGAAGCGCTGGTGATGTGCCATGATCCGGTCCGCGAGCATATGCGCGGCATTCCCGGCCGGGCGCTGCCCGATCTCGCCGAATGCCTGGAGCATAATCTGCGCGTCGCCCGGCTCACCAGCCCCGATGTCCGCGCGGTCGGCATCTGCCTCAACACCTCGGCGATGGATCGTGACGAAGCGCGCAAGCTGTGCGACACCATTGCGGAGCAGCTCGGCCTGCCCTGCACCGATCCGATCGCCTTCGGCACCGATACGATCGTCGATGCATTGCTGGCGAACTGACCGGCACGTCGAAAACGACAGCGGAGGGGAATGCAGGATGACGGCACGACAATGCCCTGACCGTCTCTCCGCGCGTGCGGCAGGAGCAGGCCGATAACGCTGCTGCGCGCCTGGTTCGGGATCGCGCTGTGGAAGCGTGTGCTGGGCGCACTCGCGCTCGGCCTGATCTTCGCATTGGTCTGGCCGTCGGCAACGCCGTCGGTCGCATTCATGGGCGACCTGTTCGTGCGTGCGATCCGCATGCTGGTGGCGCCGATCGTGCTGATCACGATCGCGGCGGGCATCACCTCGCTAGCCGATCCAAAAAGGCTGGGCAGCCTGGGCGGCCGCACCGTCGGCCTGTTCGCCTTCACCACCGCGATCGCCGTATCGATCGGCATGGGCGTCGCGACGTTGCTCCGGCCCGGCGAAGGTGCAGCGCTCGGCACCGCCGCGCCGCACGCACTGGGTACGCCGCTCACGCCTTATGAGCAGCTCCTCGGCATCATCCCCACCAATATCGTCGAAGCCCTGGCCAAGGGCGACATGCTCGCGCTGATCTTCGTCGCGATCCTGCTCGGCGTCGGCACGGTGCTTGCCGGCGAAGCGGGCAAGCCGCTGGCCAATCTGCTCCAGTCCATCTCGGCCGTGCTGCTCAAGATCGTCGGCGTCATCATGGAGGCGACACCCTTCGGCGTCTTCGCACTGATCGCCAATGCTGTCGCGGCGAACGGCACGGGCGTCTTCGTCCATGTCGGCTGGCTGGCGCTGGCCGTGGTCGTCGGATCGGCGTTGCAGATCGTGCTCGTCCACAGCCTGATCCTGAAATTGTTCGCGCGATTGCCCGTGATGCCGTTCTTCAGGGGGATCATCGATGCGCTCGCCGTCGCCTTCTCGACCGCATCGAGTTCGGCGACGCTGCCGGTGGCGATGCGCGTCGCCGAAAAGAATCTCGGGGTCGGCCGATCGGTCTTCTCCACCGTGCTGCCGCTGGGCGCGAGCATCGGCAAGGACGGCACGGCCATGTATGTCGGCCTGCTCAGCATGTTCGCGCTTCAGGCGTTCGGCACGCCGATGACGCCGCAAATCTACGGTGTCGTGCTGCTGACCGGCGCGCTGGCCGCTTTCGGCACCGCGCCGATGCCTTCGGCATCCTTGTTCATGCTCGCCGCCGTGCTCTCCGCGGTCGGCATCGCGCCCGAACAGACCGCGCTCGTCGTCGGCTTCGTCCTGCCGTTCGACCGCCTGCTCGACATGACCCGCACCGTGCCCAGCGCCAGCGCGAACCTGACCGTCGCGACCACGGTGGCGCGCTGGGAAGGCGAGCTCGACGAGGCTGTCTACCGCTCCCGCGACGACACGTAATTATCCTCGACCCGGTGGATCGCTGGCAGCGAATCCACCGCGACCTCGACTCGCCTTAGATCCCCTTCGCACCAGCCGGCCGCCAGAAATGCGTCGATTTCCTCGGGCGACACCGAAAAGCGGCGATGCAGCAATGCCGCCATCGCGCGAAGCGCTTCCAGCCGGGGATTGGCGAGCGGCTGGGGATTGCCATGTCGGCGCCCGACGAAACGGGTGATGCGCGGCAATCGGCGTGCGCCGGCCGAACGCGCTTCCCTCGGTGCGGCCGCGAGCCGGATGACGGTGAGCTCGAGCTGGGAAAACCCGCTTATAGCCGGTAGCTCACATAGAGCAGGCCATGAAGCTGATTGGCCGATCCGCGTTTCGATACGATCGGGCTGTCCGCGGCATCGCCGAGCAATCGTCGATAGCCGGCATCGCCACCGATGCTCCAGCGTCGATCGATCCGATAGTTCAGGCCGACACCGGCGCCGGCATCCTTCAGCCCCGCATCGGGCGAAAAGCGCGACAGACCACTCGCGGCCGCCTGCGCCGCATCGATCCCGAAATTGCTCCGCATATATTTGCGATCCGCCCAGGACGCCGTGCCGCTGAGCTGCGCCGACAACGAGTCCGTCAGGTCGAACCGGATTCCCGCTTCGACCTCAGCGACGATGCCGTCATGACCGTTCGCCACATCCTTTCCACCGCTCAGCTGCAGCCACCAGCGATCACTGCCGACACGCGCGAAACCGCCGATCTCGACCGACCCGTCGACATCGCCCAGCCCGATCAGATCGGAATTGTCGCTCTCGTCCCGTCCCTGCCGATAACGGGCCGACGGACCGAAGCGCAGCCGTACATCGTCGGACAGCTTCACATCGGCGATCGAGACCTGGATCTGCGGTCCGCGGATCGACACGATATTCTTGTAGTCGAGCGCCAGCACGGGAAACGGCAGCACGCGCAGATCGTTCGATCCCTCATAATCGGGCATGACGAGAACGCCCGCGCCGATCGTCACCTGCCAATCGTCCTCCTCCTTCTCCTGCGGCTGGGCGGCGGCGCGATCGGGCGACAAGGCGCCAAGGGCGAGGCAGCCCGCGATGATGTGGAACGATGTACGCAGTTCTGGCATGACGACCGCCTTTGGCTGGGGAAACTGCGGCGGAATTACCCTAGGGCGCAGCGCCGGCGATTACGGCGCGATGACATCGTGTTTCAGTTTGTTTCAGCCGGTCGATCGCGTTGGACTTCGCACGATCATATGCGCATCAAGCCCGGGATGAGCGCCAAGCCCCATATCCTTGTCGTCGACGACGATCTGCACATCCGGACAATGCTCGGCCGTTTCCTGGCCGATCACGGCCTGAGTGTCGGCGAGGCGCGTGATGGCCACGAAATGCGCGCTCGCATGCGCGCCACGCGCCCCGACCTGATCGTGCTCGACGTGATGCTGCCCGGCGATGATGGCTTCACCCTGTGCAGCCGCTTGCGCGCGGAAGGCAATATACCGGTGATCCTGCTGACCGCGCGCGGCGGCGACACCGACCGCGTCGTCGGGCTGGAACTGGGCGCCGATGACTATGTCGCCAAACCGTTCAACCCGCGCGAGCTGCTTGCCCGGATCCGCGCGGTGCTCCGCCGGACCGGACAGCAGGCGAGCGAACGCAGCGGCCGATCGCCCGGCCTCTATCGGTTCGCCGGCTGGACGCTCGATACGGGCCGGCGCACACTGCTGTCCCCCGAAGGTGCATTGACCGAATTGACCAGCGGCGAGTTCGATCTGCTGACCGCATTGGTCCAGCATCCGCAAAGCGTGATGAGCCGCGATCAGTTGCTCGATCTCGTCCATGGTCGTTCGAGCATCAATATCGATCGCAGCATCGACGTGCAGATGAGCCGGCTGCGGCGCAAGATCGAAACCAATCCCAACGCGCCGCTGCTGATCAAGACCGTCCGCAACGGCGGCTATTTCCTGTCCGCGCCGGTCACGGAGGACCATGTATGAGGCGCGAGCGATGAAGGGGCTCTGGCCGCTCACCCGGCTTGGCGTCGCCCCGCGCGTCGCCGTCGCGCTGGTGCTCGCGATCCTGATCGCGGGCGTGCTCGAACGCGGTTTGCGCGACATATTGCCGCCGGCGCCCGAGCTCGTCGTGCAGAGAAGCTGGCTGTCCGACGCGATCGAGGAGGCCGCAAAGACCGTGCTGTCGACGCCGCCGGCCGAGCGCGCAGCGGCGCTGGCGCGCCTCGATTCCGCAAAGACGCTCGACTATAAAGTGCTGCCCGCCATTCCTAACGACGCCGTCATCGGGCCGTTTCGCTATGGCCCGCAAGCGCCGCAGGTGATCCTGATGGCCCGGCACCAGGGCGATGATCCGTTGCAGGACGCTTTGTCGTCGCGGACGCTGCGCGACCTTCAGATCGCGGCCCAGCTCGACGAGAATACCTGGCTGATCGTCCGCGAAAAGGCACCGGCGGATAATTTCAGCCGCTACGCCTTCTACCTGAGCGGCCTTGTCGGCCGGATCCTGTTCATCATCCTCTTCTCCTATGCAATGGCGCGGATGATCCTGCGCCCGCTCAGCCGGCTCTCGGCCGCCGCCGAAAAAATGGGGCGGGAACGCGAACCGACACTGATCACGGGCATGAGCGCCCCGGAATATGCGGCGATCGCCGAAACCTTCAACGAAATGCAGATGCGGCTGAAACGTCATGTCGACGGCCGCACCCAGATGCTCGCCGCCATCTCGCACGATCTGCGCACACCGCTCACCCGGTTGCGATTGCTCGCCGAATATGTCCCCGACGATCAGCGCGAACGCATGCTGGCCGATATCGTCGATATGGAAACCATGTTGTCCGATGCGCTCGCTTTTGCCGGTGCGGAAATGCGGCGCGAACAGGAACAGGTGATCGATCTGGGAGCATTGCTCATCAGCCTGGCCGATACTTTCTCCGACGCGGGCGAAAGCGTGGAGTATGACGGTCCGGACCATCTGGCGCTCCGTTGCCGCCCGGTCGCGATCAAGCGCGCCTTCACCAATCTGATCGCCAATGGCTGCAAATATGGCGAAGCCGTGAAGATCCGGCTTTCGGCCGCAAGCAACGTCGCGATCATCGATATGGTCGATCGCGGACCGGGCATCCCGCCCGATCAGGCCGATCGCGCCTTCGAGCCGTTCGAAAGACTCGAAGCGTCGCGCAACCGGGATTCCGGCGGCACCGGCCTGGGGCTGACGATCGCGCGCGAAGCCGTGATCGGCCAAGGCGGCGAGATCGGTTTCATTCACGACCCCCAAGGTTTCACCGTGCGCGTGACGCTGACGTTGCGTCGATAGCGTGTATTGGCGGATCGCCACCGTTTCGGATGAAAGTCGCCTTGCGAACCACCGGACTGTTCCCCCACCAAGGAACGCGGCGGCCTGTTCTCCGCCACGCGGGCGCATAAGCTGTTTACCTTCGCTCCGTACGGGTTTCGTGAACAGGAAATAAGGGGGGAGCGGATGATACGGCTCGTTGGTGTTTTAGGGGTTCTGCTCGCGGCCCTATTCCTCCCGGTGCCCGCGAATGCCGCCCCGAATCCGTCCGTCCGCGCACTTGTCGACGGTGTAGAGGGCGACGAGAACGCCGAGCAACTTGTCATAACCGAGTTGCGTACCGACATCCGTTTGCATGGCCGCATGGCGGAATTTTCGCTGCTGGCGCGCATCTCCAATCCTGGCGGCCACACGCTTGAGGGACATTTCGCTCTGGCGTTGCCTGAGGACGCGGTGGTTATCGGCTATGCGCTCGACGTCGGCGGAGCGATGATCGAGGGCGTTCTGGTCGATCAACCCAAGGCGCGCGCGGTCTATCAGGATGAAGTCCGCAAGGGCGTGGATCCCGGCCTGGCGGAGGTCACCAGCGACAATCGGTTTGAAACCCGTATCTTTCCAATCATGGCGGGCGCGGAACGCATCATCCGGGTTCGCTTCGCGACACCCGTCGATGAAAATCATGGCCTCACCATGCCGTTCAATCTTTCGAACCTGCATGGCCGGCTGCACTTCGATGTTCGAGCGGAGGGATATGCCGAACCACCCGCCATCCGCCTACCCAATGGCAAGACGCTAGCGCTACAGCGCGAAGGGGATTCGTGGCGCGCCCAAAGGGAGGACCGGATCGAGGGACTGGACGGCAAGTTGAAGATCGACGGCCTGGCCGCCGCGCGACCGATGCTGGTATCAATGCATCGCAACGGCCATGACTATTTCCAGATAGCGGATTCATCGGATCTCGGCGCGCCGCCAGCGCCCACAACGGGCCTCGTACGCATCTACTGGGATACTTCGCTCTCACGCCGCAATGCCGCGACCGCGAACGAGATCGCCTTGCTGCGAGCGTATTTTGACGCCGTCAGGCCATCCGCGATCGATATCGTGACCTTCACAACCGGCAAGCCTGGCGTGGTGCGATTCGACAGCGCTCGCAAAGCCATCACCCATCTCTCCGGTATCACCTATCGCGGCGGCACGAGTTTTCTTGGACTCGACAAGGCCGCTTCAGGGGTTGCGGATCAATGCCTGCTGTTCAGCGATGGCATGCCGACCATCGATGCCGATGCCAGCTTCCGCCCCGATTGCCCACTTCGAGTGGTCGCCTCGGCCGGATCGGGCAATGGGGTTCGGCTGGGTCGGATCGCGCGCGCCAGCCGGGGGCAGATTCTGCGCCTGACCACCAGGAACGAGAGCGAGGTGCTCAAGCAGTTGTTCGCAACACCCGTTTCCGTCGTGGAGGCACGCGACGACCGTGGACGACGGCTGGATTTCCGCGTGCTGCCGGCCACCCCGGACAAGGCCTGGCTGGTCGTCGGCCGTATGCCCGAAACCGGCGCCGTGCACCTGCTGATCGCGGGCCTGGGTCGAGGTCTGACCGAGCGGATCTACAGCCCCGACGCCGCAGGGAATGCGCGGTCTGACGCCGCGGGTGCGTTGTGGGCGGCGGCGCAGCTTGAACAGCTTGCCGATAACCCGGCGGCCCGCGACGAGATGCGTGCGCTGGCCATCGCTCACCAGGTGGCGAGCCCAACCATGGCGTTCCTGGTGCTGGAACGTCCCGATCAATATGTCGCCGCCGGTATCGCGCCCCCGCTGGGCTTCGCCAAGCCATGGATGGCCCAATACATGGAAGCGCGACACCATGCCGAAATCGACAAGAGCGACGAACGCGACAAGCGGCTGGCCTTTGTCATCGAGCAATGGACGGCCCGGAAATCATGGTGGTCGACCCGCTTCGACGCTCGCCCCCGCAAGCCATCCGCACAACCGGATGCCAGGCGCCAAAGGCCAGCGCCCGTGCCGGTCGCAGAGGTGGCGCCACCTCCCCCTGCGCAAGCCAACGCCGTCAGTGAGGAAGCGGATGCCGGGAACATCATCGTCACGGGCTCCCGCATCGAACCCCGTGCCTCATCGGTTTCCAGAGCTTCGGACGTTCCCGCCGAAACGGTTCATCGCAGCGCGACGATCGAACTCGATATCGAGGACGCGCTTTCCGATCAGCCTTATCTACGGGCCCTCACCGCCGCCGCTTCCTCTGATCGGCTGAATGTCCTCGCCGCCCAGGAGAAGATCTACGGCACCCTGCCCGCCTTCTATCTCGAAACCTCCGAATGGTTCCGTCTCGCCGGCGAAGAGGAAATGGCGGACCAATTGCTGCTTTCCGCGCTCGAATTATCGGCTGCGGATGACGAGACGCGGCTGGTTGTCGCATTCCGGCTGTCACGTGCGCAGCGTCATGATGCGGCAATCGGCCTGCTCGATGCCATGGCGGCATCGGCGGAATTTCGACCTCAGCCCAAGCGCAGCCTGGCGCTCGCACTGGCCGCGCGTGGACGGGCGCGTGGCAGGGAGGGACGCGACGATCTGGAACGCGCCTTCGCGCTGCTGACCGCGGTCGCACTTGATCCGGCCGACAGTGACTATGACGGCATCGAGACGATCGCGCTTATGGAGGCGAACGCATTGATCCCCGCGATCGAGGCTGCCGGTGGCACCTGGGCGCTCGATCCCCGGCTGGTGGCAAAACTCGACACCGACGTCCGGATCGTTATCGAATGGAGCAACGCCGCTGCGGATATCGATCTACACGTCGTCGAACCGGGTGGTGAAACCGTCTACTACGCCAGCAAGGTCAGCGGATCGGGCGGCACCATCTCCAACGACATGACTGAAGGTTATGGCCCCGAGGAATATGTCGTACGAAGGGCGCCCACCGGCCGATACCAGGTCAGGATCGACGGTTATTCACCCGACCGGCTGAATCCCAACGGAAAGGGGCGCGTGATGGTTCGCCTGATCCGTGATTTCGCCCGGCCCGGCATGACCGAGGATCTGGTGGATGCCGAGATTTCGTTCGAACCCGACGATCGAGGCGATGACGGGCAGCCAGGACGCCCGATCGCAGCGATGACGGTTTCGCGTCATTGATGGCAACACGCTGAGGCTCTTGATCACGTTGCATCTCCGGCTTGCGATTGTCGTCTCAACGGATACTGCTGTGCCGAACACCAACAAAGGGATCATCATGGCGGACGGGATGAACAAAGGAACGGATCGGCGCACCTTGCTGGCAAGCGCGGCAGCGGTCACGGGTGCGGCGATGA
>JASBTC010000365.1 GCA_030148625.1 Sphingobium sp. | reverse complement strand
TTCACCGTGGCCTATGCTGCGGCCTTCTACCAGAAGGGCGGTTTTCTGAGCGTGCTGATCAGGCAATCGGTCGATCGCGAGATCGGCGCCTTCATGGTCCCGGCAACCTGGTTTCTGAGTATCAGCACCGGCATGTTCATCCTCGCCGCACCGCTGGTCGCGCGGTGGATCGAGCGGCGGGCCGATGCCGGCCATGGCCGTCTCGACGTCTGCACCAGCCTCGTCATCGGGCTCGCTTTGTTGTCGGGCGGCTATGCGATCTTCGCGACCGGGGCGGCCGATGCGGGCGCGGGCAGGATCGCCATGTCGTGGTTCGTCATCGGTTACATCCTGTTCGGCCTGGCCGATGTCTTCATCTGGCCGCCGCAGATCGCGCTGGCGAGCCGGCTGGCACCGGCGCATCTCGCCAGCTTCGTCATCGGCGTCTGGTATCTGTCGATCGGCGCGGGCAGCTACGCGTCCGGCCTGATCGGCGCCGCGGCGGTGCACATGGCGCCCGTCACCGCGCTTGGCGGCCTGTGCGCCGCTTTGCTCTGCGCGACGGCGATCGCCTGGCTGGCACGATCCAAGCTTCTCCACATGATTTCAGCACGAGGCGACGCCAAATGACCCAGAGCGCCCATTTCGACGACGCCGACCATGTCCGCCGTCTGAATGCCGTGCGCGCCGAGATGGAACGGCGCGACATCGACCTGCTGATCCTCTCCGATCCGTGCAATCTCTATTATCTGACCGGCTATGACGCCTGGTCCTTCTACGTGCCGCAAGTCGTCCTGCTGCATCGCGAGGCCGGCCCGTTGTGGATCGGACGCGCCATGGATGCAGCGGGTGCCGCGATCACGACCAACCTGCCGTCCGACGCCATCATTCCCTATGGCGACGCCTATGTGCAGGCGGCGGACGTCCATCCGATGGATCTGGTCGTCGAGGAGATCCGCCGTCGCGGCTGGGGTCAGGACAGGATCGGCGTCGAGCTTGGCAGCTATTATCTCGGCGCCAGGGCCTGGCTGGTGCTCGCCGGCGCGTTCGATGCCGGGCAGCTGGTGGACGCCAGCCTGCTCGTCAACTGGATACGCGTGGTCAAGTCGCCCACGGAGATCGCCTATATGCGCCAGGCGGCCCGGATCGTCGAAGGCGCGATGACGGCCGCATTCGACGCGATCCGCCCCGGGGTTCGCGAATGCGACGCGGCCGCCATCATCTATCATGCTCTGATCGGCGGGACTGCCGACTATGGCGGAAACTATGCGAGCAGCCCGCCGCTGATCCCGTCGGGCGACCGCGTCCACACCCCGCATCTGTCCTGGACCGATCAGCCCTATCGGGACGGCGCGCAGGTCAATCTGGAACTGGTCGCGTCGCGCCACCGATATCACACGCCGCTCGGCCGCTCGCTCTATCTCGGCGAACCGCCAGCGCTGCTCCGACGGATCGAAGCGGCCTTGTCCGACGGCATCGCCGCGGCGCTGGCGTTCATCCGGCCGGGCGTGACCGCCGCCGAGATCGAGCGCGTATGGCAGGCGGCGGCGGGCCGTCACGGCATCAGCAAATCGGCGCGCTGCGGCTATTCGATCGGAATCGCCTATCCGCCGACCTTCGGCGAACAGACGGTGAGCATTCGTCCCGGCGACGAGACGGTGATGCAAGCGGGCATGACCCTGCATCTGATGCCGGCGGTCTGGCTCGACGCGCAGAGCATGGTGATGACCGAGCCCTTCGTCGTGACGGAAACGGGCGCCGAATGCCTTTGCGACTTTCCGCGCCGGCTCGAAATCCGGCGATGATCGCCGCGCTCCTCCTGGTTTCCGCGCTGGCCGGGCAATGCGCGGCGGCGGAGGCGATGCAGCGCGCCGAGCGGCTGACCCCTGCAGCAATGAACGATGTGCTCCGCGGCCTGCCGGTGCAGACGGGTTACAGGCCGGGAAGCAGGGGACTGCCGCCCTATGCGATGGTCCATTGGTTGCCGGACGGTCGCTTCTGGTACGAGACCTCGGATCCGGCGGGGCGGAGGATCATATTGTTCGATCCCGCCACCATGACACGACGCGATTTTCCCGTGTCGGGCGACGGCGAGATGCGTTTCGACGTGGCGAGCGGCGGAATATCGCCGGGCGCGGCAACGCGCCGGGACACAGCCATATCGCCGGACGGCCGCTTCCGCGTGATCGTGCGCGCGCATGACCTCTATGTCGCCGGCGGCTCCGGCCCGCCAAGGCGGATCAGCCGCGACGGCGAAATCTGGTACAGCTTCGATCCGGCAATGGCGCGCAGCAATCCGATCGAGATGCCGCCATCCAAGGCGAGCCCGGCGCCGCACTGGATCGGCAATGGCCCCTGGTTCTGGATCGCGCGGCAGGATCATCGCGCGGTCGGCGATCTCTGGTTGATCGATGCGCTGGCAACGCCACGCCCGACGCTGCGCCGGCAAAAAATGGCGCTTCCCGGCGAAAGTGCGATCCCGGTTCCGGAGCTCTGGCTGGTCAATGCCGCATCGGGCGCATCGCACCGCATCACCGCCGATGGTTGGGACTATCTCGGCAATATGGATATCGGCGAGGGCGGGATCGCGCCGGCGAACGACGGCCGCTCGCTCTATTTCGCGCGGATGTCGCGCGACTATGGCCGCGTCGAACTCGCCGCAGCCGCCCTAGCGGACGGCAGGGTCCGCACCGTCCTGAAGGAACCGGCGGGCGCGTCCGGCGTCCGCCATGTCGAATTCCTCGAACTCGCCGACGGTTTTCTCTGGAAATCGGACCGCGACGGCTGGGCGCATTATTATCTCTATGACCGCGACGGCCGGCTGGTCCGTCAGGTCACCCGGGGCGCCTTTTCGGTCGACCGGATCGTGGCCGTCGATGCGGCGCGCGGCGAATTGCTGTTCACCGCCTTTGCCGATGGCAAGGGCAGCAGCGGGCGGACGCAGCTTCATCGCGTCCGGCTGGACGGAAGCGGGCTGACGCGCCTCGACGACGACGCGGCCAGCCATATCGTCTCGCCCAGCCCCGACGGGCACTATCTGATCGATACCATCGCCCGGCCCGACGCCGCTCCGGTGCTTGCGCTTCGGGACCGCAATGGCGCCGTCTTGCGGCCCCTCGAACAGCCCGATCCCGGCACGCTTCGCAAGGCCGGGTGGCGCGCCCCGATTCCGCTGGATCTGAAAGCCGCCGATGGCCGGACCCGGATCGAAGGCATGATGTGGCTGCCACCCGAGGTCGCTGCGGGAAAACGATATCCGGTGATCGTGCAGGGCTATCCGGGGCCGTCGAACGACGTCGTCCCCACCGGTTTCATACCCTCACACCCCAATGCGGCTCTGGCGGAACTCGGTTTCGTCGTCGTGACCTTCGGACAGCGCGGCGGATCGCCGGCGCGCGGCAGGGATTATCAGTTCTTCGCACGCAGGCCCGGCGTGTCGCGCGACTATGCGATCGAGGATAATGCGGCGGCGCTGGAACAGCTGGCGGCCCGCTACCCGTTCGTCGATCCGGACCGGGTCGGCATCTGGGGGCGATCGGGCGGCGGTTTCATGGCGGCGGCAGCACTGCTTGCCCGGCCCGATCTCTACAAAGTGGGCGTCGCCATCGCGGGCAACCATGACAATGGTCTCTACGAGCAGAATTCGACCGAATTCAATTTCGGCGCGCAATCCGCGCCCTATCCGACGAACGCGGCGCTGGCGGCGCGACTGAGGGGGAAATTGCTGCTGGTGCATGGCGATCAGGACGATGACGTGAATGTCGGCCAGACGCTCCGGCTGGTGCGAAGCCTGATCGACGCGGGCAAGAGGTTCGACCTGCTGATCCTGCCCGGCGAGGGACATTCGGGATATTCGGAGACCAGCGAACGCGCGCTGCGCCTTCGGACATGGGAATATTTCCTGACCAATTTGAAGGGCGACCCGGCCTGTCCGGGCGCCGATCTCGGCCGATAAGCCAATGGCGGGACGATCGATGAAGGGACCGGGAGACGATATGGCGAATGGCTTCGGATCAACCGCCAGACTGGCAGTGCGCACGCTGTGCACGATCGCGCTGCTCGGAATGGCCGCCACGGTGCAGGCGCAAAAAGATGCCGTGCTGCTGCGCGACGTCACCGTGATCGACGTCTCGGCCCAGGATCCGGCTTCCGCGCGCCTGGCGCATAGATCGGTGCTGATCGAAGGCGGCATGATCTCACGCATCGGCGCGAACGAGCTGCCCGCCCCCGCATATGCCCGGATCGTCGATGGTTCCGGCAAATTCCTGATTCCCGGCCTGTGGGAGATGCACGCGCATCTGCCGGCCGACCAGCGTTCCGCGCGCAAGGCGCTCGCCATGCAGCTCGCGAACGGCATCGTGGCGATGCGCGACATGGGCAACGACCTGTCGATGATCGCGCTGCGGACAATGATCGCGGAAACCGCAAAGGGCGCGATCGCGGCACCGGAAGTGATCGCGTCTCCGCTGCGCGCGGCAAATGGCCGCGAACCGGATGCGAAATCGTCGCCGGACGATGACGGCCGGGACTTTGCCATCGAGACCGAAGGCGATGCGCGCAGGCTGGTCGCGACGGTACAACGGATGGGCCTCGGCTTCATCAAGCCGTACGATTCGATTCCCGCCCCGGCCTATGCGGCGATGATGCGCGCGGCGGCGCGCGCCGGGCTGTCCGCCAGCGGGCATGTTCCCAGGGAAGTCCCCGTGGCGACAGCCATTGCGCTCGGCCAGGTGACGCTCGAACATGCGCAATCGCTGACATGGGCATGCGCACCGGTGGTCGATGCGCGCCGGCGCGCTTATTATCTCGACAGTGCGGAACATCGCTTCGAGAGCAATCTGGCCTATCCCGATTTCGCCGGTTTTACCGATGAGGTGGTCGATAGCTATGATGCCGGCGCATGCCGGGCCCTGCTCGCGACGATGGCACGCAAGCAGGTCCATTACACCCCCACCCTGGTCACGCGCCGCTTCGATGTGCTGGCGGGCTTCCGTGAATATCGAAGCGACCCGCTGCTGGCCTATATCGACGCCGACACGCAGAAATCCTGGAACGCGGATGCCGATCGCTATGCGGCGCTGCCTGCCAGGACACAGCTTGCGCTGCACCGTTTCCTGCTGCACGCGATGCGCGTGACGGGTGAGGCCTATCGCGCGGGCGTTCCGATCCTGGTGGGGTCGGATTCGCCCGACTCCTACATATTTCCGGGCTTCAGCTATCATCTCGAAATGGAGATGCTCGCCCAGTCTGGCCTGCCGCCGCTTGCGGTCCTGCGCGCGGCGACACTCTCGGCGGCGCGATATATGAAGATGGAGAAACGACGTGGAACGATTGCAGAAGGCCGGATCGCCGATCTCGTCCTGCTCGATGCCGATCCGTTGATCGATATCGGCAATATCCGCCGGATCGATGCGGTGATCCGCAATGGCCGGCTGTTCGATCGCGCCGCACTCGACACGCTGCTCGCACATGCGCGGGCGGATGTGGCGCGATGAGCCTCACCGATCTCGCAAGCGCGAGCGCCGCGTGTTTCTCGGCCGATTATCAGGACGCGCGGCAGCGCTTTCTGGCCGCGGCCGGCGATGCCGTGCGCAGCTATCCGCTCGATGCGACCGGGCCCGATGGAGCCCCGCTGGCAACCGATAGCTGCTGGATCGGCCCGGCGGATGCCAGCCGCGTGATCGTGATCCTGTCGGCGACGCATGGCGTCGAGGGATATTGCGGTTCGGGCGTGCAGCTCGACTGGCTGTATTCGGGGGCGGCCGCCCTGCTCGCCCCCGACCAGGCGGTGCTGCTGGTCCATGCGCTCAACGCCTATGGCTTCGCATGGGATCGCCGGGTGACGGAGGAAGGCTGCGATCTCAATCGCAACTGCGTGGACTTCGCGCACGGCGTTCCGGTCAACACCGCCTATCCCGATGTCGCGCCGTTCCTCGTTCCCGCATCGCTCGATCCCGGCACGGTCGCCCGCGCCGAAGCTGCGCTGGACGCCTATCGCGCCGAACATGGCCAGCGCGCCTTCGATATCGCGGTGAAGGGCGGCCAATATGTCGATCCGCATGGCATGTTCTATGGCGGCGTGGAGCCATCGAGCGCGCGCATCCGCCTGGAGCGGATCATCGACGATTATCGGCTGAGGGACCGCGAATTCGTCACCATCCTCGACGTGCATACCGGCCTGGGCCCGTTCGGCTATGGCGAGCCGCAAAGCGAGCATCGGCCCGACAGCCGATCGCACGCGATCGCCGGCCGGATCTTCGGCCCGTCGCTGACCTCACCCGATCTCGGCACGTCGTTCGCGGCACCGGTGACGGGCACGCTGCAGATGCTGTGGGATCGCATTCTGGGCGACGGCAACCATGTCTATATCTGCCTGGAATATGGCGTTTTCGAGCAAAGGCTGAACCGCGAAGCCTATCGGCGCGACCATTGGTTCCATCGATATGGCGGTGGCGACCCGATGAGCGAAGACGGACGTCGCGCGCGCAAGACCATGCGCGATCAATTTTGCTCCGATCACCAGGACTGGCGCGAAATGATCCTGTTCCGTGCACGGCAGATCTTCCGCCAGGCCCTCGCCGCCACGGGAGATTGACGCCGCGGCGGCGTCCGGCGACGAACGTCGCGATCAATCCACGATGAAGATCTTCGCGCCTGTCTGCGTGACCGAACGGTGTGCGGCGTCGCCGGAGCTCGACACCTGATAACTCATGCCCGACGTCAGTACGAAACGGCGCCCGTCGCGCAGTTCGGAAACCAGTTCGCCCTCGAGCACGTACAGGACATGGCCGCGGTCGCACCAATGGTCGGCCAGATAGCCCGGCGAATATTCGACGATCCGCACGCGCAGATCGCCGATCTCGAAGGTCCGCCAGGTCGCCTCACCGGTTTCGCCGGGATAGACGACCGCCGGAACCTGGGCCCAGTCGGTGACGGTGAACGCAAGGTCGGGGAAATTCATGTTGGGCTCACCGTTCAGCTATTGATGCGAGCCTTGTCTGCCGTGGGATCCGAACGGGTCAAGGGGTGGCGGACCGGATATCCGCCCCCCTTCCCCCCCGAACGGGTCAGGACCCTGAATCGCCGCCGACGCCATGAACTCGCCGACCAGCGACTGCACACGCCGCGCACCATTGACGGATCCGGCTGAACATATCGGCGCTCATCGATCGAGCTACGTGATTTCGGAATCACGCAGCTCGATCCAGGCCTTTGTTTGATCGCGATTTTCGAGTCGTTCGATGGATTCGTCGAACTGCAAAGCGTTCAGATATGCATCAGCGGATCGCTGATGCCATGCGCGCCGGTTTCGATACGCCCGGCCATCCGGATGTCGATGCCGTCCATGGCGATGGTCAGATCATACCAGTCATGGCTCTCCGCAACCGGCCAGCGATGCGTGAGCTGGCCGCTGCCGGCCACGCTCAGCGTCTGCGGCGCACCCTTGCCATAGGCGTCGTTGCTCAGCCTGATCGCCGCCGGCGCATCCCCCATGTTGCGCCATGACAATGCGAGCGCGCGGCGCTTGCGATCGTAGCGAACCGCCGGGATCGGCGCGCGCGCGGCCTTGCCGAGCGCGCCCTTGAAATGGCGAAGGAAACCGTTCGGGCCAAGCACCCAGAGGTCGAATCGGCCCTCCGCGTCGCCCGCCCAGCTGTCGACCAGGCTCTTGCCCGCTTCCACCGTGTAGCGGCGCGGAATGCGGTCGAGATTGTGTCGGTCATAGACGTGATAGACGACGCCCACGCTCCCTTCGTTGACGAAGGACAGGCCGATCGCGTCTCCCGCCTCCGCAAGGCGCGCATCGACATGCAATGCGTAGGGCAAGGCGCGCGACCGCCTGATCCCCCGTTCCTGGAACAGCGCCTGCGGCGCACGCGGCGGCAGGAGCTTCGGCCGCTGAAGATGGCCGTCGAGGATCTCGGTCGCCTTGCTGACATCGGGCAAGGCGGGAAACGCCGCATCCTCGGGACCGGAAAAATCGAAGCAGGAGGTCAGGTCGCCGCAGACCGAACGATGCCATGGGCTGATCGCCGGAATGGTGATGTCGAACCTTTTTTCGAGGAACTGGCCGACCGAAGTGTGATCGAATATCTCGCTGCTCACCCAGCCGCCCTTGCTCCATGGCGAGACGACATACATGGGCACGCGCGGCCCCAGCCCCCAGGGGCGCGTCGTCCCCGTACCGACATCGTCGCGCGACGTGTATTTATCCTCATGGTCGTCGAAATAATGGCCCGGCAGGCTGAGCGTCGCGCCACCGGCCAGGCTGCCGTCGGGATTGTAGGATGGCGGGGCCGCGGGCGGCAGATGGTCGAACAGCCCGTCATTCTCGTCGAAGGTCTGGAAAAAGACCGTGCCGCTCCACACGTCCGGATTGGCGGTGAGCGCATCGAGCACGCGCGCGGTGAAGGCCGCGCCTTCGATCGGCGTCGAGGCCGACGGATGTTCGGACCATTGCTTGGGCGGCAGCACCCATGAGACTGCGGGCAACGTCCCGTCGCGGACATCCTGCGCCAGCCGTTCGAGCGAGAAAGCGCTCATGCCGCGCCGGTAGAGCGGCGAATCGGGCCTGGCCTCGCGGAAACCCTTGAACGCCAGCCCGCCATGCATCGCGCCGGTCCAATTGTCGTTGGGATCCGGATAGATGCGCCAGTCGACACCGGCGGTTTCCAGCACCTCGGGAATGGTCGGCCATTCGAGCGCATTGCCGGCATAGGTGTAGCCGGGCTCGGGCAGCGCCCCCTTGATCCAGCAGCGCAGATTATTGGGTTCCGAATGGGTGTCGCGGCAATTGATGCCCCTGGCGCGCATCGCGGGATCGAAGGCCGAGCCCGACCAGAAGACGATGCGGTTGGGATCGGTGCCGGTGGT